>JAFGJU010000201.1 GCA_016928935.1 Candidatus Eiseniibacteriota bacterium | reverse complement strand
CCTCCATACGTGTTTGGTGCAGGACAGCGTCCCGCACCGCAGATGAGAAACCAAGTCAGGAAACGAACCCCGGGTCCACAACGTCCCAACCGGCCACCCCGCCGGTGAAGGGATCATCTTATCTCTTGACGCCGGCAGGCCTCATACGTGTTAGGCGCCATCCCTATCAGCTGGTCTTGATGGGGGAAGATCAAGACGTACTTCCTCGTACTTGCGTCTGAGCATGCTTATGAAGTTTACGCCCTTGGCAATGAACTCTAAGTCCTTGATATCGACAACGATGATGACGAGACCGCGATCCTGAAAGACCTTGAGTTGTTCGCGACGGGCATCCGTGGTGCCTTTGGCTCCAGATATGCCGTCGCGAGAGAATAGGATGCCGAAGCGGGCCTTGATAGAATCGAACACTCGAGCGAACTTGGCGAATTCAGTGAAGCCGGCAGGGTTTTCCCAATCTTTGCACTCGCAGACGAAGTATCGACCGAAGTCGGAGCGGAAGTCAATGTCTGGTCCTTCGAGGGAACATACGACGTCGTAGTCCGTGGAGTAGCTGCTTTGTCTTTTTGCCGTGCGGCAGCCGGGGATACACGAGAGCAGATAGTCGGCGAGGTTTTCGAGTCCCCTGCCGGAGGCATCGCTTAGGCCTCGCATGAGGTGTTCGATGTAGAGAGTATTCGCGACGTAGATCCCAGCGTCATTGGCGGTGGGGACCTCGAGGAGCCAGTCGCGATCCAGTTGCTGCAGTACGAACTCTGGAAAGACAGCGTGGTCTCGCGCCTGGCCGCTAATGGCGAGGGACTCTGCCGCGTACCTCTTGATTTCGATGTCCGGCAACCCATGGCGCCATGCCAGTCGGAAGTACGATCCGGTCTTGACAGGGTCGACGACACCGGTCATGGTAATGGCGTCTTCGATCAGGGTAAGCATGAGGTAGCGCTTCGAGAGTGGGATGTTGCCGACGGAAGCATAGCAATCGGCGATCCATACGAGCGGCATCCCCTTATGGACGCGAGGATGGTCTTCCATCTGATGCCGGAGGAAGTGATTGTACATGGAGGTGTAGATGGCGATTGCGTCGTACCAGCGTTGATTGGCCCTGTAGTACACGCCGATCCACTCCCAAACCTGCCTCTCTTTGGTACCGTCCTGGGCAACCAGTCCGGCTGGGAGGGCAGCCGGGAGTTGGTCGGCGAGGAGCACTGCGCCACCAGGATTGTCGAGGAGCAGGACCCATGCGGGATCTGCAAGTCGCTTTAGGTCGGTGAGCCACTCGGGTTCTGTAGCCTCGGCCATCTGAAACTCCTGAGAATTGGGATGCTGCTGATGGCGCTTAACACCGGCATCAGCTGCGGCCGCGTCCGCCGCCCCGGCGGGCCGGCGCGCCGCGTGCTCCACAGGCGGCGTGACGGTAGCGGCCGTCAGCTGCATGCGGAGTTAGCTTCCGATGATCTCGTTTAATCCTTCAATGACGAGATCAAGCTCTTTATCGGACAATTTCGTGATTTTCTTCCCGAGCCGCTCGGTTGACAAAGTGCGAATCTGGCTGATCTTGATCCATGACTTCTTTGGCAGAGCCGAATTCGAAAGCTCAAGCGTCAGCGGAAAACCCGCCTTCTGAGGTGCACTTGTAAGCGCCATCGCGATAACGGTGCCAGAACGTTCATTGAAGATATCATGACTGAGGATTAGCACGGGGCGTTCGCCGGCTTGCTCGCGCCCCTTCGTCGGATCCAGATCAGCCCAATAGATCTCGCCCCTCAGTATTCTGGCCATTCAGAAAGCTCCCGCGAAATGCCCTCCTCTGCCATTGAACGCTCGAACTTCTTATCGAGCTTTGCACATTCCCGCGCCAGCCGGTTGCGATCGAGCCGTGCCAGCTTCTCCTTCACGGCCTCTTGCACCGCTTTACTGCGATTTGGAAATACTCTCGCCTTGACCAATCGATCCAGCCTGTCGAGCAAATGGTCCTGAATCGTGATGGCTACCTTTATCGTGCTCATGCAATCACCTCAAGTATTACAATATATCATACCGGCGATTTTGTCAAGCCCCAGAAGCCCCGTGAAGCTAACTACGTCCTATACCGGTCCGCCCCAGTTACCTTTAGACTGCATTCCTGTCGGTATATCCCCGCAGGTCTCAGCGCCGTAAGCCGCATCTGGCTAGCGTGTTGCGATGGGCTTCGCCGCCGACACGGGGATATCTGGTTTCGGCATAGGAATACGCGGCCGACCCGGTAAGGTCAGAGCAACCGGCAATACTGGGCCCGTAGTCGTGTCGGAAGAGGGATTGTCCTGGACCTCCGCCATGAGCCGTCAGCGGGCCCAAGGTTCTTACGCAAACTACCACAAGCCTGCGCTCAAGTCAATCTCAAACTGCACGGCTACATCACAATGTGACGCCCTTGCCAAGACTTTTCTCTGTGTGCCGCATCCTGGACGACCGCCGCGCGTCCCCTCGCAGACCGAACGACGCCTCCGCTCCCTTTTTCTTTTCCTGTTGACCGTATATGGGGGCTATTCTAACCTGACTCAAGACACGGCGGTGGAGCCCCACAGTGGGGCAGTGGAGCCGGGCGTTCGCACAATGGAGTGCTGTTCAGGGGCACTCCAGCGGCGGCGAGACCCGATAGACATTGCACCCCACGCAAGCGGCGCACGAACCACAGCCAGCGCTCCGGACTATGGGCACGCGCACCGCGGCAGGGCACCCGCCAAGCTGTTTGTAGCACGCGCGTCCGAGTCCGGCGGCCTGCCACAACCCGGGCCGACCTGGAGGTTACAAATGAAGACTGCCTGCTCCGCACAAACCGCGCCTCGAGCCACGGTCCGTACCTGCCTGTTGCTCTCGGCCCTGGTCGTGGGGATGTCCGTTGCCTGTTTCTCTCCTGCATTTTCCGCGCCTCCGCCCCCGCCCCCGGACACGACCGCGGTCGCGGGCCGGCCGCACGGTGGCCCCAGGGAGCCGGTGTGTCCGGCGCTCGAGCCTGCGATGTTCGCCGCGCACTACAGAGCCGTGGCCGCGTTCACGGCCGATTCGGTTCCTCGTCAGTACGTCGCGGTCGGAAGCGCGAGGGGATACGTGTACGTGAGCAGGTGGATGGGCTTCGGGTACGCGAGCACGTGGAGCACGTTCTACCTCGGCGCACCGGTCAAGAAGATTCTGGCCGATGACATCGACGCTAACGGAGTCGTGGACCTCGTGGTGCTGACTTCCGCCGGAAGGATGTTTGTGTTCGACACGTCAACGCGCCAGCTTGTCTGGGAAAATACCTCGAACGATTTTGAGAGCGTGTCGGAATTCCTGATAGACCAGCTCGACCCGGACAGGGCCAGGGAGCTGATCCTGTGCGCCGACTCGAGGCTGCTGGTCCTGGACGGGGAGAGACTGCAGAGGGAATATCAGAGCGCCGACGAGTTCAGGGCCGAGTACATGGTGATAGGCGACGTGGACGACGACGACGAGAAGGAGCTTGTGCTCGACTCAGGTTTCGTGATAAACGCCCGGACTCTGAACATTGAGTGGCAGACTGACTTCTTCGGTACGCGACTCACTCTGTTCGACGTGGACGACGACGGAGTCCCTGAGCTGGTGTGCGAATCGACCGGCGGCGCCCTCAGAATGTACGACCTGGACATCAGGCAGGAGAAGACGGTCTTCTGAGACCGAGCGGGCGTCTATCCCTCGCAGCTCATATGTCGTGCATCATGTTATCATTTCCTTCGGCTCGGGACGCGAACGCGGCCGCGTTCGTTCATCCGGGGGAGTAGCGTGATTGCCGGCTGGACACTTACTGCTGCCCACCCATCAAGTATCGCTGTCGTGACGCGGCTCGCCGTCGTGTATGAGCCAGAGCCGACGCGGATGCGAGTGGGATACTGCCCGGGACGCGAGCGGGAGACAATCTGGACGTTACCTAGATGCAGCCCGGAGGCGACCCTGACGCAACCGAGGATGCGAGCGGGACGCGGCCCGGAAGCGACGCGGATGCGACCTGGAGGCGACACAGACCTGCTTAAGGAGGCCACAATGTCCACGGAAGAGACGCGCACCGAAGAGGCGCCGGTTGAAGCGGCGTCCGTGAATGAGCCTGTTCTTGTGATACTGAGCGCCGGCGGGTTCCTGAAGAGCGTGCCGCTCGGCGAGTTCGAGGCGCAGAAGCGAGGGGGCAAGGGCATAGTCGGCGGGAAGCCGAAAGAAGAGGACGCCATATGCGGCCTGGCGAAGGCCGAACCCGGGGCCAGGGTGTTCTTCTTCACGAGCGCGGGCAGGTGCCACTCGCTCAACAAGGAGCAGATACCTGTCATGGGGCGGTACGCCAGGGGAAAGAAGGCGGCGGGCCTCCTGGACCTGCTTCCGGAGGAGACTGTCACTTTCATGCTGGCCCGCGTCGGGGAGATAGGGGAGGAACCGCTGTTTCTCATCTCGGCAAGGGGCATAGTCAAGAGGACGTCTCTCTCGAGCTTCAAGAAACAGAAGGCGGGCGGCACGATGGCCATGTCGCTCGGCGAGGGTGACGTGATCCGCTCAGGATACGTGTCCGAGGCGCCCGCGGGTTCTCTAATTGTGACTGCCCTGGGCAAGGTGGTCAACTTCGACGAGGCAGACGTCAGGGTGATGGGTAAGAACGCCCAGGGGGTGCGGGGCGTGAGGCTCACCCCGGATGACTCGGTCGTGGCTGTGTGTCCGGCCCGGGAAGGGCTCAACCTCCTCGTGGTGACGGAGAAGGGTTTCGGCAAGCTTACAGACTACGGAGAGTTCAGAAAGACGGCTCGCGGTGCCGGAGGTGTGACGGGCGCCAAACTGACGGAGAAAACCGGCAACGTTGCGTTCGCGGCCACTGTGGCCGGCGGAGAGGTGCTGCTTTCGAGCAAGAACGGAAAGTTCATCAGGTTCGGCGCTGCTGACGTGCGCGAGACGGGACGCGCGGCCTCAGGCGTGCGGCTCATGCGGCTGGAAGAGGACGACGCGGTCGCGGTCGGCGTCGTGGTGTGAGGGGCCGCCTCCATTTTTTCGTTGACGCTGGGAGTCACTTGATATACTACGCTCCGCTTTGTGCGAAAGGAGGTGGGCGAAGCCCGGGAATAGACAGAGAAGAGCCAAACCACGGACAAACAACAGGGATTTTCTTGCTCATCTAACGTTACACATCTCTTGAGTTGCGCCGGGCGCCTACTGCGTCCGGCGGGCAGTCAACAGACATTGGAGGAGTCTAGTCCAATGAACGCCCGGAAGAAGTTCTTCGATAGCCAGGATGAGCGTCCCAACCGGAAGAAGAGGGTAATCCGCGAGGTGGAGGACGAGAAGGACTGGCTGGATGAGCTGGACGTGGAGGACGATTTCGAAGAGGAACTGAGCGACGATTTCGCCGAGGAGGAGGATTCCGACGAGGACTATGAGTAGAATCCGCTGATTTTCCGCGACGCATTAACCTGAGGGAGGTCGGCAGTAGGGAGCCAGGAATGAAACGTTTTCTGAAAATACCAGTGAACCCTGTCGAGGTCAGAGGCGGCGCGACTGTGGACGATTTAGTAAGGCAGTTTTCGGGCATCTCGTTCCAGGCGCGGAGCGTCGGGGTCGCCGTTGAGATATGGGAGCGGATGCTGGGCGACGAGGTCGTGATATTCCTCGGCCTGGCGGGCGCGATGGTCCCGGCCGGAATGCGCAAAGTCGTCTCGTACCTCTTGGAGAACAGGTTCGTGGACTGCCTCGTGTCCACCGGAGCAAACCTGTTTCACGACTGCCACGAGACGCTGGGCTACGCCCACTGGAAGGGGACTCACAACGTCGACGACATGGCGCTGAAGCAGGAGAGCGTGGACAGGATATACGACACTTTCGCGTCAGAGGAGGAGTTTCAGAAGACGGACGACTTCATACGTGAGTTCGCGAGGGAGCTCCCGCAGGGCGAGCCCTTCACGACGCGCGAGTTCATCGGGCTTCTGGGCAGGAAACTGTCCGGCGTGGCCAAGCACGAAGGGATTCTCACCACCGCTTACAAAGCGGGCGTTCCTGTGTACTGCCCCGGCCTCGCGGATTCATCCATAGGCATTGCCATCGCCGCCGGCAGGAGCAGAAACGAGAATACGGTGGTATTCGACATCGTGGCCGACGTGATGGAGACGGCCAAGCTCGCCGCGTTTGTTTCCTCGGGCGTCGTCTACGTCGGAGGGGGCCTGCCCAAGAACTTCATACAGCAGACTGAAGTTACGGCTCCAATGATGGGGCTTGACGTCGGTGGCCACAAGTATGCAATTCAGGTCATCACGGACCCACCTCACTGGGGCGGCCTCAGCGGATGCACGTTCGAGGAAGCGCAGTCCTGGGGCAAAATCGCCCCGCAGGCCTCGAAGGTGACGGTGTATTCCGACGCGACCATTGCGCTCCCGATAATCGCCACTGCGCTGGCCGCGCGCAGGGGCGACAACCTGTCAGCCAGGAAGCTGCCGAAGTTCGAGTCGGGACGCACGCTCAAAGTCAGCTACTGACCAAGGTGAGTTGTTGACAGCGGTGCATAGCCGCTTGATGTGACCGGGCGACGAAGGAGAGGGGCCGACCGAGGTGGGCAGCGATGAAGGCGGTCCGGTGCCGAGGGCGAGCTGCCGACGCCCCGAAGGTGATTTGCTGAATGAAAAAAGAGCCTGTCTTCCTTCCTTTCAATTTCGGTGCGCTGGAGGAAAGATTCTCCTCTCTGGAGGCGTCCCGCGCTGTGGTGCTGCCCGTGCCTTACGACTCCACGGCCAGCTACCAGAGCGGCAGCAAGGACGGCCCCCAGGCCATTATCTCGGCCTCAAGGAACATGGAGCTTTTCGACGAGGAACTGGGGTTTTCTCCCTGCACCTTCGGCATCCACACTCTGCCGTTCCTGGAGCCGGTGGTCTCGAGCCCCGAAGACATGGTCAAGGAAGTGACCGCGGCCGTGGACAGGTACGTCAAGATGGACAAGTTCGTGGTCATGCTGGGTGGCGACCATATCCTCTCGGTCGGAGCGGCGAAGGCATTCAAGAGGAACCACCGTTCGCTCGGGTTTGTGCAGCTTGACGCGCACGCGGACATGCGAAGCTCCTACGAGGGCACGCGGATGAACCACGCCTGCACCGGCAGGCGGCTTGCGGAGCTGGGCCCGCTCGTGCAGGTCGGAGTGAGGTCAATGTCGGAGGAGGAAAGCGAGTTCCTCAAGCGTGCCGGAGCGGACAGAAGCGGCGCGGGTCCCGTCACCGGCAGACGCAGCGCCTCGGGACGCGGCTCAAGACGCGGCGCGGCCGCCGGGACCGGCAAGGTCAGAAGTGTGGGTTCGGGTAGGGGCGTGGGTAAGGTCGAAGCCAGGCCTGGAGGCGCGGGTTCAGCCGCCGCCGGCGCGGCCGCCGGCAAGGGTGACATTGTGACCCTGGCACCTTCGCGCGTGGGCCACTTCTCGAGCGCCCTCGCCGGCCTCCCGGACGAGATCTACCTGACCATAGACATGGACGTGTTCGACCCTTCCGTCGTGCCGTCGGTCGGCACCCCAGAGCCGGGCGGCCTCTCTTGGCAGGAAGTGACCGGCATGATGCGGGAACTGGCGGCCGGGAAGAGGGTAGTCGGCATGGACTTGAACGAGCTGCGTCCGATTCCGGGTCTGGTGGCGCCTGACTTCCTCGCCGCCAGACTCGTCTACAGGCTGATAGGGAGCTTCATCAGGGGCGGCCGCTGAGGGAGCTGCCCGCGACGTGGCCGGCGGAGCGACCGGCGGCGCGGGTGGTGGTCTGCCTTAACAACAGGGGGCGGATCCGCCGCCGATAGGACCGCGCTGCCGATAGGACACCCCGACCGGCGGGCTGCCTCACGCCGCGGCTCACGAGGCGGTTCCGATGGCCGCGACACCGGCCCGCTGACGGTGTGGCCGGGGCCGTCACGCGCGTCCCTGGCGCGCCTCAAGTGTCCCGCGGCGTCCGCAACGCGGCAACAGGATTCCCGCTCATGCCACAAATTCCCAGAGTATACCTCAAGAAGAACGAGGACAGACGGCAGCGGATAGGGCATCCGTGGGTCTTCAGCAACGAGATAGAACGGTTTGACGGCTCGGCCGAAGACGGCGCGCTGGCCGACGTCTACAGTCAGGGCGGCACGTTCCTCGGCCGCGGCTACTTGAACCGGAAGTCGCTCATCGCCATCCGGGTCCTCACGCGGGAGCCGGAGGAAGTCGGCCGCCAATTCTTCCGCAATCGCATCGCAAGGGCGATCGAGGCCAGGCGGCCGTTCGCCGGGGAGCGCGACGCGATGCGAATGGTGTTCAGTGAGGCGGACTACCTGCCAGGCCTCGTCGTGGACCGCTACGGAGAGGACCTGGCTGTGCAGGTCACTACCCTGGGCATGGAACGGCAGCGGGAGCTTCTCTTGGACCTGCTGGAAGACATCTTCAGGCCCAGGTCCATAGTGTTGAGGAACGACACGAACGCCAGGGCCCAGGAGAACCTTCCGTTCGAGAGAACCGTCGCGCGCGGGGAGTACCCCGGCGCCGGGGTTCTGCGCGACATCTCGCTTTTTGCGATAGCGGACCTCATCAACGGGCAGAAGACGGGCCTCTACCTGGACCAGAGCGAAAACAGGGTGCTTCTGTCCGACATCGTGCAGGACAAGAACGTGTTGGATTGCTTCTGTTACAGCGGGGCCTGGGGCATAGAGGCGGCCAGGCGGGGAGCGCGCCACGCGACGTTGATCGACAGCTCCCCCAGGGCCCTGGAGATGGCCGAGCGCTGCGTCGAGCTAAACGGAGTGTCGGGCAAGTGCAGTCTCGTGCACGAGAACTGTTTCTCGTATCTGTCTCGGCTCGTCGTTTTGGGCGACAAGTTTGACGTGGTCATCGTGGACCCGCCCGGACTCGTCAAGAGCAAGCGGAAGATGAGAGCGGGGGTGGAGATCTACGAGCGGATAAACACGGATGCCATGAAACTAGTGACACCCGGCGGCTTCCTCGTGACCTGTTCCTGTTCGCACAACGTGGACAGAGAGACATTCCTGAGTCTTCTCGCCAGGTCGGCCAGGAGAGCCGGCAGGGAAGCGCAGATTGTCTCGATACGGTCCCAATCGCGCGACCATCCCATCCTGCTTCCCGGCCGCATCAGCGAGTACTTGAAGTGTGTGCTGGTGAGGCTGTGGTGAGAGCTGCGTGAAAAAACCTCCCTCCGGCAGCGATGCCGTGGCCCGCGGCGCCGGTCGCCCGGCGTGACGGCCCCGCCCACGGAGCAACGTCGCTGCGCGAGCCCCCGGGGTTGATTTGTGTTGACTTTCCGGCGCTCAACTCCTAGTTTGAAACCGCGTTAGGACTTTGCAAAGGAGCTTCGTATGAGATTCTGCACGACACTTAAGAGACGCCGGCTCAGTCGCGCGGTTGTCCGTCGGCCTCGTGTACTGGCCGCCTGTGTTCTCTTTGCCGTCATCGCCGGTAACCTGTTTCCCGCACCTCGTGTTTGCGCCGACTTGAGGGGCACAGACGGCCTTCTGCGCATCTCTTCCGCGGGAGTTCTGCCTCAGAGCGGATGGTCCGTGGGTCTTTTCGGCCAGTACTACCACCGGATGACGCCGTACTCGCACTCGGTCAAGGAGAGCTACGCTCTGGGCCAACTGAGCGGCAGGTACGGGTTCATGGGCATAGCCGAGGCGTTCGTGGTGCTGCCGGGGCAGGGGACCGCCTGGAACTTCAAGCCTCTTCCGGACAGAGAGGAGTCCGACGAGAATTACGGCGGCCTGGGAGACATGAGAGTTGGTTTCAAGGTCAAGGCACCGCTCGAGAGCGAGACCTTCTCTTTTGCCGCGATGGCCGAAGTGTCGCTCCCCTCCGGCAAGAACACTGAACTTGTGATGCCCGGAGCGTCGGCCGGCACGAGACTCTTCACGACTGACGAGGCAAACGTGTTCGGTCGAGTCTGCGCCACGTTCGACCTGAGCGACGTCGCGGCGCTCACTCCTCTCAGGGTGCATGTCAACGCGGGCTACTGGCTCAACCGTGACGAGAGCATCGTTCGGTTTCCGTCGTACATGTTCCCGATTCCGGGAAGACTGGAGAACAAGGACGTCCTCCTGGCCGGCCTGGGACTGGAGTTCCCTTCTTCCATTGTCACCCTGTTCACTGAGCTCTACACGGAGCAGTTCATTGACGGCGCGGACGTGGCGACCTTCAAGGAAAACCCAATACTGATCACTCCCGGCGCCAGGATGAACTTGCCCTTCGGCATCGTGGCTACGGCTGCCGTGGACTTGAGACTCTCCGGCAACGACGCTGACACCGAGTTTGACCCGGACGACGAGCTTCCGGAGTGGGCGTTCACTCTCGGATTCGATTTCTTGCCGGCCGTGTACGGCGGCGACGTGGACGCAGACGGTTTGGGAGACGACAGCGACCTGTGCCCGACTGAAGCCGAGGACCTGGACGGGTACGAGGACACGGACGGCTGCCCGGACCCCGACAACGACTCGGACGGGATCCTGGACGCTGCCGACAGGTGCCCGAATGAAGCGGAGACAGTGAACGGGTACGAGGACGCGGACGGTTGTCCCGAGCCGGACGCGGACAAGGATGGGGTGACCGACTCAGCCGACAGGTGTCCTGACGGGCGTGAAGACCGCGACGGCTATGAGGACGAGGACGGCTGCCCGGACCTGGACAACGATGGAGACGGGGTGCCTGACATGTCCGACGGCTGTCCCAACGAGCCGGAGACGGTCAACGGCTACCAGGACGCGGACGGATGTCCGGATGAGACCCCCCGGGCTGAGGAGGTCGTCGATACGGACCGAGACGGCATCCCGGACGCGAAGGACAAGTGCCCGAGCCTGGCAGAAGACGCCGACGGGTACGCGGACGCGGACGGTTGCCCCGACATTGACAACGACCTCGACGGCATAGTGGACGCCGAAGACAAGTGTCCGAACGACCCGGAGGATTCGGACGGCGTCATGGACGACGACGGTTGTCCTGATAGATAGCATATGGGGGAGGGGTTACCGGCAACACGCCGGGCCCGAGTGACAGGCGGCTGCGACCCGGGCGCCACGCGCATTCCGACGTGCGCCGGGGCGGATCCAGCTGGGTCTGATGCGCCCGCGTGAGCGGTGTTGCGTGCGGTTGAGCGCGCGTTAGCACGGGTGTGTGTGGTTGAAGGCGTGTGAGCGCGGTTGAGTCCGGGTGCGTGCGGGTGTAGGCGGGTGAGTCCGGACAGTCTCACGACTGGTGACTCAGTCTCGCGAGTGTCTGGTTCACTGTGAGGGGCCGGAGACTCACTTCCTGTGGCGGTTTTTCTTCCTTTCCTTCCTCTTCTCCCGCTCCTTCACTTCGTTCCAGAGTCCGTCCATCTCCTCCAGCGTCGAACCTGATGGAGTCTTGCCTCTCCGTCTCAGGGACTCCTCGACAAAGGCGAATCTTCTTCGAAACTTCTCCATGGTCCTTCTGAGGCAGACGTCGGGGTTCTGGCCCGTCTTCCGTGCGAGGTTCACGAGAGAGAACAAGAGGTCGCCTACCTCGGCTCCGGTGGCCTCCTGGTCACGCGCGGACAGCGCCTCCTTCAGCTCGGCCAACTCTTCCCGGATCTTCTTCACCACGTCCTGCGGTCCGGGCCAGTCGAACCCGACCGCCGCGGCCTTCTCCTGGAGCCGAAACGACGCCACCAGCGGAGACAGGGTGGGGGAGGCGCCCTCCAGCAGGGACGTCTGAGAGGGTTCTTCCATAAGCTTTATCTCTTCCCACTGCCTGAGGATGTCCTTCGTTTTCTTCGCGGTCTTCAGCCCGAAAACGTGCGGATGCCGCCTCTTCATTTTCTCCTCGCTCATCCTGACCACGTCGTCAAGGGTGAAGAGACCCTTCTCCTCCGCGATTTCGACGCAAAAAATGAGCAGGAAGAGGAGATCCCCGATCTCTTCCTTCAGCTTGTCGTGCTCTCCAGCCGCTATGGCGTCTATGACCTCGTGAGTCTCTTCCAGGATGTAAGGCGTGAGCGAGGTGATGGTTTGACTCTTGTCCCAGGGACAGCCGTCCTCGCCCCGCAGCACCCTACAGATATGAAGAAGGTCTTCGACGGTACGCTTCCGGGATTCCTGCGGCCGGGTGCTCTTGTGCGCGGTCCTGCCCGGGGGCGTTTCGCCGAGGCTTCCTTTTCCTTTCTTCATTTCTGCGGTTCCTCGGCCAGCATCATCTCCTCAAGCAAATCGAGAGGCGGATTGCCGAAGCTGAGGACCTTCTCGTTGAACGCCTTGCGGCTGAACTTGTCCTTCATCTTGTCTCTGTACAGCCTCTCGATCCTCCACATGCCCTCCACTCCCACGAAGTAAGTGGTGAGCTGGACGGACGTGACCGAGGCCCTCACGATTTTGTTCCTGGCCTCGCTTTCCTCCTGGAAGCCGCCGTGTATCATCAGGTCGAGCGCCTCCTGCTCCGTCATCGTTCGGGTGTGCAGGCCGACGTCTATTATCGTGTTGATTATGACCCTGAGATTCCACTTCAGCCTCGAGAGCGCGAGTCTGGGGTCAAAGTCGGCGTAGCCCTCGTCCAGCATCATCTTCTCCGAATAGACGGCCCAGCCCTCCAAGAACGTCCCGCTCGAGAGCAGCGCCCTCACCAGCGACGGGAACTGGTTGGAGTACCATCCGTTCACGTAGTGCCCCGGCAGTGCCTCATGTATGCAGAAAATCTGCTGCATGTAGTCGTTGTATTCCCTCAGGTAGGATTCCTTCTGCTCCTCTGTCCAGTCGTCCGGCACCGGCGCGACATAGAAAAAGGACTTGAGGTTCCGTTCCAACGCGCCCGGCGACTCGAGGCCTCCCGCCGCCACTCCGCGTTCGAATTCCGGGGTCCATTGCACCTCCAGCGTGTTCTCCGGCGGCAGTGTGATTATGTCTTTCTCCCTTATGTAGCGGTCCAGACGCGCCAGGATCTCCCTGCACTGCTCCGCCTGCTGTTCCGCCTTGACGTGGTGCTTTGCGATCTCCGCGAACACCTCGCGCGCCATCTCCTCATCGGCCGCCGCTCCCTCGCCGCGCTCTTGACCCGGGAAAAGCTCGGCATGGATCTTTCGCGCCAGAGATATTGCCTCGCCCCTGACTTCCTCGTACCTCTTCCGTGCGCGAGTCACGAGCTCCGCGGAGGACTCGCCCGGCCCGATGGCGTAGAGCAGTTTTTTCTCGTAGAGCTCCTTTCCCATCCAGGGGTCGGCCCCCGACCTGGGCAGCAAGCCCTTCTCCAGCCAGTCTCCGTATGACTTGAGCGCTCCGACCGCCACCTGCGTGGCGGCCCGCAGCGACTCCTCGAGCTGCGGCGCGTAAGCCGCCGTCTTGAGCAGGTCGTTCTCTATGTATGAGATGCATCCCGCGTTCTGTTTGACGGCGACCTCGGTGAAGACGCGCGGTGAGGACTTCAGGTTGGCCTCGGCCTGGTCAATGAGCCCGGGGAATTTCCGGAGGCGAAGGATTACGCTCCTGAGCCGTACGTCCCACGGAGCGAAATCTCTGCTCACGAGTGAGCGTACGGATCCGCCGCACAGCTCGGTGTAGTATATCGGCGACTTCTCCCACGCCCTCAACTCACGCATGTTGAAGAGACTCTCCTCCAGATGCCTCTTCAGTATCTCGTAGTCGTACCTGTGGACGGTGCTCAAGTGGGACTGGTCGATGTCAGAAACGAGCTCCTGGAGCGTGTGTGCCGTCATCGTCTCCCTTTGCACGGTCGCCTCCGGGCTCAGGTCGGGCAGCTCTCCGTCGAAGTCGTGGACGCCGTTGTAAGTGGCACTCACCGGATTCACGCTGTACGACCAGGCGAAGTACTCCTTGGCAAGGTTCACGAAGAGGCTGTCTTCGCGGGTCACCATGGGCGCGGTCGGGAAATCGAAAATAGCCTGCTGTGCGGACGCCGCGCCGGCCAGTACGACGGCCGTGAAGAGGCCGGCGGACAGCACGCGTCTCGCCGAAGAACTGAGAGTGGTCTTCATGACACCTCCTCTGTTGAGAAAACGGAAGGAGTTTATCACATGAGTCCTGTGGCGCAATCCGTAATTGTCGGCGCGCCTCCGGCAAGAACGTTTCCGGCACCCGTGGGGTTCCTACGCTGCCTGCGGTTCCTGCGCCGGTCGG
>JAFGJU010000200.1 GCA_016928935.1 Candidatus Eiseniibacteriota bacterium | reverse complement strand
GTGTCCGCCGCTAACAGCCAAGCTGATTAGAGCGGCGAGCGCTGTGTAGATGAATTTCGGCATAACCCAGCAGCCACCTCCTTTTGAGCATGAGTTGCTCGACGAGAAAGAGAAAGATGGCCGCTTCGCTCCAGCTTACGCCGCTTCGCTCTAGCCTCTAATTGATGTCGGTCTTAACTCATATTCTACCGGCTCCTTCAGGCGCAGATTTCCGAAAACTCTGTTGACCGCGTCAAGAACAGCATAAACTATGCTCTGATGCAAGTTCTGAGTGACGACAGTTGACCCCACTAGAGTCCTATCGGTTCTGCCCCAAAGAAACTTAACTGTAGCAACGACTACATCATCCGGTCCTAGACGCATCACCTCCACGTCGCTCAGGGAGAAACAACAATCCTCCGCGATAAGCTGCCGAACACACTGCAGGGTCGCAGTTGCTATAAGTCTATTCATATCATGATGATCGCAGGAACCTTCCGCAAACCCGGCCGCCTCAAGGGCGTCAAGCGCAAGTTCCACCTTGACATGGCCTTGGAGCTCCGAGTAGGTGACGCTGATGTTCTCAAACCTGACCCGAGGAACCCTGGCAGGCTCACAGAAGTCCGCCGGGGACAGCTCAGGTATCTCTTCCTCCTCGGCCAGTTCCTTGGCCAGTTCCTTCTTCTGGGCAATACTAATGCACCTGTGGTCCACGCGCAGGCCGAGCTCTGCCTCCAGCGCGGACTCGATGTCCCTGACGAGCTGCTTGGGAGAACGATTGCTTTCGGTTGTCAGATGGATTTCGCTGATTTGCCCGTCGTCAACAAGGACAGACACAGCGGAGACGTCTCTGAGCCTGCGGATGACGGTTTCTGCCTTCAGGGCAAGGGGCGGCTTCTGAAGTACGTTTGCCAAACGAACCTCCGGTTCTCTGTAGCTCAAGAACGCTTCCGCCAATCGAAAATATATCATGCCGCCTTTCCCCGTGCAAGGACAAAAACCTGTGGCAGTTCGCACGGTCAATTAGCAAGAGCCGTACCCATCAATGCTGAACTGGAGGCTTGGGGCGGCGGCTGACTTCGCTGCAGGTCAATGAGTTACGACGACGGATTCCGGGCAGCCGGTATTCGCGGTAATATCGCGCCCTAGGATAGAACCCAGTACCCGTTGCGGCCGCTCTCCTGGTCTAAGCTCATATTCGCAGAACAACTGGCGCCGGTAACGGAGTTTCGCGACACGCGAACTCCGTTACCAAACAGCCACGTTCAAGACGCGGGGTCATGCCGTGCGCCGCATGCGCTCTACGACCTTACACAATCCCCTTCTGCTCATACCAAGAGCTCTCGCCGCGTTTGTCTTGTTCCCCCCACAGCTTTCAAGAGCGCGGGTTATCTCGTATCGTTTCAGCTCTTCGATCTTGCCGGCCAGAGTCGTCGCTTCGGCCGGCACAGACGGATTGCCCAGAGACTTCTCAATCTGTCTCGGGACCAG
Source organism: Candidatus Eiseniibacteriota bacterium (assembly GCA_016928935.1). GTDB lineage: Bacteria > Eisenbacteria > RBG-16-71-46 > JAFGJU01 > JAFGJU01 > JAFGJU01. The sequence goes on along the minus strand of JAFGJU010000200.1, from coordinate 12,346 downwards.
GACTCCCCTGTCCGGGGCGTTCAGGACAAGCATTTGGATCTTGTTCTTCAACTCCCGTACGTTGCCCGGCCACCCGTACTCGCGAAGAAGGTCCAACCCCGGAGTCCCCACGCTCACGTCCTTGGAATAGAGACTCGAATAGACTCGGAAGAAATGCCTGCAGAGACCGCCGATATCCTGCCTTCTCTCACGCAGCGGGGAAATGGTTAGCGTCGCCTGCGACAACCTAAAGTAGAGGTCGCGCCGAAATGTCCCGGCCTGGACCTCCTTCCATAAGTCCTTGTTTGTCGCCGAGACAATCCGCACGCTGAGTCGTCTCATCGTCGTGTCTCCGACACGCCTGTAGCAGCCGTCGTCCAGCACGTGCAACAGCTTCGCCTGCATTCTCCCATCCATCTCACCGATCTCATTCAAGAAGACCGTGCCTCCATGCGCTTCTTCAAGAATGCCCTTCTTGTCGGAAGCAGCTCCGCTGAAGGCGCCTCTCGAGTAACCGAACAGCTCACTCTCGAGCAGCTCACCTGGTATTGCCGCGCAGTTGAGCTCGACGAACGGTCGGACACGCTTCTCCTCGTACGACTTGAACATGTAGGCGAGAAGGTTCTTGCCCGTCCCCGTCTCCCCCTGAATGAGAACCGGCGTGTCTGCCGTACACAGGAGCCGGGCGGAGCGCAACACCCCGATTAGCCCCGCGTCCGAGGTAACGAAGCCCTCGATCACATTCTCCCCAACATCGATCCGCACCCCCGAACTCGAGGCCGAAGGCACCGCTGGCGATGAACGGCCCGACGCGGCGGTCGCGACGTCCTCAGCCGACTGCCCGCGAGCGATCCCACGCGTAAGAAGAGGATCCCTCTCGCGGCTTGACTCCCGGTCCCCGCCACCGTCACTCAACGCGAGTCTCAAATCCTGTTCAGCCTCAAGAAGGGATTCTTCCGCTCCAAGCTCTGCGAAGAGGCCCGTGGCTCTCGCCAGGACTCGTTTCGCTTCGAGTCTGTCCTCGTCAGCATGGAAGTGAGACTGAATGAGTCTCCCAGACAACAGCAGCACGTGGGCGAGTCCGTGCCTGTCGCCCACTGACTCAAGGATCCCGGCTGAGGCCGAGAACGCCACCCGGGCGCTCCGCGGAAATCCTGTCTCCGCTCTTATACTGGCGATTACGCGCAGTGCGGCGCCTTCCTCGCACCTGTCACCGACCAGCCTGCACAACCGAAGCGACCGCCTGGCTGCCCTTCTCGCGCTCGCTACATCCCCCAGGGCGAGGTAGGCTTCGGCCCTGCGCCGTTCCACCTCGGCAACTATGTCGCCCTCGGGCGCTATCTGTTCGGCCACCCGAAGCGCGAGCGCGAATTTCTCCAGCGCTCTGTCCGGCTCACCGGACGCCGCATCGGCCTCGCCCATGAACTCATAGGCCAGAGCGAGCTCCCGCATCAAGTTCTCACGTTGTGCAATCTCAACGGACTGTTTGTACAGCCGATCTGCGGCGCCTTTCATCCCGAGCGCCCTCACGCAGTTCCCGAGGGCAATCGAGGCCGCTGCAGCAGTGTGCTGGTCCCCAATGCGCTGCGCGATGGACAGTGCCTCCGCGGTTTCCTCCTTGGCCTTCATCCACTGGCCGGTCCGAAAGTACACGAGGCCCAGGTTCAATCGCCTGAACGCGATCTTGCCGTAGTTGCCGGCCTGCTTGTCCAGCTCGAGCGCTTTGAGAAGGTGCTCGCACGCGAGCTGCCACTCCCCGTGATTCTTGTGCAGAAGCCCGAGATTGTTGTGCGACACGGCAACACCGTTCTTGTCGTCTAGTCGCACGTAGGCAGCAAGGGCGTCTTCAAAATGGCGCTTGGCCCTTTCAAACTCTCCCAGTCGCAGGTAACTCTTGCCGAACAGACTCTGGCATTGCGCCAGTCCGCGTTCGTCACCGCGGTCAGCCAGTATTCGCCGAGCCTGTTCGCAGGCCTCGATTGCTTGCGAGTACTGACCGGTCTTCCAGTGTGCATGGGACACCAGAAGATTGAGCTGTGCGCTCAGCTCAGTATCTGCCTCGCCTGAAAGCTCGGCATCCAGAGCCCTGCATCTGTTCAGCGCCTCCGTGCATCGAGAGCGCTTGAGGAGGCACTCTATGACCTTCATCTCAAGCAACAGGCGTTTCTCCCTCGAGATCCGCGTGCGCGGGACCTGTGACAGTATCTCTTCCAGATACTCAAGTGCCGGCTCGTAGCCGTCCTGCTTGAGGTACAAGTCCGCAAGAAGCTCAAGTCGGTCCAAGTACTCGGAATCGGCCGGGACGTTTCGAAGGGTCTCCAGCCTCTTCTCGATCCTCTGAATATCAGGATGCTGGAAAATCATGGAGACCTCCTCATTAGAATGCAAAACGCCAGGATGCCACGGAGGACCAAGCCTTGAGTAGGCGTCCAACGATTGGACGCGTCCGGACGCACTCACTCCACAGTTCAACACGCACGGGTTTCGTCACGGACTGTGCCCGGGACTGAAGCTCCAGCAGGCGCACCTCGCCCGGGAGCCACACGGTCAACCCGGGCGAGCGGGTCAGACCGCTTGTCGCTCGGTCCGGCATGTCCGGATCGCCCCCTTCCTCGAGAGACTTCACCGTTTGCCGGCATTCCGCCTCGGGCGGCTGGGCGGTCAGCGCAAGGCACAAGAGGAGTCCTGCGACCACTCCTACGAACAGCCCCCCAAACCTGCGGCAACGCTTGAGACATATGCGGCGTTCCATGTTGCCCTCCTAACGGAAGACGGACTTCGACCAAGAGAGAACGAGTTGGCCCGCCTCGCGGCGGAAGTCACCGCAAACATGCGCGGCCAAGCGTGCTGATGAGAGAAAACGTCTTACGCGCAGCTGACAAAAAGAAGAAAGATGGAAAACAAGGGAACCCTCGTTTGTGTCCCTTCAGACTTCTTGCCCAGTCGCGGATTATAATATCACGGCACGTTCAGACAATCAACAGAAAAAGGCACGGACGAAGAAAAATCGAAGAGAATGGAGGTCACAATCTGAAGCTTCAGCCAGTGTCCGCAACAAAGTCGCACGCGTCCGGCGCCAGTAGCGGAAATCGCGCAGTGTCTTGCCCGTCGCCCCTACATCGGCTGTATCTCAAACTCGGATAGCTTCTTCAGCTCTTTCAGGCGGTCCAGGATGCTGAAGGTGTCCAGCTCCGCCAGGCGCTTCACGCCGAAACGCTCGACCGCGAAGGACGCCATGACCGTGCCGTACATGACGGCCAGGCGGAGGGTGTCCTCGCAGCACTCGCCGCAGCGGGCCATGAACCCGACGAAACCGCCGGCGAAGGAGTCTCCGGCGCCCGTGGGGTCGAAAAGGAGCTCCACCGGGTAGGCCGGAGCCGAGAACTTGAACTCGGGCGTTATCAAGAGCGCCCCGTGCTCGCCCTTCTTTATTATGACCATCTTGGGGCCCATGGCAATGATGCCCTTTGCGGCCTTGAGGAGATTTGGCTCGCCGGTGAGCTGCCTCGCCTCGGCGTCGTTCAGTATCAGCGCGTCCACGTGCTGAATCGTGCGCAGGAGCTCCTCGCGCTTTCCCATTATCCAGAAGTTCATGGTGTCGCACGCAACGAACTTGGGGCTTTCCATCTGTTCCAGTACTTCCATCTGAAGCGTCGGGTCTATGTTGGCCAGGAACACGTACTCGGTGTCCCTCAAGTCTACCGGTATGACCGGATGGAAGTGCTCGAACACGTTGACGGAGGTCAACAGGCTCTTGGCCTCACCCAGCTCGAACCCGTACTCGCCGTGCCACCGGAAGGTCTTCCCTTCCATGCTCTGAAGCCCGTCCAGGCCGAGGCCGCGTTCCTTGAAGAACTCGACGTGCTGGGTCGGGAAGTCCGTGCCCACGACGGCCACCATGTGGACCTTGTCGAAGTGCCCCGCGGCGACCGAGAAGTAGGCGGCCGACCCGCCCAGCTCTTCCTCGCACGAGCCGAACGGGGTCTTTATCGTGTCCAGAGCCACCGAACCCACAACCAGAATGCTCACGATTGTCTCCTTGGTGGAAAACCGTCCTGGCCGCGCGGCGTCTCACCCGGCGATCATGGAGGCAGTTCACCGCGACCGCACCCCGGCCGGCCCGCGGCCCACGCGCTACATCTTGTCGGGCGCCGATACCCCTATCAGGTCGAGCCCATTTCTTATCACAGTCCTTACTGCCCGCACAAGCACTAATCTGGCCTGCATCAGATTCTGCTCAGTCCCCACCACCCGGCTGTGGTGGTAGAACTGATGCAGCGCGGTCGCAACACTCGTGAGGTACGACGTTATCCTCTGCGGCTCCCTGGTTGCGCACGCGGCCCTGACGTACTCGGGGAAGTTGGCGAGCTCCCGCATGACCGCCACTTCCTCCGGCGTCTGTAAGAGCTTAAGGTCGGCCTCCCCCAGCGTGCAGAAGCCGACTCCGGCCTCGCGAGCAAACTCCAGTATGCTGCTCACCCGGGCGTGTGCGTACTGGACGTAGTAGACCGGGTTCTCGTCAGACTGCTTCTTGGCCAGGTCAAGGTCGAAGTCCAGGTGGCTCTCCACCCTTCTCATCAGGAAGAAGAACCTGGCGCAGTCGGTCCCCACCTCGCTCACCAAGTCTGACAGCGTCACGAACTCGCCCGCTCTCTTCGACATGGAGACGGGCGTGGTGCCGCGCACGAGTCGCACCCACTGGACAATGAGCACTTCCAGCCAGTCCTCCGGGTAGCGCAGCGCGCGGGCCGCCGCCTTCATCCTGGGGACGTGGCCGTGATGGTCGGGCCCCCAAATGTCTATCACCTTCTTGAACCCGCGCTCGAACTTGTTCTTGTGGTACGCTATGTCCGACAGGAAATAAGTGGGTTCGCCCGAGCTCTTCCTCACGACCCTGTCTCCGTCGTCGCCCAGGCCGGAGGTCTTGAGCCAGAGAGCTCCGTCTTTCTCGTACACCAGCCCCGACTGGCGGAGCGCCTTGAGAGTTTCCTCGACGCGGCCCGCCGTGTGGAGCGACGACTCCCTGAACCACTGGTCGAACCTGACTCCGAAGGCCTCGAGGCCGCTCTTCTGCGCTTCGTGCATTCGCTCCACGGCAAACCTGGAGAACCTGCCGCTCGTCTCTCCGGCATCGTCGAGCATCTCCAGGGCCTTTTCCCTGGGGATCTCACCGGCGAGGTCGGCCAGGTACTGGCCGTGGTAGCCCTGGTCGGGTATCTTGGCCTCTCCTCTGCCCAGAGCCTCCTCCACGCGCGCCTTGAGCGACAGCCCCAGCAGCTCCACCTGCGTGCCCGAGTCGTTGACAAAGAACTCGCTTCTGGCGTCGTATCCGCACGCCTTCATGAGCCTCACCAGCGAATCTCCCACCGCGGCCGCCCGCGCGCTCACCACGTTCAGGGGACCGGTCGGATTGGCGCTAACAAACTCCACCTGAACCGGCTCGCCCCCTCCGAAATCAGACTTCCCGTAATCCTCGGCCTCCGTCAGGATGACCCGCAGGTTCTCTTCCAGGAAGTCCCTGCTCAGGCGCATGTTGATGAAGCCCGGCTTCTGGATCTCCACATCAGACAGGCTCGCCGCGGCCTTGTCGATCCGCGCTGCGATGTCCGCGGCCAGGTCCTCGGGCCTCCTGCCCGCCCTGGCCGAGAGGAGCATGGCCACGTTCGTGCTGAAGTCGCCGTGCTCCGGCGACCGCGGCTTCTCCACCACGATCTGCGGAAGCTCGCCCTCGGGGACTGCGCCGCTCTTGAGCGCGGCCTCCCGGACGGCCTCGCGTATTCTGTCAGCTATCGACTTTCTCAACCTCGGCGTCTCCCCAGAGTCTCTCCAGAAGGTAGAACTCCCGCGTCTTGTGGTGGAACACGTGGACGACCACGTCTACGTAGTCGAGCAGTATCCACCTCCTGTGCGTGTAGCCCTCGACGTGCCACTTGCGCGCGCCCTCGCGCTCGAGCCCTTCTTCGATGGCGTCGGCTATGGCCCTCACGTGAACGTCCGACAGGCCGCTGCATATGACGAAGTAGTCGGTCACCGCCGAGAGTCCGCGCAAATCGAGAATCACGACGTCCCGGGCCTTCTTCGAAACCGCCAGGGCGGCCGCGCTTCTCGCAAGCTTCTTGGATGTGCTTGATGTCGTAGGTGTCATCTTGTGATGTTGTGCGCTCCGGCAAGGACCGCGGTCGTGGGGATGCCGCCGATGAACGCCGGTACGTGTTGGTGCGCGCCGGCCCCGACGGGCCCTGTTCCGGCCCGGCCCTACTTGAGCACGAAGTCAACCGGCCTGCCGCAACGCGAGCATTTCCTCCCTTCGATTCCCGTTATCCTCACTGAATAGTCGTTCCGCTCCACCAGCGTGTTGCCGCACTGTGGGCAGTGTGTGTCGCTGCCGTTTTTCGCATAGAGGTTGCCGAGATAGCAGTAGTAGAGCGACTGTTTCCCCATCCGGTAGGCCTTCTGTAGAGTTGCCTCCGGGGTCGGCGGGTTGGACATCTTGTGGTGAGGAAAGTACCTCGAGAAGTGAAGCGGGGTTTCCTTGCCGAGGTTCGTGGCAACCCACTCCACAAGCTCGCTCAGGTCCTCGTCCGAGTCGTTCTCTCCGGGTATTATCAGGTTCGTAATCTCCAAGTGACTCTTCTCTTTTGCAACCTTGCAGGCCGCCAGCACCGGCGCCAACGAGGCCTTGCACAGCTTCTTGTAGAAGGATTCGCGTATGGACTTCAGGTCGATGTTCAACGCGTCCACGTACTGGAGAAGCTCCCGGAGGGGCTTTTCTTCCACGAACCCGTTCGTCACGAGCACGTTGACGAGTCCCGCTTCTCTGGCCAGCTTCGAGCACTCGAGCACGTATTCGTACCAGATAAGCGGCTCGGCGTACGTGTAGGCGATCCCTATCGAATCATCTTTGGAGGCGGCTTTGACCAGGTCTGCGGGTGAGACAGTAGTCGTGCGCACCTCGGCCTGCGAGATCTCCCAGTTCTGGCAGTATGGACACCTGAAGTTGCAGCCGTTCGGGCCGACGGAGAGTATCACGCTTCCGGGATAGAAATGGTAGAGAGGTTTCTTCTCGATGGGGTCGACGGCCGCAGAGACAATCTCACCGTAGTTCTTCGTGTAGAGCCTGCCCCGCTCGTTCACGCGCCCCATGCAGATGCCTCTCTGCCCGTCCTTGAGTCTGCAGTGGTGCGGGCAGAGCTCGCACAGGACCTCGCCGTCTTCAAGTGCAGTCCAGTACCGTGCCTCGATCATCAGGCGACTATTTTCTTCTCTCCACCGTGTAGTCAACCAGTGAGCACAGGGACAAGTGATAGGGAGAACCCTCGAAGGGATTGAGGAGATCCTTGGCCTCAGCAGCGTAAGCCAGGGCTCTCCGCTTCGAGTATTCGATGCCCTCGTATTCCTTCATCAAAGCCAGGAGCTCGCTCCACTTGCCGTCCATCAGCGGTCCGGACTTGAGGATCTCCTTGATCCTGGACCTGTCCTTGGACCCGGCGTTCCTGAGCGCGGCGATGACCGGCAGAGTGAACTTGCCGCTCCCGACGTCGGTGCCGATGTTCTTCCCGAGCTCGCTCTCGCGTCCCACGAAATCGAACACGTCGTCCGTTATCTGGAAGGCGAGGCCGAGCGCGTGCCCACACTTGGAGAAGCGCGACCTCACCCCGTCCTGCTGTTCGCCCAGCATGGCGCCTATCTCGCAGGACGCGGAGATAAGCGATGCGGTCTTCTCGCCTATCATCCGGAGGTAGTCTTCTTCGCTCAGGTCGACGTCGTGCCGCCTCTCCAGCTCCAGCATCTCCCCCACACTCATCCTGTGTGTCGTCTCGGCCAGCACGTCCATCACGTCGTACATCTGGTTCTTGACCAGGATGTAGAACGCCTTCGAGTAAAGGACGTCCCCCATCGCGATCGAGACGTCGTCGTCCCACTTGAAGTTGACCGTCGGCGAGCCGCGCCTTAGCTCGCTCTTGTCTATGGAATCGTCGTGTATGAGGGTCGCCGTGTGAATCAACTCCACGACGGTGGCCGCGCAGACCGCCCTGTCCGAGGGCCCGTCCGTCAGCTTGGCCGACAGGAGCAGGAGCGTGGGCCTGTAACGCTTGCCGCGAGTCGCGAGTATGTGACTCGCAACGCTGGTGACGAGGGGAAGGCGAGACATGAGGGCTTCCTTGAAACGCTCCTCGACCTCTCCCAGCTCTGTCTTGACCGGATTCTGGAACTCTTTAAGCGCCATCAACGCTACCGCGAGGGGCTCCGCTGGAATTCGCGAGAGCCGGACCGCCCGCAACCCGTCAGTCCCGTAACCAGGTGTACTAACAACTGTTAGCCCGCACAACTCATTGTGCTATCACACGAAAACGCTAGCATTGCACCCCGCCAGTGTCAAGGGAAAAGGCGGGAGAGGAGGCTGGCGGCACTGCGGGAACGCGTTCGCTGAACGTCACGGCGAGCAGTGTGTGATCGGGAGCGGCGCCGCACCACGGGCAGAACGCCGCGCGGCAGGACGCCGTGGAAAGCACCCAAACCCTGGTGCCATACGGTAAGGCCACTCCGCCGCGGAACAGACGTGATGGTGCTCACCCACTGCCCGCCAGCTACTTCGCCATCGCGAGGCCGGACTCAAGCGAGTCCGGGAAGAACCTGGCCTCGAACTCTGCCAGCTCCAGGGTCTGCGATGCGGCCATCGAGCTCATGGCCTGGAGGAGCCCACTCTTGTGCGCCTCGAAGGCGGCCATCTCGGCCTTCGGAACCGCGGCAAGCGCAGGCGGCGCAATGCGGAGGAAGTTGACGTACTTGCCGTTCTGCTTGAGCCGGAAGTCCAAATGCGGGCCGGTCGAGAGGCCGCTCGAGCCCACGTAGCCGATGACCTGGCCCTGCGCAACCCTCACGCCCCGCCGCACGCCCTTCCCGAACTTCGAAAGATGGCCGTAGGTGGAGGTGAACGTGGAGTTGTGCCTGACGCTCACGTACCTCCCGAACCCGCCCTTCCATCCGGCGTACTCCACCACTCCGTCGCCTATTGTCACTACGGGCGTGCCGTAGTTCGCGGCGTAGTCGATTCCGTGATGGGGCCTGTAACGCTTGAGAATCGGGTGGAAGCGGGAGTTGCTGAAGTATGAGCTTATGCGCCTGTAGTTGAGAGGCGAGCGGAGGAACGCCCTCTTGAGCGACCTCCCCTGCGAGTCGAAGTACCCGGCCTTGCCGTCAGACACCTGGTACGAGTACGCGTCCCTGGTCATCTCCTGACCGCTGTAGACGGCCGCCAGGACTCGCGTGTACCCCCTGGGTCGTCCTCCCCTCATGTACTGCTCGACGATGAAGGAGAACTTGTCACCTTTTCTGGGGTCCGTGAAGAAGTCCACGTCCCACGCGAAGACGTCGCTCAGCATCACGGCCAGCTCTGCGTCTCCGCCCGAAGCGATGACCGCGTCGTACAACGAAACGTCCACCGTGCCCTCGACCTTGCGCACCACCTTGGTGAGCGGGATGTTCTCCTGGAACACCGTGAAACCGTCCTCTATCGGCTCCACCACGAATATCTCGCCCGGCGCCTTGCGGTACCTCAGCATTCGCAGAGAATCTTGTCCGTCCGTGATGACCTCGTACGACTCACCGGGCAATAGCTTGCGCAGGTCCAGGACGTTCCCCATCTCACTCAGCAGCGAGGCGATCTGCTGCACGGGGATGTCGGTCTTGAGCAGGGACGCGTGGAGGGACACGCCCGGTCTGAGCGTGTCGCAGTAAGAGCGGAGCCCCTGCGTGGCCGGGTCTTCGACGGAGGCCGATTCCAGCACGCGCAGTTCGGCCACCTTTCTCTCGTTCAGGTGCCACAGCAGGGCAAACGCCACAGCCACGATGAGGACCGGCGCGATTGAGTGCCTCAGTCCGCGCAGACAGCTCCGGACCAGAGAGGAATTCCTGTCTCGGGGGGGCTCGAGGTGTTTAGGATGTTCCATCTTTCCTCTTCGTGTCAACCCCTAGTTGGCCCATGCTATTTACGCGTCGAAAAATTGTCAACCAAAAAGCACCGGCCGGGACCGGTCGCGCTCTCGCGGCTCACGACCCGGGGCGCGATGAGTCATGACGGGACCTCCGCCGCCCTGCGTCACGCAGTCGGCCCGCCCGGCGGCCTCATCTCCCGCAGCTTCGCCAGGAGTGTCTCCCTCGTGTTGAGCTCCGGGTTGTCCAGCACGAGCTCGAGCAGCTCCCTCAGCGCGGCGCCGACCTCTTTGCCGGGCCCCAGGCCCAGCTCTCTCATGACGTCGTTGCCGTCCACCGCAAGGTCTGCCTCAGAGAGTGCGCTGTCCTCCTCCAGTATCCTGTCTATCCTGGCCCGCATCTCTTCCAGGTAATGCGGGAAACCTTGTCTGAGGCCGTTCCCGATGTAGTCGGCGATTCTCAGGTCGAACACGTCGGCCACCGCGTCGACTCCCACGCGACGCACAAACCTGCGGAGCGCGCCGTCGGTCCAGTCGCTGTGGTAGTCAAACATGTGATTGTCAACGAGCCTGACCACGTATTCCCTCTGGGCGCTGCTGAACCTCAACCTGTCCATTATGCGCGCCGTCATCGCGGCGCCCACGTGCTGGTGGTTGTAGAAGGTCACCCGGCCGTCGTGCTCCTCCTTCATCTCGGGCTTGCCTATGTCGTGGAGCAGCCCCGCCAGCCGGACCAGCGGTTTGTCTCCGGGCACAGCGTCGCAGGTGCAGAGACTGTGCCAATACACGTCGTAAGCGTGGAACTCGTTCTGCGCTACTCCTCTGGCGCCGTCCAGCTCCGGCAGGAACATTGCAAGAAGCCCGCTCTCATGCATCAGATCGATACCCCTGGACGGCTTCCCGCACTGGAGAATCTTCATCAGCTCGCCGCGGACTCTCTCCAAAGAAACCAACGACACCCTGTCCAGGACAGACGTGATGGAGACGAACGTGCGCTCGTCTATCTCGAAGTCCAGCTGGCAGGCGAAGCGGATGGCCCTGACCGGCCTCAGCCCGTCCTCCCGAAATCTCTCCACCGGGTCGCCCACAGTCCTGATCGTCCTGGCGTTCAGGTCCCTGAAGGCTCCCTCTGCCGCCCGCACGTCCTCTCCGGCCGGACGGTATGCAATCGCGTTGACCGTGAAATCGCGCCTGGCCAGGTCCTCCTCGACGTCCCTGGAGAAAAAGACCTCGTTCGGATGTCTCGCGTCTGCGTACTCGCTGTCCCGCCTGAAAGTGGTGACTTCGACCTTGCCGCCCTCCGTCACCACAGTCACCGTGCCCTGCTCGATGCCGGTGGGAACCGTATGCGGAAAGATCTCCTGAACCACCGGAGGCGTCGCGTCCGTGGCCACGTCCCACTCTTTCACTTCCCTGCCGAGCAGAAGGTTGCGCACGCCGCCGCCGACAGCGTAGGCCTTGAAGCCGCGGTCCTCAAGCCCTGAGAGGACGTACCTGAGCTCCGGCGGCGCAAGCTCAGCGAAGCGACTCTTCAGGAGCGCCTTCATCTTCTCTTCTCGAGTCTTCTCTTTATCTGTCATGCGGTTTCTCTTCGACACCAGGGGAAGCCGCCGTCCGCGTCGGACTGGGCCGGCGCCGCGTCCGCCGCGCAGGAAGTCCCATGTCCGCCAGCGCGCGCGGCGCGCTCTGCTCGGACACGCGGGCGGGGCGACTCCGGTCTGGAGGAAATTCGTGCGGCCAGTCTAGCGCAGGGCGATGACAAAAGCAACGACGGCGACGAACACAACCGGGAAGATCATCAGCCGGTACACGCCTCCCAGCCTCGCCTTGAAGAACTGATACGTAAGTATGAGGCACAGGTGGACCGGAGACAGAAGCACCCCCAGGAATCCGCCCGCGAAGGCCAAGGTGGCGGCGTCGAGCGGTGAGTCGGCCGCACTGATGAACGGCATGACCACCGGGTACGCCACACCCACGAACGCCTGCGTGATACCCGTGAGGAGCCCCACTATCATCGGGATGAAGAAAATCACGAGGACGCTGGGTATGTGCAGGGCGCCCAGAATGGAGGGGAACACAGAAACAACGCCTCCCGCCGTCATTATCTCCTTGAACCCCATCACGCCTACCACGACGGAGATGCACGAGGGAGAAAAGGACTGCCACGCCAGCCGTGCGAAGGTCCGCGGGCCGGTCCTGGTCAGTATGAGGATGAGCAGTATGGCTGTGAGCAGCACGGCCAGCAGGTTCGCCTTGAACCCCAGGACCAGGATGAGCACGAACGCAAAAGGCCACATCCCGGAAAGCAGCAGCGGCAGGGCCTTCACGCGCGACGCGGCGCTCACCGGCACCGGCCTGCCCTTCTTGATTGTCAGGTACACGACGACTGCACCCGCCAGCATGGAGGCCGCCGACAGCGGCGCCTGCGCCCGGAC
>JAFGJU010000199.1 GCA_016928935.1 Candidatus Eiseniibacteriota bacterium | reverse complement strand
GACAGACACAACCTGTTGACTGACATAGCCAAGTCCATCTCGGACACTGACACTGAGATAAGGCAGACCGACATGGCCAGCGTCGGCCGCCGGGTAAAGGGTAGGTTCGTCGTTGAGGTCGGGAACCTGAAGCACCTGGACAGAGTCATGAAGGCCATCTCCGGCGTCAGGGGTGTGACGCGGGTAGAACGGGGACCGTTCCTGGCCGACGCAGGGCCGGAATCGGTGTCGGGCGGGAGCGAAGGAGCAGGCAGATGAGGGCGGTCGTCCAGAGAGTGGCGTCGGCGTCGGTGACGGTTAACGGGAGCGAAGTGTCGGCCGTGGGCCGCGGCCTTCTCATACTGCTGGCGGTCAAGAACGGCGACGCTGAGGACGAAGCCAGATGGATGGCCGACAAGTGCGCCGAGCTCAGAATGTTCGAGGACGACGACGGGAAACTGAACAGGTCCGTGCGCGAAGTCGGGGGCTCTGCGCTTGTAGTGTCCCAGTTCACTCTGTACGGAGATTGCACGAAGGGCAGGCGGCCCAGCTTCAGCAGCGCGGCTTCTCCGCAGATTGCCAGGAAAGTCTTCGAAGCCTTCTGTTCGTTCCTGGGGGCGGCCGGAGTGGAGGTGCGCACGGGCGTGTTTCGGGAGAAGATGCAGGTGAGCCTGGTTAACGACGGACCCGTTACGCTGGTCATGGACAGGGAGCCCGGTGGCCCCGCGGCTAACGCGCGAACCAGCGGAGCGGAGGAGACTGGCTCCGCAAGAACGGAAGGCTCTGCCGAGCCGGGCGGCGCCGTCGCGGCGAAGGCCCCCCGCGCAGCGGGTCAGGGGATCGTGACGCTTCCCGGGTGGAGGCTCGTGCTCGCTTCGGGCTCTCCGCGCAGGCGGGAGCTTCTCCGGATGATAGGCATGGACTTTGAGCTACGGGTGCCCGACGTGCGCGAGACGTCTCAGCACGAGAGCGAACCTTCCCGCTTTGTGACCGAGCTGGCTCTGGCCAAGGCAAAGTCGGTGTCGGTCGGGGAGGAGGGGGCGCTGGTGTTGGGCGCAGACACCGTGGTCGTTCTGGACGGCCGGATACTGGGAAAGCCGCGCGACGACGCTGAGGCCGCGCGGATGCTGCGCGCTCTCAGCGGCCGGACTCACGAAGTCTACACCGGCGTGGCCCTGGTCGACGCGGAGACCGGCCTCGCGAAGACCGGCTTCGAGCGGAGCGAGGTCACGATGAAGCGGCTCACGGAAGAGGAGGTCTCCCGCTACGTGGCCACCAGGGAGCCGTGCGACAAGGCGGGTAGCTACGGGATACAGGGCCTCGGCGCCGTCTTCATACAGTACATTAAGGGATGCTATTTTAACGTTATGGGGCTTCCTGTTGCAAAGTTCTATCAAATGGCCAATGAGCTCTCGGAGGAGCTTCGGGGCCGGCGCAGCAAAGGGGGGCCGGGTGGGGACTGAGCAAGGCGGGAGGAGCGAGCATGCCGTGCCGCGCACCGTGGAATGGGTCGGCGGAGCGGTCAGGATAATCGACCAGACCGCGCTTCCGGTCGAGCTCAAATACGTCGACCTCGTCTCGCCGGAAGAAGTGGCCGAGGCCATCCGGACGCTGAAGGTCAGAGGCGCGCCTGCCATAGGCGTGACCGCGGCCCTGGGTGTGGCGCTGGCAGCCCGGGACTGCGCGGACACAGCGGTGAGCGACAAGGCGCTGGCCGCGATACGGCTCTTGGGCGAGACCAGGCCCACTGCGGTCAACCTGTCGTGGGCTCTGGAGAGAATGCGGAGGGCTTTGGAGCTGTCAGTCGGGGAGGGCGCCGGAAGTGTGCGCCAAAGACTCTTGCGCGAAGCTCTGGACATAGCGGAGGAAGACAAACGGCTCTGCGAGAGAATAGGCGTGAACGGCGAACGACTGCTCAAGGACGGCGACACGGTGCTGACGCACTGCAACGCGGGTGCCCTGGCCACGGCCGGGAGTGGGACCGCTCTGGCCGTCGTCTACGCGGCGGTCCGGGGCGGGAAAAGGATAAGAGTCATCGCGGACGAGACCAGGCCGCTCCTCCAGGGAGCGAGGCTGACGGCGTGGGAGCTCGTGGCCCGCGGAATAGAAGTGACGGTGATATGCGATTCGGCTGCGGCCTGGATGATGAAGCAGGGCAGAGTGAACTGCGTTCTGGTCGGAGCCGACCGGGTGGCCGCGAACGGCGACGCGGCGAACAAGATAGGCTCCTATTCGCTGGCCGTGGCGGCCGGGGAGCACGGGGTTCCCTTCTACGTGGCCTGCCCGTATTCCTCGATAGACCTCTCGCTGCGCGACGGAACGTGCATCCCGATTGAGTTGAGAGGAGAGGAGGAGTTGGCGTCCTTCTTCGGCCGCCGCACCGTGCCCCAGGGGGCGCGCATAGAGAACCCCGCCTTCGACGTAGTGCCCAACCGGTTGGTGTCGGCAATAATAACGGAGAAGGGCGTGCTGGCCCCGCCCTACGACGGACGATTGGCGTGAGCGCGGGGCGCGTCGCCCAAGCGGGGAAGAGGGACCCGAACGACCGCTGCCTGCCTCGGTCGCAGACGAGGGCGGTGACGCCGGCAGGGAGACGGGGTATAGGCCGCGCGCGAGTATTGTGTTGACAGTCTTCCCGTTGCCTTGTAGAATTCGAAGATTGCGCGGCCCCTCGGGCCGCGCATCTTGACAGGCCGCCGGGGAGAAGTCCGGGGGAGGCCGTAATCCGTAATTCCGTATGAAGTTGTGAGGTGTTTCGTTAATGAGGACCAGTTTTGTAAAGAGGGAGAACGTTCCGGTGGAGTGGTTGGTGGTGGACGCGGCCGGCATGACCCTGGGCAGGCTTTCCAGCCGGATAGCTTACGCGCTCATGGGCAAGGGTAAACCGGGCTTCAGCCGGCAGACGGACATCGGCGATCACGTCGTGGTCGTCAATGCGGAAAAGGTGCGCCTGACGGGCAGCAAGGCCGAGACCAAGACTTATTTCAGATTCAGCGGCTATCCCGGTGGCGCGAAGTTCACGTCGTACAAGGAGCTCATTCAGAAGGAACCCGAAGAGGTCCTCATGCACGCCGTCAAGGGGATGCTTCCTCACAACAGGCTCGGCAGAAAGATGGCGAAGAAGCTCCACGTTTACAGGGGGCCCGGCCATCCCCACTCGGCTCAGAACCCCAGGGCCTGGGCCCCGGGGAAACTGACTTAGGTTTACGGAGGTTGAGATGTCGTCCGCAGTTTTCATAGGGACGGGTAGAAGAAAAGACGCAGTGGCGAGGGTGCGGATTGCGCCCGGCACCGGTCAGAAGACGATCAACACGAAGAGCTTCGAGAACTACTTCGGGCGCAAGAATCTTGTGACACAGGCAGAGGGACCGATGGCCGTGACCGGCACGCTGACCAGGTACGACGTTGTCGTCAGGGTAGCGGGCGGCGGCCTCAGCGGCCAAGCGGGCGCGGTCAGTCTTGGGATCGCAAGAGCTCTGAAGTCGGCTCAGCCCGAGCTCTCAGGCGCGCTCCGCAAGGAGGGCTTCCTGACGAGGGATCCCAGGATGAAGGAGCGCAAGAAGTACGGACAGCCCGGAGCCCGGAAGAGGTTCCAGTTCTCGAAGAGGTAGCAGAGAAGCTATCGACCACACACGTCTCTCGGAAGTACGCGGTGGCTCCCGCCGGGTCCGGGGGCCTTCTGGAGACGGAGGACCAAAACCGCGGCACAAGGAGGAGTGATGTCTCAGATCGGAATGAAGGAGCTGCTCGAAGCCGGAGTGCACTTCGGGCACCAGACCAGGCGATGGAACCCCAAGATGAAGGATTACATCTTCATCGAGAGAAGCGGGATCTACATCATCGACCTGCAGCAGACCCTGAAGTGCATAGAGGTGGCCAAGGAGAGAATCAGAGAAGTGGCCAGGGGCGGCGGTAGGGTCCTTATGGTCGGGACGAAGAAGCAGGCCAAGGACGCCATCGTGCAGGAGGCCCTTCGCTGCGGCATGTTCTACGTGTCCGAGCGCTGGCTGGGCGGCATGCTGACCAACTTCAGGACCATCCGTTCCAACATCAAAAGGCTCAAAGACCTGGACATGATGAGCCAGGACGGCACGTACGACAAGCTGTCCAAGAAGGAAGTTGCGCAGCTGGAGAAACAGAGGCAGCGGCTCGAGAAAATATTCAGCGGCATCAAGGAGCTGGACGTGCTGCCCAAGCTCCTTTTTATCATCGACACCAAGAAAGAGAAGATCGCTGTTCAGGAGGCAAACAAGCTGAAGATACCCATAGTGGGGATCGTGGACACCAACTGCGACCCGGACGTGATTGACTACCCCATCCCGGGCAACGACGACGCGATAAGGGCGATACGCCTGTTCTGTCGCATGGTCGGCGATTCCGTCATAGAGGGCCTGCAGGAGGCCAGCGAGGGCCAGGACGCCGAGCTGGCCGCGGCGGCGGCCCGCGACGGCGGTGAGGGCGGGGACGGCAGCGAGGAGGCCGCGGAGACCGAGGGCGCTGCCGAGAAGGCGCACCACGAGGCGCGACGGCCTCGGGGCGACGCAACACCGCCCGGGGCCAGGCCGGCCAGAAGAGACAGAAAGACGAAACCGGAGGCTACAGATGGACATTAGCACCGAGTTGATAAGACAGCTCAGGGAGAGGACCGGAGCTGGCATGATGGACTGCAAGAAGGCCCTCGCAGAGTGCAGCGGTGACCTGGACAAGGCGATAGAGCACTTGCGCAAGGCCGGGATAGCCGCCGCGGCCAAGAAGGCTTCCAGGGTGGCTTCCGAGGGGTTGGTGGAGGCCTACATACACCCCGGCAACAGGGTCGGAGCCATAGTGGAGGTGAACTGCGAGACCGATTTCGTGGCCAGGACGGACGGCTTCAAGGCCCTGGTGCGGGACGTGGCCATGCAGGTCGTGGCCAGCGAGCCTCTAGTCGTCAAGCGCGACGAGGTGCCGGAGGACGTGCTGAACAAAGAGAAAGAGATCCTGGCCGCCCAGATCAAGGATTCGGGCAAGCCGGCCCAGGTAATCGAGAAGATCGTGCAGGGGCGGCTGGACAAGTTCTACAAGGAAAGCTGCCTGATGGAACAGCCCTTCATAAAGGACCCCAAGAGGACCATGGAAGAGGTGGTGAAGGAAGCCACCGCGAAGTTTGGTGAGAACATTGTGATTAGGAGATTCTCGCGTTTTCGTCTGGGCCAGTGTTCCTAGCAGGCGCGGAGATGCCTCAGATCAGATACGAACGCATACTTCTCAAGCTCAGCGGGCAGGTCCTCGCCGGGGAGAGAGAACACGGCATCTCTCAGGACCGGCTTGCCGCCGTGGGTTCCGAAATTGCCGAGATCGCCGGCCTGGGTGTCCAGGTCGGCGTAGTCGTCGGCGGCGGGAACATATTCAGGGGCACTGAGGCAGAGCGCGGCGGCATGGACAGGGTCAACGCCGACTACATGGGCATGCTCGCCACCATCATCAACGCCCTCGCCGTTCAAGACCATCTGGAGAAGCGCGGACTTCAGACGAGAGTCTTGTCGGCCATCACCATGGCTCAGCTGGCCGAACCCTACATCAGGCGCAGAGCCGTCAGACACCTGGAGAAGGGCCGCGTGACCATCATGGCGGGCGGCACCGGCAACCCCTACTTCACCACGGACACCGCCGCAGTGTTGAGGGCCATCGAGATCGGCGCACAGGTGCTGCTGAAGGCCACCAGAGTCAAGGGAGTGTACACGGCCGACCCGGCCACGGACCCGAACGCCGTGTTTCTAGACAGGGTGGCTTACATGGATGTCCTCACGAAGGGGCTCAGGGTGATGGATTCTACGGCAATAACGCTCTGCAGGGAGAACAGGCTGCCCATAATCGTGTTCGACGTGAACACTCAAGGCAACCTCAAGAAGGCAGTCCTCGGTGAGACTGTCGGGACTCTAGTCGGAGAGTGCTAGCATGGAGAAAGAGGTACTCGCGAACGTAGAGCAGAGGATGAAGAAAGCGGTGGAGCGACTGAGGCAGGAGCTGGCCTCGGTGCGGACGGGGAAGGCCACTACGGCTCTACTCGACCCCATAAGGGTCGAGTACTACGGGTCTCACGTGCCGATCAGCCAGGTGGCGGGCGTGAGCGCTCCGGAGCCCAGACTGCTGGTCGTCCAACCCTGGGACAAGGCCATGGTGGCCGAGATCGGCAAGGCCATCCAGAAATCCGACCTCGGGCTGAACCCAATCAGCGACGGCCAAGTGCTCAGGATACCGATACCGCCGCTCAACGAGGAGCGCAGGCACGACCTGGTGAAGGTCGTCAAGAAGATGGTGGAGGAGGGCCGGGTGGCCATCCGCAACATCAGGCGCGACGGGAACGAGGAGCTGAAGAAGCTCGAGAAAGACAAGAAGCTCTCCGAAGACTCGGAGAAGAAGTCGCAGGCCGAGGTCCAGAAACTGACGGACAAGCACATAGCGCAGATGGAGGAGCTGCTGTCGAAGAAGGAAGCTGAGATCATGGAGGTGTGAGGGGACTCGCGCGAATGCTGCTGTTTCCTGATCTGTGTTAACTTGCGGCTGGCGGTGTGAAGGCCAGCCGCGTTTTGTGAGCGGGCCGTCTCCGGGAGTGTGAGCGTTTGAGGAAGCCTAGACCAGACGAGACCGCGGAGAGAGTCAAGCGCGGCGGCGACGTTCCGAGGCACGTGGCCATCATCATGGATGGAAACGGGCGCTGGGCGAAGCGCAGGGGCCTGCCGCGCATACACGGCCACAGGGCCGGCCGCAAGGCCGTGCGCGAAGCGGTGGAGGGCTGCGTCGAGTTGGGTGTCGGGGTGCTCACTCTGTACACGTTTTCGGTCGAGAACTGGAGCCGGCCGCGGGCGGAGGTGGCCGCCCTGATGAGGTTTTTGGAGCAGACTCTGCGGGAGGAACGGGAGGAGCTCAGGCAGAACGACGTCCGGCTGGCTGCGGTCGGCCGATTGGAGGACCTGCCGTCGCGTGTGCAGGACACGTTGGCCGAGACCACACAGTATCTGAAGGGGGGCAGGGGCCTGCTCTTGAACCTGGCCATCAGCTACGGAGGCCGCGCGGAGATAGTGGACGCAGTGAAGAAGATGGTCGCGGAAAGGCCTGAGCGACTGAGACGCGGAGAGATAGACGAGCAGTTCTTTGAGGGCTATCTTTACACGGCCGGCCTGCCGGACCCCGACCTGCTGATCCGGACCAGCGGCGAGCTCAGGATCAGCAATTTCCTTCTCTGGCAGCTGGCCTACTCCGAGATATGGGTGACCGACACGCTGTGGCCGGACTTCAGAAAGAGGCACCTATTCCAGGCAGTGAGTGATTATCAGAGAAGGGACCGGCGGTTCGGGAAGGTGGATTGAGGCGCCCCAGCGGTCCGGACGGCGCGATGCAGGGCGCACTTCTGCGGCGTGTTTAAGGAGGATGAGTTGGAGGCTCTTCGCGAGGGCATCGGTCGCGTCAAGGAGAACAGGTCCTTCCGCATGAGACTCCTGATGGGCTTGATCTTCATCCCGCTGCTCGTCTTCGTGGCGGTCGAGGGCCGGTTCTACTTCCTGGGTTTCGTGGACCTGATCCTCCTCTTCAGCATGCTGGAATTCTACCGAATGATGAGAAAGGCCGGCTACCAGGCCTACCGGGCGATAGGAGTGGGAACTACCCTGGTTCTCACGTGGTACGTGTACTTCAGGAGTGAGCTCTACTCCGACTTCCTTCTGACGGCGGCCCTCATGTTGATAGCTACGCTGGAGCTGTTTCGTCAGGGGGAGAGGTTCTCGGTCAAGCACATGGCCGTGACCATCTTCGGAGTCCTTTACGTGGGATGGCTGGGAGGGCACTTCGTGGCGCTGCGGGAGCTGCCGCTCCGGACCGGCACCGACTACGGCGACGGCGCCCGATACGCCGTCCTGCCGTTCTTTCTGGCCTGGATATCCGACACGGCTGCCTACTTGGGCGGGAGGTTCTTCGGCAAGACTAAACTCTTTCCGAGGGTGAGCCCCGGCAAGTCGGTCGAAGGAGCGCTGTTCGCGCTCTTCACCGCTCCGCTCGCGGCCTGGTTGGCCAAGGCGACCTTCGCTCACTTCCTGAGCGCCCTGGACGTCGTCGCCTTGGGCCTCATCGTCTGCGTGGCTTCTCAATTGGGTGACTTGGTGGAATCCATGATTAAGCGGGAAGCGGAAGTCAAGGATTCGTCCAACATGATACCCGGACACGGCGGGCTTCTGGACAGGTTCGACAGCGTTCTGTTCGCCGCCCCCGCGGTCTATTACTACCTGGTCATAGCGGTCTTGTGATCTACGCGAAGGGCTTGGGGATGACCAACGTCGTAGTTCTTGGGAGCACCGGCTCGATAGGCAGGAATTGCCTGTCTGTCGTGAGAGACAACGCGTCGCGTTTCAGAGTCGTCGGGTTGGCCGCCGGGTCGAACATAGACCTCCTGGCCGAACAAGTGAGGGAATTCGCTCCGGGCGTCGTGGCCGTCGGAGACGCAAGAGCCAGGGAGGAGTTCTCGAGGCGGAACGCGTTCCCGGGACTCGTGCTGTTGGGGGGTGAAGAGGGGTTGAGGGAGCTCTCTTCGCTGAGGACGGCGGACGTGGTTGTGAACGGCCTGGTCGGAGCCTGCGGACTCGTTCCGACCCTGGCGGCCGTGAAAGAGGGGAAGCGCGTCGCTCTGGCCAACAAAGAGTCCATCGTGTTGGCCGGGGAGATCGTCATGAAAGCCGCGGCCGAGCACGGCGCCACGGTCCTGCCGGTGGACAGCGAGCACAGCGGGGTCCACCAGTGTTTGTCGGGCAGGGACGGTCAAGTCAGAAGGATAGTTTTGACTGCCTCCGGCGGGCCGTTTCTGGGGAAGAGTGCGGACGAGCTGTTGAGAGTCACGCCGAAAGACGTCATGCGCCATCCCGTTTGGAAGATGGGCCGGCGCATTTGCGCCGACAGCGCCACTCTTCTCAACAAAGGTTTCGAGGTCATGGAAGCGCGGTGGCTGTTCGGGGTCGGGCTCGCGGAGATAGGGGTGTTGATTCATCCTCAGTGCGCCGTGCACGCCCTGGTGGAGTTCACTGACGGGACCACGCTGGCTCAGATAAGCGTGCCGGACATGAGGATTCCAATCCTGTACGCGTTGTCGTACCCCGACAGGCTGGCGGGCACGCTGCCCGCGTGCGACCTGTCGAGCGTGGGGCCGCTGGTGTTCTCGGAGCCGGACCTGAGCCGGTTCCCGTGCCTGCGGCTTGCGTACTCGGCCGCGGCGGAAGGCGGGAGGCGTCCTGCCCAGCTCAACGCCGCCGACGAGGTCGCGGTGAGAGCCTTCTTCGACGGGCGGATACGCTTCGTCGACATTGCGGTGGTCCTTGAGAGGTCCCTCACGCTGCTGGATGCCGGACCCGCCGATTCCGTGGAGATAATACTGGAGGCAGACGCCGAGGCCAGGGAAGCGGCCTCGCGCGTGATATCCGAACTGAGCTAGGCGCGTCGGCCGGGCTTCGGCGCGGGTTCCGCCGATGCGCGGACGGGACCGACCCGCCGGGTCGCGCGGCTGAGGCTCCCGGGCGGGGCGCCCCGCCGTCGTAGAGGTCGAGGCCAGGAGGACGGTGCGCCGCGCGAGCGGCAGCGGGGTGAACATGAAACCTGAGAGCCCGGACAGGGCAAGGCTGAAGAAGATCGTCCGAAGCTTCCGGGGCAAGAGAGTGCTCGTCGTGGGCGACCTGATGCTGGACGAGTACGTCTACGGGAGCACGAATCGGATATCCCGCGAGGCGCCGGTGTTGATACTGGACTTCAACGGCAGCACCGTCATGCCGGGGGGCGCCGGCAACGCGTGCGCCAACGTGTCCTCGCTGGGCGCTGAGGCGGTGCCCATAGGCGTGGTGGGAGACGACCCGGCGGGCGTGAGACTCCTCGGCCTGCTCGGGGCCTGCGGCGTGGAAACGGGTTCCGTAGAATGCGTGAGGGGTCTCGAGACCATACAGAAGACGAGGATATTGGCGGGCGGTTTTCACTGCGCCAAGCAGCAGGTGATAAGGCTGGACGTCGGGAAGAGAGTGGGGCTGCCGGGCAGGGTGGTGGCCGGACTGCTGGACAAAGCGCGCGCGGCGATGCCGTCGGTGTCCGCGGTGCTTTTCTCGGACTACGGCTACGGCGCAGTGGACGATGAGCTCAGGACGGAAGTCATCAGACTGGCCAGGGCTCGGAAGAAGACAGTCTGTGTGGACTCTCGCTTCGACCTCGTGAAGTTCAGGGGGGCGACCGTGGCGACCCCCAACGAGGCCGAGGCGGGGCCGGCGGTAGGCATCCAGATCCGTGACTCGACATCGCTCCTGTCCGCGGGCGAGAAGCTCGTGAAGACGATGTCTCTGAAATCCCTGATTGTCACGCAGGGCAGCTCCGGCATGACAGTATTCGGACCCGGCAAGCGCGTCGTGCACGTCCCGATATTCGGCTCGGACGAGATAGCCGACGTGACCGGCGCGGGGGACACGGTGGCCGCGGCGGTGTCGTTGTCGCTGGCGTGCGGCGCGGACGTCGTCGAGGCCTCATGCGTGGCCACTTACGCGAGCTCGATAGTGGTCATGAAGAGAGGCACGGCGGTCGTGAGCGCGGAGGAGCTCCTGGCAGCGGTGTCCCGCGGTCGCATAAGGGGTGTGGCCTCGGTGGGCCGGCCCCGGAGGTGAGTCAGTTCCACTCTGACTTTCGGGCCTGGAGGAACGAGACACGTGGGAGGCGCTTCAAAGCTCAGGACTGTCGACGAGCTTGCGCACATCGTTGCGCGGGCCAAGGCCGACGGCAAGCGCGTGGTGATGGCCAACGGGTGCTTCGACCTCCTGCACGTGGGGCACGTGAGGTATCTGGCGGCGGCTCGAAGGCTCGGGGACGTGCTGATAGTGGCCATAAACAGCGACGACAGTACGCGGGCGCTCAAAGGGTGCGGCAGGCCGATCGTGGGCGCAGGCGAGAGGGCTGAGATAGTGAGCGCCCTCGAGTGCGTGGATTACTGTTTTGTTTTTGATGAGCTCACGCTGGACGACTCGATTCGGAGACTCAGGCCGGACGTGCACGCCAAGGGGACCGACTACACGCGGGACAACGTGCCTGAGCGCTCCACCGTACTGGAGGTCGGCGGCACAGTGGAGATAGTCGGAGACGACAAGGACCATTCCACGAAGGACCTGGTGAAGCTCATAATTGAAAGGTTCCCCCGGAGCGGGTAGGGCCGCCGTGCGGACCGCGACGGCGCCGAAGCCGGCCGACCGCCCGAGGCCGTGGATGCCTCAGGCGGGTCAGTACTGGGAGGGTTGATCAGGTCGTGGCCGAGCGAATCCTCATCTCGCGTTTGAGGTACATGGGGGACGTGGTCCTTACGACTCCCTGTGTGCGGCGCCTCAGAGACAACTTCCCCGACGCGAAAATCGACTACCTGACGCAGGCACCCTACGGCGAGCTTTTGCTCGAGAACCCGTTCCTTAATGAGATTATCTCCGTTGATTTCCGGAGGGTGGGGACCTTCGGCTCGCTGAGATTGATGTGGAAGCTCCTGCGGGCGCGCTACGACCTGGCAATAGACCTATTGTCAAACCCCAGGAGTGCGCTTCTCACGGCGTCGACTCTGGCGCGGAGACGGGTGGGCACGTATCATCTGTCCAGAAGTTGGGCGTACAACCTGAACGTGAGGGTGCCGTTGAGCGTGAGAAGCGCGGTGGAGCACCATCTGGAGCATCTGAGGGCGCTTGGGCTCCAGGCGTCGGCGTCGCTGCCCGAGCTGTTCGTGAATGAGAACGAGAAGAGGGAGGGGGCACGGCTGCTGAAAGAGGCGGGGGCACAGGCCCCTGCCAGGACGGTCCTCCTTCAGCCGGGGGCCAAGTGGCAGGCCAAACGCTGGCCGTCGAAGCGGTTTGCCGAACTTGCCCGGGCCGTTTCGGCGAACGGCCTGCGCGCGGCTCTGCTGGCGGGTCCTGGAGAGGAGGCGTACACCCGGTCGGTGCTGTCCGGAAGGCCGGAGTTCCCGGTGGTGTCGGGTCTCGGGCTCAGGCAGTTGGCCCGCGTACTGTCCGCAGCGGCCGGCTACGTGGGCAACGACGGCGGCCCCGCGCACGTGTCGGCCGCCCTGGGGAAGCCAACCGTCAGCATATTCGGCCCGAGCGAGCCCGACATCTGGTTCCCCTACGGGTCCGGCGGGAAGGCGGTCTGCGTTTACGCGGAGGCTCAGTGCAGGCCATGTCATCTCCATTTCTGCGAGCACGTGAGTTGTCTGGAGGCAATCGGTGTCGAGAGAGTCGCCTCGGAAATCAGAAGGCTTGTGGACTGGGCGTGACGGTCCGGCGTCAATCCTGGTGCTGCGGCCGGGTGCCATGGGGGACGTGCTTCTCACTACTCCGGCCCTACGTGCGCTCAAGAGCGCCCTTCCACAGAGCCGGCTGACGGTGCTCGTCACCAGGCCTGGAAAGGAGATACTGGCCGGCAACCCGGACGTGGACGAGGTAATGGTGCTGGACAAGAGCTCCTGGCGGCCGCAGCTGGAGATAATAGGAGGTGTGAGGCGGAGGGGATTCGACCTGGTAGTGGACTTCCTGTGCAACCCCAGAACGGCCATAATCACGATCCTGTCCGGAGCCAGGTTCAGGGTGGGCTACGATGTCGGACTGAGGCGCTTCGCGTACAACATCGTCAAGCCCAGGGACGAATTCCGGGACGGCAAGAAGGTGGCCAAGTACGCGGCCGAGGTCAACCTGGACATGATAAGGTACCTGGGTTTCCGGGCCGAAAGCTCCGCGCTTCGCTTCAGCGTGGACGGGAAGTCCCGGGCAGTGGCTGATGAGTTTTTGGCCTCGAACGGCCTCGAGGCAGGCGGGTTCGTGTGCGTGTCGCCGGCCGGGTCTTGGCCTGCCAAGACCTGGGAGGTTGGGAAATTCGCGGCTGTGTCCGACCTGGTGACCGAGCGGACCGGGCGGCGGGTGGTCGTCCTGTGGGGACCAGGCGAAAAGGCGCTGGCCGAGCGCACGCTGAGTCTCATGAGGACGCCCGGAGTGATGGCTTGCGAGACCGACATACGGGAGGCCGGGGCCCTGCTCGAAAAGTCGGCGCTGTTCGTTTCCAACGACTCGGGGCTCAAGCACGTCGCCGTGGCGGTGGGGACTCCCACGGTCACGGTGTTCGGTCCGACGAACCCGGTGACGTGGAATCCGGAGTCTCCGAAGCACAGGGCCGTGTTCGCTGACGTGGACTGTCTGCGATGCGACAAGAACACGTGCGCCACCATGGAATGCATGAAGAAGCTCTCTGCGGAGCGAGTGTTCGCGGTAGTTGAGGACGTGCTGCGCGGCGGGCGTTGACCGGCCGGCGGTTGCCGGACGCTCACCCGTATGGAGGGAGAAATGGGCGAGAAGCTCACAGTCATAGTCCCTGCCTTCAACGAAGAACGGAACATACGCGAGTGTCTGGAGTCAGTGACCTGGGCCGACGAGGTCATAGTCGTCGATTCGTTCAGCACCGACGCGACGCCGGAGATATGCAGGAGCTTCGGCGTCAAGCTGGTTCAGCACGAATACCTGAACTCGGCCGCGCAGAAGAACTGGATACTGCCGCAGACCCGGCACAGATGGGTGCTCATCGTGGACGCCGACGAAAGAGTGACTCCGGCCCTGCGACAGGAGATTGCCGGCCTTCTGGGCCGAGGACCCGACTGCGGCGGCTACTGGGTACGGCGCAGGAACCGCTTCATGGGCAAAGAGATCAGATTCTGCGGCTGGCAGAGGGACAAGGTGCTGCGGTTTTTCGACAGGGACAGGGGTCGCTACGAAGAGAAGCACGTGCACGCCGAAGTCCAGTTGGAGGGGAAGGCGGGAGTCCTCCGCTCGGCGCTCTCGCACGACAGCTACAGGGACTTCTCTTCATACCTGAGAAAGCTGGACAGGTACACTGACTGGGGAGCTCAGGACCTCGTCAAGAAGGGCAGGCGTGCGAGCGTTTTCGACCTCGTGTTTCGGCCTCCGGCCCGATTCTTCCGGATGTACGTGCTGCAGCTCGGGGTTCTCGACGGAGTCCGGGGCCTCATGGTCTGCACGCTGGGCGCGACGAGCGTTTTCATGAAGTACGCCAAGCTGTGGCGGCAGTCTGCCGGCGGTAGAGGCACCTAGAGTGGGACAGCGCCGCACTGCGGGGCGCCGGGCAGAATGCGGACGGCAATCCGCAGCCCCGGTGGGGCGGCGTTGAAGCAAAGGGTGGGTTGAAGGAAACGCCGCGTCGAAGGCCGGACGGCCCGGCTGGAGCAGACGGCGCGACTGGAAGCGGACTGCGGAGGCCGCTCCACCCGCGGGGTACGGGGAGTCTTTTTCTATGAGAATAGTGTTTCTGGACAGCGGAAAGGAGTGGAGGGGAGGCCAGTACCAGGTGCTGAACCTGGGCCTCGAGCTCCAGAGGCGGGGGCACGAGCTTCTGCTCGTCTGTCAGAAGCGAACGCCGCTCCACTTGAGGGCGAAGGAGAAAGGCCTTCCCGTGGAGGCAGTGCGGATGAGGGGAGACCTGGACTTCAAGGCCTGGGTCCGAGTCGCCGGCATACTCAGGATGTTCAAGCCCGAGCTCCTTCACGCTCACACCGGCCGCGGCCACGCAGTGGGCCTGGGTGCCACGTTTTTTCAGGACGTGAACGCGTTCGTCGTAACCCGCAGAGTCGGAACACCACTCAGGATAAACGTGCTGAACAGAGTGAAATACTCGCGGCTGGTGTCGTGTTTTGTGGCCATCTCAGAGCACGTGGCCGAAACGCTCAAGTTGGCGGGTGTGCCGCCTGCCAGGATACGGGTCATACCAAGCGGGGTCAGGCTTGAGGAGTTTGAAGTGGAGGGGGGCGAGACCGAAGTCGGGCGGGCCGACGGAACGCTCATGCGGACTGTGGAGCCCGTGGTCCTCAACGTGGGCTCTCTTTCCAAGGAGAAGTCGCAGCAGGACGTGTTGAGGGTGGCAAGCGTTGTGGCCAGGGCGGTGCCTTCGGTGCGCTTCCTGATAGCCGGAGACGGGCCCATGAGACACAGGCTCGAGAGAATCTCCAGGGACCTGGGGGTGGACTCGGTAGTGCGGTTACTGGGTTTCAGGGAGGACGTGGCGGCGCTCATGAGGGCGGCGTCCGTGTTTCTTTTCCCGTCCGAGTCCGAAGGTCTGGGGAGCGCAGCTCTCCAGGCGATGGCTGCCGGCCTTCCGGTTGTGGCCACCGACAGCGGGGGCATCCGCGACGTCGTGAGTCACGGTGAGACCGGGTTTCTTTTCGCCAAGCGAGACGTGGCGTCAATGGCGGACGCAGTCGTGAAGCTGCTTGGAGATAAGGATCTGGCCGACAGGATGGGCGCCAACGCCAGGCGGAAGGCCGCGGATTTCTCGTTTCAGCGCTGTTGTGCAAGCCACGAGGAGCTGTACAAGGAGCTGTTGGGATAGGCAGGTAGTGTTCGGG
>JAFGJU010000198.1 GCA_016928935.1 Candidatus Eiseniibacteriota bacterium | reverse complement strand
GAGTTGCGGTTTGCGATTCGGGAGGGTGGCCGTACGGTCGGAGCCGGAGTGGTCGCCGAGATACTGGACCTGTAAGAAACGGGTCCGGCTCCTGGAGAGACTCTAGAAGGGCCAAGGAGGACAAGTGGCGAGTCAGAGAATCAGAATAAAGCTGCGTTCCTACGATCATGCGATGCTGGACCAGTCCGCCGGCCAGATAGTGCAGACTGCCAAGAAGACGGGCGCCATGATCTCGGGACCCGTGCCTCTTCCGACGAAGAAGACTGTCTACACGGTCCTCAGGTCCCCGCACGTGGACAAGAAGTCCAGGGAGCAGTTTGAGATAAGGGTGCACAAGCGGCTGATAGACATAGTCCGCTCCACGCCGCAGACGATAGACGCGTTGATGAAGCTCGATCTGCCGGTCGGAGTCGACATAGAGATAAAGCTGTAGGAAAGGTGGGAAGCGGCGATGCCAGGACTCATTGGTAAGAAGGTCGGTATGACCCAGCTCTTCGACGAGACCGGCCGGTTCGTGCCGATCAGCGTCATCCAGGCCGGGCCGTGCCCCGTCGTGCAGACGAAGACGAAAGACAGGGACGGTTACGAGGCCATCCAGGTCGGCTTCGAGGACGTCAAGGAGAAGCGCGCCAACAAGCCCAATGCGGGTCATTTCAAGAAGGCCGGAGTCTCTCCCAAGAGGATACTCAGGGAGTTCAGGGTGACCGACGCGAAGCAGCACCAGGTCGGTTCGGTGAACACGGTCGAGATGTTCGAAGTGGGGTCTGTGGTGAACGTGACAGGTACCTCGAAGGGCAAGGGCTTCCAGGGCGTCATCAAGCGCCACAAGTTCCACGGCGGAGACGACACTCACGGATGCACGACCCACAGGCTGCCCGGCTCCATCGGCGCGAGCGCGTACCCGTCGCGGCCTTGGAAGGGACAGAAACTTCCTGGGAGGATGGGGGGCGCACGGGTGACCGTAAGGAACCTGACCGTGGTGGGCGTGGACAAGGAGCGGCACCTGCTGCTGGTCAGGGGAGCGGTGCCGGGTGGGCCCAACGGCTACCTGGAAGTGAAGATGGTGTCGAAGGCCCCGCTGAAGAAGGCGCACGAGGCACCGGCGGAGCAGAAGAAGGCGCCTGCAAAGAAGAAGTAACGGATTCGGAAGCCACCCCAGGAAGGGATGGATTCTCAGGAGAAGTCTGATGATTTCGGCAAAGGTGTTTTCGCCAGAAGGCGTTGAGCGCGGCACGGCGGAGCTCCCGGAGCACCTGTTCGGCGCACCGGTGAACGAATCCGTGTTGTTTGACGCCGTTCAGAGCTATCTGGGCAACCGCAGACAGGGCACCGCCTCGGCCAAGAGCCGGGGAGAGGTGAGCGGTGGGGGCAAGAAGCCCTGGAGGCAGAAGGGAACCGGCCGGGCCAGGAGCGGCTCCAACGCGTCTCCGCTGTGGGTGCGGGGTGGGTGCGTGTTCGGCCCGAAGCCTCGCGACTACGGGTTCGAGATGCCCAGGAAGGTGAAAAGACTGGCGCTCAAGTCGGCGCTCAGTCTCAAGGCGAAAGAGGACGCGGTCATGGTCGTGGAGCCGCCGGCGCTGGACGCGCCCAAGACTTCAGAGATGGCGAAATACCTCGAGAAACTGGGCGTGGCCGACAAGAAGTGCTTGTTCGTGATGGCCGTCCCCGAGGACCGGGTGCTCAAATCCCTGAGGAACATTCCCAACGTGCGGACGGCGCTGTCCGCTCAGCTGAACGCTTACGAGCTTCTGGACTGCGACAAGATGCTCATTACTCCTGACGCTCTTCAGAGGATGAAGGAGGTGTTCTCGAAATGAGGGAACCTAGACGCATAGTCAGGAGGGCGCTCATCACGGAGAAGGGGACCCATCTGCGCGAGGGGTCCAACCAGTACATCTTCGAGGTGGACCCTGCGGCCAACAAGCTGGAGATAAAGAAGGCGATAGAGACCATCTTCTCCGTCAAGGTGGACGACGTCCGGACCGTCATGATGCAGGGCAAGACGAAGAGGATGGGCGTGTTCAGCGGGAAAAGGCCCAGCTGGAAGAAGGCCGTAGTGAGACTCAAGGAAGGTCAGACGATAGAGCTGTTCGAACAGGTGTAGTGCCGGCCGCCGCCGGCGCCGTGGTCGGCTGTCCGGCCGCGGTCCGTGAACCGGGTGGGCCCCGGGAATGGGTGAACGATAATGGGACTTAAGAAATTCAAGCCGTTGACGCCGACGCTCAGGTACAAGACCCTGCCGGACTTCGAGGAGATAACCAAGGACGAGCCGGAGAGAAGGCTCGTGAAGCCGCTGCGCAGCACCGGCGGGAGAAACAACAGGGGAAACGTGTCCTGCCGTCACAAGGGCGGGGGGCACAGAAGACGCTACAGGATCGTTGACTTCAGGCGCGAGAAAGACGGAGTGCCCGCCAGGGTGGCGGCAATCGAGTACGACCCCAACCGCTCGGCCAGGCTCGCGCTCTTGAACTACGCGGACGGCGAGAAGAGATACATAGTGGCTCCCGTGGGACTCTCGGTGGGGGACACCGTCGTGTCCGGCGAGGACGTTGACATCAAGACCGGAAACAGCCTGCCCCTGAAGAGTGTTCCACTGGGCACCCAGGTGCACAACGTCGAGATGATGCCCGGCAGGGGCGCCCAACTGGCCAGGGGAGCGGGGAATTTCTGCCAGGTCCTGGCCAAGGAAGGTGACTACGTCCAACTGAGACTGCCGTCGGGGGAAGTCAGGATGGTGAGGTTGAACTGTCGCTGCACCATCGGCCAGGTGGGCAACATAGAGCACGAGAACGTGGTCATAGGGAAAGCCGGCAGAAGCCGCTGGATGGGCGTCAGGCCCTCGGTCCGCGGAGTGGCCATGAACCCGATAGACCACCCGTTGGGCGGAGGCGAGGGAAAGTCCTCGGGTGGCCGGCACCCTTGCACGCCGTGGGGTAAGCCCACGAAGGGATACAAGACGAGAAAGAAGAAACAGTCCGACAAGATGATAGTCAGACGCAGAAAGTAGTCAGGCGGGTCCGGCCGGGCGGCCGGCGACGGCCGTAGAGCCCGGGCAGGACGTAGTGGAGGACATCGATGGCACGTTCTATACGCAAGGGTCCTTACATCGACGAGAAGCTTCAGAAGAAAATCAATCAGATGAACGCTTCCGGTGATAAGAAGGTCATCAAGACCTGGGCCAGGCGGTCTACCATAGCCCCTGAGTTCGTCGGTCACACTTTGGCCGTGCACAACGGAAACAAGTTCATACCGATCTACATCTCGGAGAACATGGTCGGTCACAAGCTCGGAGAGTTCGCTCCGACCAGAGTCTTCAGGGGGCACGGTGTGGCAGCGGAGAAGGCTCCGCCGCCCATTAAGTAGCCGCGTGCGGGAACCGTGTGCTGAGAGACTGAATTACGGAGGTTCACTTTGGACGCGAAAGCAACGGCAAGATTCGTGAGAATTACGCCGAGGAAGGTAGGCCAGGTTTCCGACCTCGTGAGGGGCAAGAAGGTAGACGAGGCCCTTCGCATACTGCAGTTTACGCACAAGGGGGCGGCGAGGGTCGTCGAGAAAGTGCTCAAGTCGGCGGTTTCCAACGCCGTCAACATCGAAGGCAAAATCGACGTCGACACGCTGCAGATC
Organism: Candidatus Eiseniibacteriota bacterium; assembly: GCA_016928935.1. GTDB lineage: Bacteria > Eisenbacteria > RBG-16-71-46 > JAFGJU01 > JAFGJU01 > JAFGJU01. The sequence goes on along the minus strand of JAFGJU010000198.1, from coordinate 16,459 downwards.
AAGGAGATCAGGGTCGGTCCGGGCCCGACCATGAAGCGCTTCCTGCCGAGGGCCCTCGGCAGGGCCACGCCATTACTCAAACGGACCAGTCACGTGACTGTCATAGTCACGGCTCCAGGACACGTGACTGCGAAGGAATAGGTCCAGAGAAAGGAGAGTCGAATTGGGTCAGAAGACTAATCCGGTCGGGCTGAGGCTCGGGATAATCAAGACGTGGGATTCCCGGTGGTTCGCTCAGAAGGACTTCGCGGAGTTGCTCCAGGAGGACATAATGCTGCGGCGCTACCTGAAGCAGCGCCTCAGTCAGGCGGGCATATCCAGGATATTGATACAGCGAGCGGCCGGAAAGGTCACCGTGACCATTCGCACCGCGCGGCCCGGCCTGGTGATAGGCAGGAGGGGCGCGCAGGTGGACCAGCTCAAGGACGAGCTTCAGCACGTCACGAAGAAGGAAGTCCTCCTGAACATAGAAGAGGTGAAGAAACCGGACCTGGACGCGCAGCTGGTGGCGGAGCACGTGGCCAGGCAGCTGGAGCAGAGAGTGTCGTTCCGCCGCGCCATGAAGCGTGCCATCACTTCGGCCATGCGGGGCGGCGCCCTGGGGGTCAAGATCGGCTGCTCGGGCAGACTGGGCGGCGCGGAGATGGCCCGTCACGAGACTTACAAAGAAGGAAGAGTGCCGCTTCACACGTTGAGAGCGGACATAGACTACGCCACCGCGACCGCGCACACGACGTACGGGTGCGTGGGAGTGAAGGTGTGGGTGTTCCACGGCGAGGTTCTGGAGAAGCCGTCGGTCGAGACGGCGCAAGCCACCGCGTGAGGTTTACGTCATGTTGATGCCGAAGAGAGTCAAGTTTCGTAAGCAGCAGAGAGGACGGAGAAAGGGCAAGTGCACGCGCGGTGCCGAGGTGCAGTTCGGAGAGTTCGGGCTCAAGGCGCTGGAGCCGGCCTGGATCACCAACAAGCAGATAGAGGCCGCGAGAGTGGCCATAACCAGGAAGGTGAAGAGGGGCGCGAAGATGTGGATCCGCATCTTCCCCGACAAGCCGGTTACCGTCAAGCCCGCCGAAACCAGAATGGGAAAGGGCAAGGGGACTCCGGAGTTCTGGGTAGCCGTCATAAAGCCGGGCAGAATACTGTTCGAGCTTCAGGGCATCACCGAGCAGCTCGCCAAGGAGGCCTTCGGCCTCGGCGCCTCGAAGCTGCCGCTCAAGACGAAGTTTGTGGCGAGAAAGGAGTTCTGAGACACCGATGGCGAAGCCGCTCAAGACGCGAGAGATTCGCGAGATGACGATGGCGGAGATCAACGCGAAGCTGGTTGACCTCGAAGAAGAGCTCTTCAACCTCCGTTTCCGTAACGCCATGAAGCAGCTGGACGACGCCCTGCGGATAAGGATAGTCAAGAAGGACCTGGCGCGGATAAGGACGGTGCTGAGGGAGCACCAGCTCGGCGTCAGGAAGATGGCCTCGGCGGCAACAGAGGACAAGACATGACAGAGAGAGCGATGAGAAAAGTCAGGACAGGACGAGTCGTGAGCCGCAGCGGCGACAAGTCGGCCGTCATCGAGATGGAACGTCTGATGCGGCACCCCACCTACGGCAAGTACGTCAGGAGGAGAAAGAAGCTCCACGTGCACGATGAAAAGAACGAGTGTCAGGTGGGAGACCTGATTCGGGTGATGGAGACTCGCCCAGTGAGCAAGATGAAGCGCTGGAGGCTGGTCGAGGTCGTGGAAAAGGCCAAGTAGCGCTCCGGAAACGCGTAAAGGGTATCCTCCTGAGGCGGCGTCGAGCGCCTCCCGAGGGAAGCACATAGATTAGGCCGGTTCTCAAGAACTGAGTGTGAGGAATTGCAATGATTCAGCCGCGCACAATGTTGACGATCTCGGATAACACGGGCGCCAGAGTCGCGCAGTGCATCAAGGTGCTCGGGGGCACCAGGCGACGTTACGGTCGCATAGGTGACATCATCGTGGTCTCCATCAAGGACGCACTGCCCGGCGGCACCGTCAAGAAGGGCGACGTGGCGAAGGCCGTCATCATTCGCACGGTGAAGGAGCTGAAGCGAAAGGACGGCTCGTACGTCAGGTTCGACCAGAACGCCGCTGTGCTTATAGACGAGGCCAAGGAGCCGCGCGGCACGCGAATATTCGGTCCGGTCGCCAGGGAGCTCAGGGACAAGGAGTTCATGAAGATCATCTCGCTGGCCCCGGAAGTCATCTAGCACGGAGTCCACAATGAGAATCGCGAAGAACGACATAGTGCTGGTGGTCGCGGGGGACGACAAGGGGAAGATGGGAAAGGTGCTCAAGGTGTTCCCCAAGAAGTCCCGGATCATCGTCGAGAAGGTGAATTTCGTTAAGAGACACACGCGGCCTACCAGGACGCGGATACAGGGTGGAGTCCTCGAGAAAGAGGCGCCTCTGCACGTGTCCAACGTGATGCTGGTGTGCCCGAAGTGCGACACTGGCGTCCGCGTGGGGGAAAAGACGCTCACGGACGGGTCGAAGGTCCGCGTCTGCAGACGGTGCGGCGAAATGATACCGCGGCCGTGAGTGCTGGGTAAAATCCGGAGTTGACAATGGCGCAGAAGATCGTTCCAAGGCTCAAGGTCAAGTACGAGAAAGAGGTCGTTCCTCTCCTGATGCAGAAGTTCGGCTACAAGAACAGGATGCAGGTGCCGAAGCTGTCCAAGATCGTGGTGAACATGGGAGTCGGAGACGCCCTCACCGACATAAAGCTGATGGACGCGGCGGTGGCCGACATGACGGCGATAACAGGCCAAAAGCCGTCAGTCAGGCGCGCGAAGAAATCCATCGCGAACTTCAAGCTTCGCGCCGGCGTGCCGGTGGGTTGCTGCGTGACTCTTCGCGGTGCGCGCATGTACGAGTTCTACGACCGGCTCGTCAACGTGGCGGTCCCGAGAATCAGGGACTTCAGGGGGCTGCCGGCCAAGTCGTTCGACGGCCGCGGCAACTACACGATGGGGGTGCTCGAGCAGATAATCTTCCCCGAGATCAACTACGACAAAGTGCTCAAAGTGAGGGGAATGGACATAAGCATCGTGACGTCCGCCCGCACAAACGAGGAGGCGTATGAGCTCCTGAAGTTGATGGACATGCCGTTTGTGAGGGCGAAGTCGTGAGTTCCGGCCGCCAGTCGGCGGGCTTAGGAGGGTAAGTGGCTAAGAAATCTCTGATCGAGAAGTGGAAGAGAGAACCGAAGTACAAAGTCCGCAAGTACAACCGGTGCAGGCGCTGCGGCAGGCCGCGGGGGTACCTCCGGCAGTTCGGTCTTTGTCGCATCTGTTTCAGGGAGCTGGCCCTGCAGGGTCAGATTCCAGGCGTTGTCAAGTCGAGTTGGTAGCGGCGTCTGTATCCAGTGGAGGAGCCTAAATGTCGGTGTCCGATCCTATTTCTGACATGCTGACCTCTATAAGGAACGCATGCAAGGCAAGGCACAAGAAAGTCGACGTGCCTTCGTCCAAGCTGAAGATCGAAATAGCCAAGGCGCTCTTGAACGAGAAGTACGTGAACAACTTCAAGACCATCGATGACCGTAAACAGGGAGTGTTGAGGATATACCTCAAGTACGACACTGATAACAAGAGCGTGATAGCCGGGCTCGAGCGCGTGAGCACGCCCGGCAGGAGAATATACGTGAACAGAGGCAGGATTCCCCGTGTGCTGGGGGGCATGGGCACTGCGCTCATCTCCACTTCCAGAGGGGTCATGACCGACAAAGAGGCCAGGACCAGAGGAGTGGGTGGGGAGGTTCTCTGCTTCATATGGTGAGCGGCGGTTTGAAGACGCAGGAAGGCTGCGGGAGGTCTTAGCAGTATGTCAAGGGTTGGCAAGAAACCTGTGCCGATTCCGTCGGGAGTCACTGTGGACGTGGCCGGGGATACTGTCGTAGTGAAGGGTCCCAAGGGAGAGCTTTCCTTCAGAGTCCCCGTCGGCATAACGGTCGCCCTGGACGGGGGGCAGGTCAAGGTCACGCCGGGCTCCGACAGCCTTCGCGTGAAGGCCGTCCACGGCATGACCCGCTCCGTGCTCTCCAATCTGGTGACTGGTGTTACGACAGGATTCTCCAGAGCCCTGGAGATCGTGGGGACCGGATACAGGGCCCAGATGGACGGCCAGAAGCTCGTCTTGTTCCTGGGGTACGCGAAGCCGGTGGAATACACGGCTCCGGCCGGCGTTCAGCTCGCGGTAGAATCCCCCACCAAGGTGGTCGTGAGCGGCATAGACAGGGTCCTCGTGGGAGAGGTGGCGCATGCCATAAGGTCTTTCAGGAAGCCCGAGCCGTACAAGGGCAAGGGAATCCGCTACGAGGGTGAGTACGTGCGCAAGAAGGCCGGCAAGGCAGCCGTCGGGTCGGCCAGCGGATAACGTCGAGCCGCGTCGCAGGAGCGGACCGGCCGCCTGTGCGGCATGACGCGGCCGTTCAACGAGGCAGGAAAGGGCAATGAGAACGCGTAGTTCGAAGAGAGAAGAGGCACGGAGGAGAAGACACGTCAGGGTCAGGTCCAGGGTGTCGGGTACGACCGCCCGTCCGAGGCTCTGCGTGTTCAGAAGCCTGAGGCACATCTTTGCGCAGGTGGTTGATGACAGTTCGGGCCGAACGCTGGTCGCTGCCTCGAGTCTCTCGAAGGAGATTCGGGAGTCCGGAGAGAAGCACTCCAAGGCCAAGGTCGGCAAGGCAGTCGGCGCTCTTTTGGCGCAGAGGGCGAAGGCCAAGGGGATCGAGACAGTGACGTTTGACAGAGGGGGCTACCTCTATCACGGAAGAGTGAAGGCTCTCGCGGAGGGCGCGAGGGAAGGGGGCCTCAAGTTCTAGAGCCCGTCCAGGGGACTTTCGGGATGAAAGGAGAGATTCTTGACTAACGGAGAAGCCGAAAGAACTGAACTTCTTGAGAAGGTCATCCACGTGAACCGCGTCGCGAAAGTGGTCAAGGGAGGTCGCAGGTTCGGTTTCAACGCCTTGGTGGCCGTGGGCGATCAGAATGGAAACGTCGGCGTGGGCCTGGGCAAGGCGAACGAGGTGGCCGATGCCATCCGAAAGGCCAGCGAGGCCGCCAAGAAGGCCTTCTTTGTCGTCCCGTCTTTCAAGGGAACGATTCCGCACGAGGTTATGGGGCACTTCGGTTCTTGCCGCGTCCTGCTAAAGCCCGCGTCACCAGGAACCGGGATAGTGGCCGGAGGTGTGGTGAGGGCGATTCTCGACTCCGCCGGCATAAGGGACGTCCTTACGAAGTGTCTGGGCTCGAGCAATCCGCACAACCTGGCGAAGGCCACGGTGGTTGCGCTTCAGCAGCTCAGAACGGCCCGCGACATCGCCGGTCAGCGGGGCAGGTCGGTGTCCGAGCTTTTCGGTGTTGCGGGGGCTACAAGCAATGGCAAAGAAGCTTAAGATCACGCAAGTTCGCAGCGCGTCCAGAAGACAGAGAATCCAGGGCGTGACGGTCAGAGCCCTGGGGATCACCAAAGTCAATCACTCGGTCGTGCACGGCGACACTCCTCAGATTCGAGGAATGATCAATAAAGTGCGGCACCTGGTCCGCGTGGAGGAGGTCGAAGAATGAGTAAGCTCACAGGGCTGCGTCCTTCTCGCGGCGCCCGAAAGAAGCCGAAGAGACTGGGCTGCGGTGACGGCTCGGGTCACGGGGGGACGTCCACCAAGGGGCACAAGGGACTCAAGGCGCGCTCGGGCGGCAAGGTGCCGGCCTGGTTCGAAGGCGGGCAGATGCCGCTGCAGAGGCGCATACCCAAGCGAGGGTTCGTGGGCAAGTGGCACGTGGAGTACCAGGTAGTCAACCTGGAGCAGCTCGCGAAGCTGGACCCCTCCGCGGAGGTCACTCCGGAGACCCTCTACGAGAAGCGCCTGGTGCGGAATCGCACGAAGCCGGTCAAGTTGTTGGGCACGGGCGAGGTGGCGGTCCCTTTGAAGGTCAAAGTTCACGCGGTCAGCAAGGCGGCCAAACAGAAACTCGAGAAGGCCGGTGGAGCAGTGGAGCTGGTTAGCTGATGTTTGATAAATTCCAGAGCATATTCAGAATACCGGAGCTGAAGAGGCGGATTCTCTTCACGATACTGATCCTGGTCGTGTACCGGCTCGGCGGACACGTCCCCACGCCGGGCGTCAACGGGGAAGCGCTGGCCGCGTTCTTCCAGGGCAAGGAGAGCACTCTCTTCGGCCTGTACGACATGTTCTCGGGCGGCTCGCTCAAGAATTGCACGATCTTTGCGATGGGCATAATGCCGTACATCAACGCCTCGATCATTCTCCAGCTTCTGGGCGCGGTCATTCCGTACTTCCAGAAGCTCCAGAAGGAGGGAGAAGAGGGGCGTAAGAAGATTACCCAGTACACCAGGTACGGGACCGTGCTGCTGGGGCTCATACAGGCCTACGGGGTCAGCTTCTTCGTGGAGTCGCTGAGGAGCGAGCTGGGGCCCGTCGTCCCGAATCCCGGCCTTGGCTTCAGATTGCTCACGATGATCACCCTGACGTGCGGAACGGTGTTCGTGATGTGGCTGGGCGAACAGATAACGGACAGGGGTATCGGCAACGGCATCTCGCTGATCATTTTCATCGGCATCGTGGCCAGGTTCCCGACCGACGTGCTGGCGACGATCAGGTCCATACAGCTCGGCGCACTGGAGATCTTCAACGCGGCGTGGCTGCTCATCCTGATAGTGGGGGTCATAGCCGGCGTGATAATCATGACACAGGGGATGCGCAAGATCCCGGTGCAGTACGCCAAGCGCGTCGTGGGGCGGAAGATGTACGGCGGCCAGAACACGCACATCCCGTTGCGAGTGAACACGGCGGGCGTCATACCGATCATATTCGCGCAGTCGCTCATCATGTTCCCGGGCACGCTGGCGTCGTTCGCCAGGGGGAACGTCACGATGGAGAAAATCTCCCTGCTGTTCTCGCCCGGCGGGCTGACCTATTCGATCATGTACGGTTTAATCATCATCTTCTTCACGTACTTCTACACGGCCATCGTGCTCAATCCCACGGACCTGGCGGAGAACATACAGAAGTACGGCGGCTTTGTGCCGGGCATCCGCGCCGGCAGAAAGACCGCGGAATACATAGACAGAGTGCTGATGCGAATAACGTTTCCGGGCGCCATCTTTCTGGCCCTGGTGGCCATTCTGCCGGACGTGCTCATAAGCAGGTTCCACGCGCCGTTCTACTTCGGCGGCACATCGATCCTGATCGTGGTGGGAGTGGCTCTGGACACCCTTCAGCAGATAGAGTCTCACCTGTTGATGAGGCACTACGAAGGGTTCATGAGGAAGGGGAAGATAAAAGGGAGAAGGTTCTACTAATCCGATGCGCATAGTGCTCCTTGGTCCGCCGGGCAGCGGAAAGGGGACCCAGGCGCAGCGGATGGAGAAGCGCTACGGAGTCCCCCAGATCTCTACCGGGGACATATTCAGGAAAGCAGTCGCAGCGAAGTCGGAGCTGGGCGCAAAGGTGGCGACGTACCTGGATGCAGGTGCGCTCGTTCCGGACGATTTGACCATGAGCCTGGTGAGAGAGCGACTGGCGCAGGAGGACGCGGAGCGCGGGTTCATCCTGGACGGGTTTCCCAGGACGGTACCGCAGGCCGTCGGTGTGGAAGAGATTCTGCGCGAGCACGGCTGGGAGCTCGACGCAGTGATAAACATCAGCATACCGACGGACGTGTTGGTGTCCAGGCTCACGATGAGGCGCGTGTGCCCGTCGTGCAAGACGATATACCACATGGTGGACCATCCCCCGGGTCCGAACGGCCTATGCACTGTGTGCGGGACCCCGGTGGATGTCCGGCCGGACGACAACGTCGAGACCATCAAGAAACGGATGGCCGTGTATTCCGCCCAGACGGCGGCAGTTGTGGACTACTACCGAAAGAAGTCCGCTCTCATCGACGTGGACGGTGGCGCCGAAAGGGACAAGGTCTTCGACAGTATTCAGAAGGCCCTGGAGGAAAAACGAAGGAGTCGCGAAAGACGACAGTGATAAAGCTCAAGACGAAACAGGAAATCGACAAGATCCGCGAGAGCAGCCTCATCGTGGCCGAGACGCTGGAGATGCTGGGGAAACTGGCGGAGCCCGGCATGTCCACCGGTGAGCTGGACCGCTGGGCGCACGACTTCATCATAACGCGCGGCGGAATCCCGGCGTTCAAGGGTTACAGAGGGTATCCGGCCAACTCGTGCATATCGGTCAACGAGGAAGTCGTGCACGGGATTCCGGGCCCGAGGAGGCTCTCCGAAGGGGACATAGTCAGCATAGACGTAGGAGTGCTCAAGAACGGTTACTTTGGAGACGGAGCTGCCACCTTCCCGGTGGGTGAGGTCTCGGATGCGGCACAGACCCTCATGGAGGCGACGCAGCTCGCTTTGATGAAGGGAATAGAGAAGGTTGTTGCCGGCGGTTTTCTCGGCGACGTGTCACACGCCGTCCAGGAGTGTGCGGAGAGCTTCGGCTTCTCCGTCGTGAGGGACCTGGTGGGGCACGGCATAGGGACCCAAATGCACGAGGAGCCGCAGATTCCGAATTTCGGCGCCGCGGGCACCGGGCCCATGCTTGTTGAAGGGATGGTGCTCGCGATCGAGCCCATGGTCAACGCCGGCGGGTGGGAGGTTGACACGCTTTCGGACAACTGGACTGTTGTCACGCGAGACAAGTCTCTCTCGGCCCATTTTGAGCACACAGTGGCCTTGCTGGGCGGCCGGGCACAAGTGTTGACCCAGGCAGGTTCCGGCATCCTGAGGAGGTAGTCCGAGGTGGCCAAGGAAGAGGGAATACAGGTAGAAGGCACAGTGGTAGAGCCCCTTCCTAACGCAATGTTCAGGGTCGAACTGGAGAACGGGCACATCGTGCTGGCACACATCTCCGGGAAGATGCGCATGCATTTCATCAGGATACTGCCTGGAGACAGGGTGACCGTGGAGCTTTCTCCGTACGATCTTTCGAGAGGAAGAATCATCTACAGATACAAGTGAGGCAGCGCGCTCGGCCCCGTAGGCGGCGGTTTGGCCGGTGGAGCGCGTCGTTCGTGATTTCCGGCTCGAAGGGAAAGGAAACATGAAGGTAAGAGCATCAGTCAAGAAGATATGCGAGCACTGCAAGCTCGTGAAGCGAAAGGGCGTGATCCGCGTCGTCTGCAAGAACCCCAGGCACAAACAGCGCCAGCGCTAGACGAGGTCCCGCGAACGGGGGATTGCGCGCGACCGGCGAAACGTCGCGCCCGTACAACTCAGAGGATTCTCCGACACAATGTTTACGAAGCCAAACGCGACCAGCAAAGGGAAGGTGATGTAAGTTGGCACGAATCGCAGGCGTCGATTTGCCGGCAGAGAAGACAATTGTGGCCGCTCTCACTTATATCTATGGGATCGGTCCTTCCTCTGCGAACAGGATTCTGAAAGTGACCGGCGTGAGGCCGGACGTGCGCGTGAAGAACCTGTCCGAGGAAGACACGGCCAGACTGAGGACGGAGATCGAGACCAAGTACAGGATAGAAGGGTCGCTGCGCACCGAGACGTCCATGAACATAAAGAGGCTCATGGACATCGGTGCCTACAGGGGATTGCGTCACAGGAGAGGGCTCCCGGCGAGAGGGCAGAGGACCAAGACGAACGCCCGCACCCGGAAGGGCCCGAAGAAGACGGCCGGCGCCCTCAAGAAGAAGGCCATGATGGCCAGGAAGCCGGCACCCAAGCCAGGGCCGAAGGAGGCATAACAGGTGGCAGTCGAAGGAAAGAAGGGAAAGGCCAAGAAGGAAAGGCGAGTTCAGCCCAACGGACTCGTCCACATCCAGGCCAGCTTCAACAACACCATCATCACGATAACGGACGCGGAAGGCGGCGTGGTTTGCTGGGCGAGCGCCGGCAAGGTCGGCTTCAAGGGCTCCCGCAAGAGCACGCCGTTCGCGGCGCAGGTGGCAGCGGAGGCCACGGCCAGAGAGGCCTTGAGCCACGGGGTGCGCAGAGTGGAGATCTGGGTGAAGGGGCCCGGCGCCGGCCGCGAAGCCGCCATCCGTTCGATTCAGGCGGCGGGCCTGGAGGTCAGCGCCATACGGGACGTAACGCCCATTCCACACGACGGCTGCCGGCCTCCGAAGAGGAGAAGAGTCTAGGGGACGCGGCGCTGGCCCGGGCGCGGAACGTGCGGCGAGCGAATCTTTGCGCGCGACCGGCGCGGGACCGGGGCGCGTTGGGGACGACGGGCGTTCGGCATGGAAGCGAAAGCCCGTAGTATCTCGAGAGTCAAAGGTGGTGCAATAGATGGCAAGAAACAGAGATGCGAAGTGCAGACAGTGTAGGCGTGAAGGCGCGAAGCTCTTCCTCAAGGGCGACCGCTGCATGACGGATAAGTGCGCCTTCGAGCGGAGGGGCTACGTGCCCGGAGAGCACGGCAGAGACAGAAGAATGAGGGGGACCGACTACGGCGCCCAGCTGAGAGAGAAGCAGAAGGCTAGAAGGATCTACGGAATACTGGAGCAGCAGTTCAAAAACTACTTCCTCAAGGCCGAACGAAGGAAGGGCGTCACGGGTGAGACACTGCTCCAGATGCTGGAATGCCGCCTGGACAACGTCGTGTTCAGGCTCGGGTTCGCGCCGTCCAGGACGAGCGCCAGGCAGCTGGTCAGGCACGGGCATTTCATGGTCAACAATCGCAAGGTCAACGTGCCCTCGTTCGAAGTGAGACCGGGCAACGAGATATCCGTCAAGGAGAAGAGCCGCACCGTCAAGGTCATAAAGGAATCCGTCGAGGCCAGTCAGGGCCGCGAGATGCCCGGTTGGCTGGAGGTCACCAGAGAGAACTTCACGGGAAGGCTGCTCGAGGTTCCGACCAGAGAGAACATTCCTGTCCCGATTCAGGAACAGCTTATCGTGGGACTGTACTCCAAGTAAGCGATTTCCAGGCCGGTCATGATGCCGGTGTTACAATGCCAGGGGGTCTGAAATATGAAGTGGAAAAGCCTCCAGATGCCGAAAAAGATCGAGCTCGACGAGAAGACTGCCAGCGACAAGTACGGCAGGTTCACGATCGAGCCTCTGGAGCGTGGTTTCGGTATTACGATAGGCAATTCCTTGCGCCGCGTGCTGTTGTCTTCCATTCCGGGAGCGGCGGTGACGGCCGTCAGGACGGACGGCGCGCTGCACGAGTTTTCCACTCTTCGCGGCGTACTCGAAGACACGGCGGAAATCATACTCAATCTCAAGCAGATTCGCTTCAGACTCCTGGGCGAGAGCGTGAAGAGGGGTGTGTTCGAGGCGAAGGGCAAGTCCGAGGTCGTGGCCGGTGACCTCAAGGCGGACGAAGACGTCAAAGTCTTGAACCCGGACCTCCACATTGCGACCCTCAACAAGGACGGCGAGCTCAAGGTAGAGGTCGAGATAAGCGGCGGCCGGGGCTACCTCGCCGCCGAGATGCAGACGGGCGGCGACAGGCCCATAGGAATAATCCCGGTGGACGCGCTGTTCAGCCCGGTGACGAACGTCACTTACAAGGTGGAGAGCGCGAGGGTCGGGCAGAGGATAGACTTCGACAGAGTCATCCTGGAGGTTTGGACTGACGGCAGCGTCGCTCCCAGGGACGCGTTGTCCTTCGCAGGGAAGATCCTGCGGGATCACTTCAGCCTGTTCGTGCACTTCGAGGAGGAGTCGCTGGTGGAGGAAGAGGAGACGGACAAGGAAGCGGACAGGTTGAGACAGCTTCTCCAGAAGAGTGTGGAGGAGCTCGAGCTGTCCGTGCGTTCCGGGAATTGTCTCAGGCAGGCCGAGATTCGGACTCTCGGCGACCTGGTCCAGAAGTCGGAACAGCAGATGCTCAAGTACCGCAATTTCGGGCGCAAGTCGCTGAAAGAGATACAAGACATCCTCGAACAGTTGGGACTGCACTTCGACATGGACGTTAGCAAGTACAGGCTGGGCGAGACGACCAGGGACGAGAAGCTGGAATAGGGGAACCTCATGCGACACAACAGAGATCACAGGGAGCTCAGCAGGACGCACGAGCACAGGAGGGCGCTCTTGCGCAACCTGGTGACCGCGCTGTTTCAGAACGAGAGGATAGAGACGAGCGTCGCCAAGGCCAAGGAGACGAGAAGGGTGGCCGACCGCATGATCACGTTCGCCAAGAGGGGAGACTTGCACGCCCGCAGGATCATCTCCGGATACGTTACCAGCGACAAGGTTGTGAAGAAGCTGTTTGATACGATCGTGCCCTGGTACGCGGAGAGGAACGGCGGCTACACCAGGTTCATGCGCGTGAGACGCCGGCTGGGCGACGGCAGCGAAATATGCATCCTGGAGCTGGTGAAGTCCAAGGAACAGATGGAAGAGGAGAGAAAGGCGAGGACCGAGAAGAGAGAGGCGAAGCTAAGGGCGAAAGAGGAGAAGCGCAAGCTCGAGAGAGAGGCCGCCATGGAGGAGGTGCGCTCCGCGGAGAAAGAGAAGGGACGCAAGGAGTCCTGAGACCGGTGGAGACGGCAGGCGGTGACGGGGTGAGGCCTTAAGCATAAGAGGAATCCCGATTGAAGCTCCCGTTCACATTATACGGCGTACGATGCGGCCGGGCGGTCACGCTCGGCCTTCTTGTATTGTGGCTGGTCCCGTCGTGCCTTCTGTGTTGGCCGGGTCCCGCCGGCGAAGCGGGCCAGGCGGCCGCCGGAATCTCCTCGCGCCGGACCGAGTTTCGGGCGCTCTGGGTGCTCCGGAACGCGCTCGTGTCCAAGTCCCGGATTGACGATGTGCTTCGCCTGGCCAGGGTCAACGGATTCAACGCGCTTCTGGTTCAGGTCAGGGGACGCGGCGACGCGCTTTACGATTCGCGTGTCGCACCGAGGTCGGAATTGCTCGAAGACCCCGGTTTCGACCCGCTTGCCTACGTGGTGGACAGGGCGCATTCCGCCGGCCTGGAGGTGCACGCGTGGGTCAACGCCTTCCTGGTCTGGTCGGCGCCTCAGCCACCGCGCAGCCCGGACCACATCGTGCTGGCGCATCGCGACTGGGTTCACGTCCTGTCGGACGGCAGGTCACTGCTCGAGCTGTCCAGGGCCGAAATCGAGGGCATGGGGGCGGAAGGTGTGTTCGTGTCGCCGGGCAACCCGGAGGTGCGTGAGCACTTGAGGGCGGTCGTCAGAGAGCTCGTGGAGGGTTACGACCTGGACGGAGTGCACCTGGATTACATAAGGCTCCCCGGAATGGACGTGGGTTACGACGTGGCGTCCAGGACGGAGTTCATGAGGCGTTACGGGGTCGACCCGCTCGAGATGGAAGTGGAGGGACGCGCCGTCGAGAGACTGTACGGCGACGACGGCCTGCGCAACTTGAAGTCCTGCTGGGCCGAATGGAGGAGCTCCAGCGTGACCCAATCGGTCGCCTCCGTGTCCTCCGACGTCAAGGAAATCAGGCCCTCGGTGAAGCTGTCGGCCGCGGTAGTAGCGGACGTGATTGCGGCCACGAGCAGGTACGGCCAGGACTGGCCCGCGTGGTTGGAGGGCGGACTCTTGGACTTCGCAGTGCCGATGTGCTATTCGACGTCCACCGGTTTTGTGAGACGCCAGGTGGACACGATAAAGGACGTGGCGGGAGACAAGACGATATACCCCGGCCTGGCCATCTACAATCAGTCGCCCTCGCGGGTGGTCGAGAAGGTGAGGACCCTGAGAACGTTGGGGGTGCGCGGTTTCGCGTTCTTCTGCCACGACCCCGAGCAGCCGCGTAATTATACACTGAGGGCTCTCGGCCAAAGCGTCTTCAGCGTCCGGGACAGCGAAGCGACGGGCGGACTGGACAGTGTCCGGGAGTGGACGGAGTAACCCGGCGCGGGGCGGGCCCGTGAAGGCGGACGGAGGCGGGGGCACCCCGAGCCCTGGAGTAAAACCCGATGGAAGAGAGAGTCATCAAGAGACTGGCTGAGATCGTGGGGCCGGCCTCGGTCCTCGAGTCGGAGGAAGAGCGGCTGTGCCATTCCTACGACGCAACGAGGAGGAGCGCTCTGCCGGACGTCGTGGTGCGCCCGCAGAGCACGGAGCAGGTGGCCGCCGTCGCGCGGCTGTGCACCGAGGAGAAAATCCCTCTGACGCCTCGCGGCGCCGGAACTGGTCTTTCCGGTGGTTCTGTGCCGGTCGAGCGGGGAATCGTGATGTCCCTGACCCGCATGAATAGAGTGCGAGAGATGGCCATCGAGGACCTCTACGCCATTTGCGAGGCGGGAGTCGTCACGCAGGACTTCCAGAAGACGGCGGAGGAAGTGTCGCTGTTCTATCCGCCCGACCCGGCCAGTCAGAATTGCTGCACCATCGGCGGCAACGTGGCCACGGCCGCCGGCGGCATGCGCTGCCTCAAGTACGGGGTGACGAAGAACTACCTGATGGGGCTGGAGGCGGTCCTGCCCACCGGCGAGACGATCAAGACAGGTGCGAGGACAGTCAAGAGCGTGGTGGGCTTCGACCTGACAAGACTGATGTGCGGGTCGGAGGGCACGCTGGCCGTGGTCACGGCGGCGATCCTGCGGCTGATTCCGAAGCCGGAGCACGCGGAGACGATACTGGCGGGGTTTGACGGCGTCGAGCAGGCGGCAGCGGCGTCGGCCGCGGTGACGGCCGGGGGCCTCACACCGGCGGCACTCGAGCTGATGGACGCTCTCTCGGTGTCGGCGGTGCTGCGGGACGCGTCGTCTCAGGGCCTCCTGGCCGGGGAAGTGGGCCGCGCGTTCGGGGGCGCGCGGGAGGGCGCCCTGCTTCTGGCCGAGACGGACGGGTTCAAGGAAGCCGCCGAACACGAGGCGGCGGCAGTCGAGGCCGTCTTGAAGAAGGCCGGAGCTCGATTCGTGAAGCGAAGCTCGGACGGGGCCGAGAGGGAGGCTCTCTGGGAAGCGAGACGTGGGGTCCTGGCCGGGCTCGCCAAGCTGAAGCCAATCACGATACTGGAAGATGCGACGGTGCCCAGAAGCCGTATCGTGGAGATGGTCCGGGCCGTGGGTGCCGTCGCGGCCAGGCACGGTCTCACCGTAGCCGTGTTCGGTCACGCGGGAGACGGGAACCTCCACCCGACGATATTAGTGGACGCTCCGCTCGAAGGCCGCGCACGAGACGTTCGGGCCGCGGTGTCCGAGATGTTCGACGCCGCGCTTGCCCTCGGGGGCACCGTCTCAGGTGAGCACGGAATCGGGATCGACAAGGCCCCGTTCCTCCGCAGCGAGGTCGGTGAGGCGGCGTTCGAGATAATGAGACAACTGAAAAAGGTGTTCGACCCGGAGGGGATCCTGAACCCGGGCAAGCTCTTGGTGTGAAGTCGCCCGAGCGGGCCGCCGCGGCTTTCGGGCCGTTGCGACGCGGTCTTTCTCGAGGCGGAAAGCGGCGGAACCGTGAGCGTGGAGCCGGGAAAAGGGCACGAAGTCATGCCGGAAACCAGCCAGAACAGAGCGGCGAACGCGGGGTCGGGGCAGAGCCCCGTGGTGGACACGCGCTTCGTCTACAGGGAGCCCCTGACCGACAAGTATCCACACCTTGCGCGCGTGTCCGAAGAGCTGGTGCGCTGCATAAAGTGCGGCATGTGCCGGGCGGTCTGTCCGACTCTCATAGAGACGCTCAGCGAGTCGCAGGGCGCCAGGGGTCGCGTGAGCCTCGTGGAGGCGGTGTTCGACGGCAGACTCGGCCTCTCGGACATCTTCGACGACCGCGTCTCCACGTGCCTCAACTGCAAGGCCTGCGTCCAGGCCTGTCCGAGCGGCGTGAGGGTGGACGACATAATCCTTGCGGCCAGGGCCGAGCTCGTGTCCCGGGGCAGGTTTCCGTTTGTGAAGAGGCTCCTCATGAGGGGCCTTCTCAAGCGGGGCCGCCTGCTGCCTCCGGTGGGGAGAATGGCTTCTCTGTTCCAGAGAGCGCTGTTGGCCGTGTCGCCCAAGGGAAGCGCACTCAGACTCCTGCTCCCCGCGGTGCGCATCGACCGGGAAAGGCATCTTCCCGTATTCGCCGCCCGCAGCTTCATCGAGCAGGTGCCGGAGAGGACTCCCCCCGTTCTGGGCGAGGAAGGGCGCGGGTTGAGGGTGGCCTATTTTGTCGGCTGCTCGGCAAACCTGGTCTACACCAACGTGGGCCGCTCCGTGGTGAACGTTTTGAGCCGCCTCGCCGTTGAAGTCCTGGTCCCCAAGAACCAGGGCTGCTGCGGGCTGCCGGTGTTCAACGCGGGCGACTTCGTGACCGCGCGTGGGATGGCGCGGAAGAACGTCGATATATTGAGGGAGCTGGTGCGCCGCGAGCGGCTGGACGCGGTAGTAGTGTCGTGCTCAAGCTGCGGTCTCGCCCTCAAGCGCGAATACTCCAAGATCCTGGGCGTGGACTCGTCGGGGTTGTCCGAGCATGTGATGGACGTGTCCGAGTTCATCGTGAAGAAGGTGGGCCTGCGGAGGCTCGAGGCCCTGCTGGGGGAGTCCCGGTCGG
>JAFGJU010000197.1 GCA_016928935.1 Candidatus Eiseniibacteriota bacterium | reverse complement strand
TGCTCGCCTGCTCGACCTCGCTCTTCAGGCTTCGTGGGTTTGCTTGACGGGCTGCGCTAACGCGGCCCGGGTCCCATCCCGCCCGCCGAGTCCGGCGGAGGAAACCGCCCCCGACCCATACCCGACTCGGGCCCAGACCCGTCGCCGCGTCCGGGTCCTGTGCGGGACCCCCGTCCCGACCCCCGCCATGGTCCATCGCCGCGTCCGGGTCCCATTTCGTCCATCGGGCCTCCAGGACCCATCCAGGGCAAGTTTTCGCGTTCGCTGAAGTGCCTGCGCAGTATCGAGTGCAGCTTCTCTCTTTGCTCGGGCGTGAGTATTCTCTGCTCCTCCAGCATATGACGTATCATCTGCTTTTCGAGACCGACCTGGAGCGCGCCTATCTCTTCGACGAGCCCGTCGATGGCCTGCGTGTCGGGAGCGTCAGCTCTGAGCGCCTCCATCAGCGCCATTCTCTTCTCCCGCATTTGAGTGCGCTGGCCCCGGAGCTCGTTCTCGAACGACTCCCGCTGCGTCTCCAGCTGGGACATCTGCTCCTTCGTCAGCGCCAGCTCTCCGCGCAGGAGACCGAACGGGTGGCCGGACTGACGGGGCGCGCGCTTGCGCTCGGAACTCATCCAGCGTTCATAGGCGAAGGTGGAAAACATCGACAACGCGATGACGGCCACAACGGCGAGTATCACTGTTAGCGTTTTCCTGGACATATGAGCCTTCCTGTGTGTTGTCCCGGGTGTCTCTAGCCGTTTCCCTGCGGTGTGACGCGGGCGCTGCCTCCCGAACCCGTCGCGCCGTCGTCTCCGGTCGCGGTGTCGACCGCCTCACCCGGGTTTGTGTAGAACTCGCCGACAGAGCCCCTCGGAGAGTCGTCCAGACCTCCGAGGTAGTATTGAAAGACCTGTTCCGTTTTGTAGCTGGCCTGTGGCCCGTAAGCGACCGCTCCACGCCGAGCCGCGAACCTGCCCGCGTAGCTCCCGGCCAGGACGCACGCCACCAGTGTGGCCACGGTCGCCGCCGTCTGCAGCCGGTGCAATCCCCCGGGGACGAGCGAGGCAACGCGCACCTTTTGGGCCTCGGTCGTATTGATTCTCTGCTGCAGCTTGAACCAGAAGGCAGGCGAGGACTGAATGCGCTGCTGCTCTTCCAACGCCTGCCATTCCTGCGCAAACCGCGTCACGAGGTTCGCGCAGCGGTCACAAGTCGCAAGGTGAGCCTTGACCTCGCTCGCCTCGCCCGGGGAGAGTCTGTTCTCGACGATGTCCGCTACGTTCTTCTGGATGAATTGGCAGTTCATGCTTTCCTCGTGCGCCTCAATGCCAGCGCGTCACTATGTGTGACACGCCGTCAGCCGAGAATCCTGCGGCCTTTTTCTCGTGAGCTGCATAGGCCCGCCAGAGCGTAACCACCGCCGACTGCCCGAGATCCTGCGGCCCTTCTTCTTACGACTCCCCGAGCGCCCGCAGCAGGCGCTTCTGCAGGTTCTGCCTGGCACGGTGTATGAGCGATTCGACGGCGGCCGAGGTGACCTCCAGAACGTCCGCAATCTCTTGCTGCGAAAGGCGCTCGCATTTATGCAGCACTATCGCGGCGCGCTGTTTGTCGGGCAGCGTCGCCAGGGCTTCGTCCAGAATCCTGCTTCGCTCCCTTACCTCGAGCTCCCGGTCCGGCCGATGGCTCTCGGGCGCCTCCACGGCGTGGCCCGCCAGCTTCCCGACCGGCTCGGAGAGACTCAGAAAACCGAGATACCGGTCTCTTCTCTGCTTGCGGAGAAGATTGAGGGACAGGTTGACGGATATGCGGTAAAGCCAGGTGGAAAGCCTGGATTCTCCCCTGAAGCTGCCGGCGTTCCGATGGACCTGGACGAATACGTCCAAGGCCGCGTCCTCAGCGTCTTCACGGTTCCCAAGTATGCGGTAACACGTGTTGAGCACTGCGGCGTTGTGCTGGTCCACCAGACGGGCAAAGGCGGCCTCATTCCCCGACGCCACCTCGCGCATTAGTAGGACGTCTGCGAGCTTGCCCCGGTCCCCGCCGCCGGCGGTACCGTTGGCCTCCGTGCCCGCCGCGCCACCACCGCCGTCGCCGTCAACGCGCTTCTTGTGTGTGTCGTTCACGTGCAGTCCTCAACCCACAGACAGACTGTCAGTATCGTACTCTTATCAATACACCGACGAGCTCAGGAAACGATGAAGAAATTTCGTGGCTGGTCTGGCCTGACGCGCTCAATCCGCCAAGAGTTCAGGATGATGCTCTCGAAGCCATGTACCGACATCGCCACGGAGCCTCAGCGCCAGTGCCTTCATCCTGGCAGCGTCATGGTCCGACACGCAACCTGGCCGTTCATAGCCGCTCATGTTGCGCTTCTTGCGGAAGCCGTCAAACTCGGCGATGAGCGCTGAGTCTCCAGCAATCGTGTAGGCGAGCGATTGTATCACCGTGTGGTGGTGGCGCTCCCTGGCGGCACGATAACCGCATACGGCAAGGGCTGCCGTCGCAAGCTGCAGAGCGCCGCTGTAGGCGAGACCCAACCGCGCGTCCGCGCTGAGTCCTGCCACGCCGGAGTCCGCCAAATCTCTGTCGGCAACCGCCAGTAGATCCTTCAGTTCGAGACGGTTTGTTCGGTGCTCAGTTATCCACCGGTTCGCCTGCCAGTCGCGCAAGTTCACGTTCGTCTCCGAGGATGAAGACCTTGCTTCCCTTCATCACTTCTCTGATGAAACTGTGTCCGCCCGCCGCCTTGGCCGCGAATTCGGGGACAGGATACACGGTTGGGTTTACTTCTCGCCCGATTGTTTCCTGCGCCGCGCCCAGTGCGACTACTACCTCCCCGAATTCCACGGCGCCGACGACGAGCACGTCGACATCGCTGCGTGAGTTTTCTTCTCCTCTCGCGAACGAGCCGTAGACGAACGCCACGCGAATGCGCTCTGACAGGGGGGTGAGGGCATCCCTAAGCACGTCCGCCACGCCGAAGGTCTTGAGCGCCAGCCCCCGAAGCTCCTTGAAGATGGGACAGTCCTGGTTGGCCTGGTAGTATTTCTGCCTGCCTTCTCTTGTGCACAGCAGGACTCCCGATTTCTCGAGCCTGGCAAGCTCCCGGCTGATGTTGGTGGAGTCTTCCCCCAGCAACGACGTGAGTTGCCTCACGAAGTACCTCTGGTCGTGATGAGAGAAGAGCCAACCGAGAAGTTTTGCCCGAAGGCCCGAGCCCAGAATTCTGTCCAGCATACACCACCCTTATTGCAGTAAAATTTACTGCACGCGCAGTAAATTTTACTGCAGTGTAAACCCGAGTCAAGCGGTTTCTTCGAAGAGCGCGGGCGCGGCCGGCACTGCGAGACCCGGCCGACTCGGGCCCCCGCACCCGGCTGGAAAGTGGCCGTTACTGTGGGGCGCTGATGGTGAACGTGACGCTGTAGTCTTCGCACGCGGCGTCTGCGTCGTCCACTATCTTGACCATGTACTCGGACGACGTGCCGCCGCAGTCGTCAACGGTCCGCTCGAAGCACCCGGTGTTGGGTGCGGACTACAGGCCGGCGGCGCTGCTACCGGACGAGCACCATCTTGCGGGTGACGCGCCCGTCCGCCGTCACAAGACTGTAGAAGTACACTCCGGACGCCATCTGCCGGCCTTC
>JAFGJU010000196.1 GCA_016928935.1 Candidatus Eiseniibacteriota bacterium | reverse complement strand
CGAAATCAGTCCGGCCACGAGCGCCGTCGCGAGACAGAGCGGTATGGTGCGGTGCATGTCATACCTCCCTCGTTTTGTGTCCTCGGAGACAAGCCGCGCCCCGAATCGACACCAAGCGGAACAGCATCCCGGGTCGCGCGGCTCACCTCCGTAGTCCTGAGTCTTCATTGAGAGACTCCGGCCTGAACTCAACACGCAGTTGTCTCCTACACCAAAGCCCGCTCTGCGTCAATAGGATCGACAAGATGGCAGACCCCGACTCGCGGACCCCGATTGCATTCCTTGACCCTGAGAGAGCCGCGTGCTAGCATGCGGCCGGGTTCGCCCGACGGCGGCGTAGGTGCGCGGCCGACGTCCTTGGGAGGAAGTCATGAGGATATGCTTTCTCGGCGACGGTTCGATGAACCACGTCGCCAGATGGGTAAACTACTTCGTGGACAGGGGGCACGAGTGCTTCGTGGTGAGCCTCGAGAAGGGGCGGACCTTCAAGTGCCCTTTCCACTGCGTCCCCATGCCGTCTTGGCTCCCGCCGTTCGTGAGGTACCCGCTGTCTTCCCTGCTCGTGTCCAGTCTCGTGAGGAGCTTCAAGCCGGACCTGGTGAACGCACTTTTCATACCCAACTACGGATTAGTGGCAGCGCTTCTGGGCTGCCACCCGCTCGCTGTCACAACGATGGGCTCAGACGTCCTGATAGTCCCCAAGAAAAGCAAGTTTCACATGTGGCGCACCCGGTACGTGCTGGCCAGAAGCGACCTTGTGACTTCCGACGCGTGGATGATGACCGAGAAGATAGTCAGGTACGGCATGAACCCGGCCAAGGTGCTCACCGTCCCCATGGGGATCGACCCGGCCGTGTTCAACTCCGACGGAAGAGCTCCTTTGTCCACGAAGGAGCCCGTGCTGGTGAGCTCGCGGCAACTGGAGCCTCTGTACAACATTTCACAGCTCCTGGAGGCGGCGCCGGAGATACTGCGGTCTGTCCCGGGGGCCAGGTTCGTCGTCGCGGGCACGGGGTCCGAGATGCGGAAGCTGGCCGACATGGCGAACCGGCTCGCGATCTCCGAAGCCGTGAGCTTCCCGGGCTGGCTCAAGCCGGACGAGCTCGCGGCGGTCCTCAAGAAATCCACGGTCTACGTCTCCACTTCGACGTCCGACAGCACCTCTGTGTCGCTCCTCGAGGCGATGGCCTGCGGCGTCTTCCCGGTTGTCAGCAACATCGCCGGCAACCGCGAATGGGTTCAGGACGGCATAAACGGAAGACTGTTTCGACTGGGGAGCCCCACCTCTCTCGCCCAGGCAGTGATAGGCGCGCTTTCCCAGCCCGACCTGGTCACGACCGCCGTCCAGAAGAACACAGAGATCATCCAGAAGAAGGCCCTCTGGTCGGACAACATGGCCCTCATAGAAGACGCGTTGAAGATGCTGGCGAGCTGAACCGAAGACGCGAGAACGCAGGCACCGTGGCTGGTGCTGTGCGAAATCGTACCCGCCCGGATAGCGGCAGATTGTGACCTACTAGTCTGCTGACAAGCGTTGAGTTTCGCAAAGAAGGCTTGACAGGCTGGACGGAACGCCGCGCGTAACGAGCGTCCGGTTCGAGGTTGCTGCTGCTCTCAGAAGATCGAGGCTATTGACTCCGTCGCCAGACGGGCGAAGGACGAGGGCAGAACCCCCAACAGAAGAGTCCCCAAGACACAGGCCGCAAGTGCGACCCACCCCGCGCGGGAGCGCGAACCCCGGACGGGGACCGTCTCTTCCTTCATGTACATGAGGAAGACTATGCGCATGTAGAAGTAGACCGACACGAGGCTGTTGAGCACTCCGATTATTGCCAGGCCTACCTCGCCCGCCCTCACGGCCGCGCTGAAGACGTAGAACTTGGCGAAGAAACCGGCCGTGGGCGGAATCCCCGAGAGCGAAACCATGAACACCGCCATTGCAGCCGCCAGGAGGCCGTGCCTGCCGGCCAACCCCGAGTAGTGCGAGATGTCGAGGGCCTCCGCGCCCGCGTCGGCGCCGCCCTCCCCCTTTCTGACCAGCGACACCACACCGAATGCGCCCAGCGTCATGAACACGTACGCGAGCACGTAGAAAAGCACGCTCGAGTAGCCGGCCTCCCCGGCGGCCGTCAGCGCCACCAGCAGATAGCCGGCGTGAGCGATGCTGGAGTAAGCCAGCATCCGCTTGATGTTGGTCTGTGCGATGGCGACCACGTTTCCGAGCGTCATCGTGACCACTGCCAGCACCCACAGAACGGCCGAGGTGTCCTGTTGCAGGGACGAGAGGCTCGCTCCGAACACCCTGATGAATGCGGCGGCTGCCGCCGCCTTGGACACCACCGACATGTACGCGGTGATGGTGGTGGGAGCCCCTTCGTAGGTGTCCGGGACCCACATGTGGAAGGGAACGGCGCCCAGCTTGAAGGCGAGGCCGATGAGCAGGAGCCCGGAGGCCGCCAAAGCGAGCAGGCCGTGGGAATAAGGAAACGCGGCGGAGCCGAACGATTCCCTGAGCGCGGCGTACGTGGTGCTCCCGCTGGCGCCGTAGAAGAGGGCTATTCCGTAAAGCAGGAAGGCCGACGCGAAGGCGCCGAGGATGAAGTATTTCGCAGCCGCTTCCGCGGAGGCCGGCCTCTGCCTGAAAAATCCGCTCAGGACGTACAACGATACGGACAGGATCTCGAGCCCGAGGAAGAAGGTCACGAGCTCCACGGCTGACGCCATCAGCATCGCGCCCGAAGTGCCGAACAGCAACAGCGCGTAGTATTCACCCCGCTCCACGCCTTCCCTTCTGGCGTACGCGGACGAGAGCAGGACGACGAGCCCGGTGCCCAGAAGGAAAACCATCGCGAAGAAGGCGGAGAACCGGTCGAGGCGTATGGCTCCTCCGAAGCCCGTGGCTTCTTCATTCCAGAGGAACGCCACTGACGCCGCCGACAGTAGGACCCCGGCCAGCGCGGCCCACGGAAGCGCCCGCTTCTGCGACGGGAGAAGCCAAAGGTCGGCCAAGAGCACGGCCATGGCCGACAGGGCGACCAACGTGAACGGCACCGCGGCCGCGAACCCCATCTCCCAAAGCCCCTGTCCTAACGCGTACTCGTTCAACACTACTCCCCCACGTCCGGTGTCATTCCGGCGGAAGCGCTGTCCGGCGCGGCCTCGGTCGAAACCGCCTGCAGGACGTCCGGCGCGGCTGCGCCGCCCCGGCCGCCGGCGTCGCGCGCCACCTCGCCCGCGAGCCCCGCGCTCCAGACTCGCGCGAGGACCGCGTCAACGGACGCGTGCATCCGCGAAAGGAAGAAGCCGGGCCAAATGCCTATCCAGAAGACCAGTATCACTATCGGGATGAGTATCCACTTCTCCCGCGCGGTCACGTCGGCGAGCGCCGGCGCGTCTCTCTTTCTCGGCTCCACGAACATGACCTGCTGGAACATCCACAGCATGTAGACGGCCGAGAGTATCATGCCCAGCGCCGCGAAGGCCGCAAACGGCACGCTCTTCAGGAACACGCCCACCAGCACCAGGAACTCGCCCGCGAAGCCGTTCAGTCCCGGAAGCGCGATGGAAGACAGCGTCACCACCATGAAGAGCCCGGCGAACACCGGCATCGTCTTCCAGAGGCCGCCGAAGTCCTCCATCATCCGGCTGTGACGGCGCTCGTACAGCATCCCGACAATCAGAAACAGTGCGCCGGTGCTGATGCCGTGGTTCACCATCTGCAGGATGCCCCCCTCCAAGCCCTGAGCGTTGAAGGCGAAGAGCCCCAACATCACGAGGCCCAGATGGCTCACGCTCGAGTAGGCCACCAGTCTTTTCACGTCCTTCTGCGCGAACGCAACCAGGGCGCCGTAGATTATGCCCACGACGGCGAGCACCGACACGACGGGCGCGGCCGCCACTGACGCGGCCGGGAAGAGCGGGAAGCAGAACCTGAGCACGCCGTATGTCCCCATCTTCAGCAGCACCCCGGCCAGGAGCACGCTGCCGGCGGTGGGCGCTTCCACGTGCGCGTCGGGAAGCCACGTGTGGAACGGGAACATCGGGACTTTGATGGCGAAGCTTATGAAGAACGCCAGGAAGAGCCAGAGTTCCACTCCTCGGGGGATTGCCGTGCCGTAGAGTCTGAGCAGGTCGAAGGTGTACTCGCCGGTCGCGCCGTGATGCATGAAATAGAGAACGAGGATACCCACGAGCATGAGCAGGCTGCCGGCCAGGGTGTATATGATGAACTTGACGGCCGCGTAGACCCGTCTCGGCCCACCCCACATGCCGATGATGAGGTACATCGGTATCAGCATCGCTTCCCAGAAGACGTAGAAGAGGAGCAGGTCCAGCGACACGAACACTCCTATCATGCCGGTCTCAAGCAGGAGCATCGCCATCATGAAGCCCTTCACGCGGCTCGCGATGGAATACCAGGAGGCGGCGACGGACAAAACCGTCAGGAACGTGGTCAACAGCACCAGGAAGAGGCTGATGCCGTCGACGCCGACGTGGTAGCTCGCGCCGATGGCACCCACCCAGGGCACCTTCTCCACGAACTGCATCCCGGCGCTCGACCCGGTGAAACGCGTCAGGAGCGGTACTGACAGCAGGAAGTCGGCCAGCGCCGCGACCAGGGCCACGGAGCGTATTGCCCTCAGCCGGTCGGAGCCCACGAAGGCGATGACCGCCGCTCCTGCGAGCGGTAGGAACGTGACAACTGAAACAAGCGGAAAACCGTTCATGCGCTGCCGAGCCTCCGCGCGCGCCGTCCGGACGCACCCGGTGTCCTCGTCGTGGGCGTCTCCGCGGCCGGGACCGTATGTGTCGCCCGGGCCATCCTCACAATACTCATCTTGCTTCTCGCGTCCTCAGTCACTGTCGCGACTCCGTATCCTCTACCACCTCGTCAGCCAGAACAGCAGAACCACTACGGCTCCGAGCGCAACCGACAGGGCGTAGTCCTGCAGGCGCCCGGTCTGCAGCCGCCTCAGTACCCTGCTCCCCGCGGCCACGGTGTTCGCCGAGCCGTTCACCGCCCCGTCTATCACCAGCGCGTCGAGGTAACGCCACAGGCCGG
The DNA here is from genome assembly GCA_016928935.1 of Candidatus Eiseniibacteriota bacterium. Lineage (GTDB taxonomy): Bacteria > Eisenbacteria > RBG-16-71-46 > JAFGJU01 > JAFGJU01 > JAFGJU01. The sequence goes on along the minus strand of JAFGJU010000196.1, from coordinate 11,802 downwards.
CCGCAAAGGCGACGAGCGGTCTCACAAAAATCGCACCGTACGCCTCGTCCACGTAGTACTTGTTGAGTAAGACCGAATAGGCCGTGGCGAACTTCTCCTTCAGTCTCCGCGGCACGTCCGGAGACATTACGTAGAACCTGTGGGCGAGCGCGATCCCGACCGCGGCTATCGATATGGACACTAGCGCCATCCCCAGCTCGGAGACCGGGTGAGCCGCGCCGGCCCCGGCGGAGACATGCGCAGCGGCAGCCGCAGCGTGACCGGCCGACGCCGCGTGCCCGGCTCCGCCCGCAAAGACGGGGGCCAGGAATTCCTTTATGAAGTGCCGGCCGAACAGCATCGGGGCGCCCACCAGTCCGCCCACGGCGGACAGGACGGCCAGGCAAGCCAGCGGGACGTCAATTGAGAGTGGAGGCCTGTGGACGTGCCCGCCATGGCGCGGCTTTCCCCAGAACACCAGGAACAGCAGGCGGAACATGTAGAACGCCGTCAGAAGCACGCCGACCGCGGCCACGCCCCAGACGAGCGGGCCCCGTGCCTGCAGCGTGTCCCACAGGATCTCGTCCTTGCTGAAGAACCCCGAGAACGGAAAGATGCCGGCGATGGCCAGCGAGGCCACGACGAAGGACCAGAAGGACACCGGAAGCTCCCTCCTCAGGCCGCCCATCCTTCTTATGTCCTGCTCGCCCGCGAGCGCGTGGATGACGGCGCCCGCGACCAGGAACAACAGAGCCTTGAAGAAGGCGTGAGTCATCAGGTGGAACACGCCCGCAGCGAAGGCTCCCACTCCGCACGCCAGGAACATGTACCCCAGCTGGCTGATGGTCGAGTAAGCCAGCACTCGTTTGAAATCGTTCTGGACGAGCCCTATGGAGGCCGCGTACACGGCCGTCGCAAGCCCGACTGCCGCCACCACCCCCATCGAGACCGGCGCCAGCACGTAGAGCGCGCTGCACCTCGCCACCATGTACACGCCGGCCGTGACCATCGTGGCGGCGTGGATGAGAGCGCTCACCGGCGTCGGGCCCTCCATCGCGTCCGGAAGCCAGGTGTAGAGCGGTATCTGAGCCGACTTGCCCGTGGCGCCCAGGAAAAGAAGCAGCGTTATGGCCGTGATTGTGGGCGAGCCCATCGGGAACATCTCCGCCGCTCTGGGAAACACCGAGCCGAAGTCCAGCGTGCCGAACATCCTGAATATCAGGATGATTCCAAGGACGAAGCCGAAGTCGCCTATCCGGTTCACGATGAAGGCCTTCCTGCCGGCGTCCGCGGCCGCCTTCTTCTCGTACCAGAATCCTATGAGCAGGTATGAGCACAGCCCCACGGCTTCCCAGCCGACGTAGAGGACCAGGAAGTTGGCACCCGACACCAGGGTCAGCATCGAGAACGTGAAGAGGTTGAGATAGATGAAATACCTGCGGTAGCCGGGGTCTCCGGCCATGTACCCGACGGAGTAGACGTGTATCAGGAACGCCACGCCCGACACCACGACCATCATCAGGACCGAAAGCGGGTCCGCCAGCAGCGCGGCGTCCACTTTGAGGTCGGCCGACAGAAACCAGGTGAACACGTGCCGCTCGACGTGGCGGAGACCCGGCTCGAGCGCCAGCATCTCTACGAGGACGGCCACACTCGACGCGAACGCGAGGGCCACCGACGCGCAGGAGACCAACCCCACGAACTTCTTGCCCAGCCTTCCGCCCAGGAAGACGTTCGCCAGCACTCCCGCCAGCGGAAACGCCGGAACCAGCCACACGTAATCGAGCATCGTCACCTCTGAACGGACGCAGTAAGACCCAAGCCGCGGCTTACCATTTCATCGAGCTCACATCTTCGACGTTGGTCGTCTCTCCGGTCCTGAACACCACGAGCACTATCGCCAGGCCCACGGCCACCTCCGCCGCGGCCACGGCCATCACGAACAGCACTATTACCTGACCTTCGACCCCACCCAGCATTCTGGCGAACGTGACGAAGGCCAGGTTGGCCGCGTTGAGCATCAGTTCGACCGACATCAACACGACGAGCATGTTTCTCCTGAGAAGCACGCCCGCCACGCCTATCGCGAACAGCAACGCGCTCACGGCCAGGTATTGACTGACTGTCACTCCCATGTCGTCGACTCCGGTTCGCGTGCGCCCCCCGCGCCTCACTCGGGCGGGCTGTCGAGCCGGCCTCCATTTCCGTTACTGTTTCTTCTTCACCAGCGTTACGGCGCCCACTATTGCAACCAGCAATAGGACCGAGACGACCTCGAACTGGAACAGGTAGCGTGCGAAGAGCTCCCTCCCCACCGACTGCACCGTGCCGAAGCTGAGCCCGGTCGCGGCCAGCCACTGTTCCTTGCCGAGCCATGTCGCCCCGGCCACCGCGACCAGGACGACCTGGACCAGGATTACAAACACCAGGGCAAGCGCGGCCAGCTTCTGCGCAATCCCGGAATGGAAGACCGCGCTCTCGTCCTTGACGTTGAGCAGCATGACGACGAACAGGAACAGGACGACTATTGCGCCAGCGTACACTATGACCTGGATGGCGGCCACGAACTGCGCTCCCAGCAAGAGAAACAGCAGCGCCACCGACAACAGGCACACTATGAGCGAGAGCGCGCTGTGCACCGGGTTTCGTCTGGTCACGACGGACAGGGCCGACACTATCGCGGCGATGGATCCGAGCACGAAGAGAAGCGTCGTCATGCCGACTTTCCCTCCCGCCTTCCGGCGCCCGCTTCGTTCCCGGCGCCCGGTCCGGCCGACGCCGCCTCCTCCTCAAGCAACCTGGATTTCGTGAAGTACAAAGATTCCCTCCGGTAATCGGCCATTTCGTACCTGGGGGTGAGCGAGATGGCCTGCGTCGGACAGACCTCCTCGCAGTACCCGCAGAAGATGCACCTGCCGATGTCTATGACGTAGCGCGAAGCGTATCTCTCCGTGTTGTTGTGCCGGTCGCGCTCGGTGTTCTCCGCGGCCTCGACTTCTATCGCGAACGAGGGGCACACCTTCGCGCACAGCCCGCAGCCCACGCACTTCTCGAGCCCCTGCTCGTCCCGGGCCAGGCAATGCAGGCCCCGGAACCGCGCACTGACGGCTCTACGCCGCTCGGGGTAGAAAACCGTGACGGGACGCTTGAAGAAATGCCTCAGCGTCAACCGGAAACCGTTCAGTATGGCCAGCACCGTGTTCATCCAGTCTCCGCCGTCAACTCGTCCACGCAAGCACCAGTCCCGTGACCAGGATGTTCGCTATCGACACCGGAAGCAAAACCTTCCAGCCGAACTTCATGAGTTGGTCGTACCTGAACCTGGGGAGCGTCCCCCTGACCCAGATGAAGAAGAACAGAAACGCGACGACCTTTATCAGAAACCACACGACGGGCGGGAAGAACGGACCCCGCCACCCTCCGAGGTACAGCGTCGTTATCATGGCCGACGTAGTGATCATGCTCCCGTACTCCCCGAGGAAGAACATGGCGAACTTCATGCTGCTGTACTCGGTGTGGAACCCGCCCACCAGCTCGTTCTCCGCCTCCGGCAGGTCGAACGGAAGCCGGTTGACCTCGGCGAACGACGCCATCAGGAAGACCAGAAAGCCCACGGGCTGGAGGACGGCGTACCAGACCTTGGCCTGGCCGGCCACGACGTCGGCGAGACTCGTGGAATCGGACAGCATCAGCACACCCACGACCGAGAACACGAGGCAGAGCTCGTAGCTGACCATCTGCGCCGCCGAGCGGAGCCCGCCCAGAAGCGGGTACTTGCTGTTCGATGCCCACGCCCCGAACACAATGCCGTAAACGCCGAGCGACGATATCGCGAACACGTACAGCAGCCCCACGTTCACGTCGGCAATCCCCAGCGATATGCGGCGGCCCCACAGGACCACCGTGTCTCCGAAAGGAATGACGGCGAAGGTCGCGAAGGCGGCTCCGAACGACAGAGCGGGCGCCAACACGTAGAGGTACTTGTCGGCCTGCGCCGGGATTACGTCTTCCTTGAGGAGCAGCTTTATGCCGTCGGCGATGGGCTGGAGGAGCCCGAACGGGCCCACTCTGTTCGGCCCCACCCGCACCTGGATGCGCGCTATCACCACGCGCTCCATGAGAGTGAGATAGGCGACCATGAGGAGGAGCGCCACCAGGACCACGACCGACTTGACGAGCGCTATGAGAACGAGCTCTAACATTCTGCTCCCACTCCGACCTTTCTAACTCTCACCACCGTGACTTCGTCGCCCGAGCCAGCCAACACCCCGGGCCCGGGGCCCGGGAAGCCGAAGGGCACGAACACGGCGCCGGGCATGAGGCTCTCCGACAGCACGGCCGCCGTCCTCACGCTGCCGAGCGCAGAAGTCACTTCCAGGCTCTCGCCTTCGCATATCTCCAGCCGCTCCGCGTCTGCGCGCGAAATCTCCACGAATAACGACTTCGGTATCTTGGGATGCCCGCTCACGTCCCTGGCCCAAACCGATCTCGAAACTCCGGCTCTCCCGGAGAGAAGCACGAACTCCTCTGCCTCCTGCGGAGGCGGCCCTGGCTCGCGCGCGCCGCGCACCGGCGCGCCCGCCGAGCCCCCGGCGGCCCCCCGACCGGCTGCCCGCGCCTCTCCTTCGAAGTCACGAGGGAGAAGCCAGGCTCTCGGGGGTCTTTTCCATGAGACAGAGTCCGAGGCCGCGCGCGCATCCCGGGACGCGGCCCGGGCGGGGACTCTCTTCGAACCGACGTCTTGCCCGTTTCCACTGCGACCGTCAGAGCCGTCAGGAAAGACTCCTTCGGAGTCGCTCAACGCTTTTAGGTTCTCGTTTAGATTCCAGCCGTAACGTCCTTTCATGTATGAGAATATGGCCTCAGCCTTATCCAACTCCGTCGCCACGCCCCTCGCCTCGCACACCGTCCGCAGAAGACCGAAGAGAAGCGATTCCTCGCCCTGCGGCGACTGCTCCGCGCTCAGGCCGGTGAGCCTGCCTTCGAGGTCCACGAACGAGCCCTTTCTGCCGAAGACGCTCTGAAGCGGAAGGTAGACGTGCGCCATACCGGCGGTCTCGTTCACCGTGTCGCTCTGCACGCACAGGAAATCCACTTTCTTGAGCGCCTCCTCGACTTTGGCCCTGTCGTAACACTCGGCCAAGGGGTCCAGTCCGAACACGAAAAGCGCCCGCAGCTTGCCGCCGGCGGCCGCGTCCATCTGCTCCCTGAAACCTGCGCCGTCCGAGACCCCACCGCCGGAGTCGTCACCGCGTCCCCCGCTCCCGGCGCGGGACTGCCCGGCCAGGACTCCCAGCTCGAGAGCTCCGCGCGCGTTCCCGCTGCCGAACAGGAACAGAGGCACCGTCTCGACCCCGAGGGCTGACCTGGCGGCGCAGACCCTCAACACGGAGGCAAGAACGCCGTACACGAGGGAACTCCCGACGAGCTCGCCGCCGACCACAATGCCGAGCTTCCGCGACGTGGACCAGAATCCCAGTTCCGAGCCCAGCTCCCGGCCTTCCACGGCGGCGGACTTGAGGGTTCCAGCGGTACCCGTCGTGCCCGGCCCGCCGGTGGCCTGAGCCTTCCCCGTGTCGCCGTGTGTCCGCGCCGTCCCGGTTCCCTCGCACATGTTCGCGAGTTCGAGCGCGAGCCGTTTCACCATGTCGGCGCAGTCCTGGGGCGTCGCCGCAATCCACGTCGTCTGAACGCTCGGCGGTTCCGGCCTCCTGGGTCCCAGCGCCGTGATCCTCACGGCCGACCCGCCGCGTGCCGAGTCCCGGGCCGCACCGACGACCCCTACCGCCTCCCCGACTTCCCCCGCGCCGCTCGAGGCCAGGCCCAAGGCCTGCAGGAGCTTCAGTCCAGCCACTGGCGCCTCCTCGTACGGGTCCGCGCACAGGAGGAGCACCGAATCGCAGCCGACCAGGTCGCCCGCGCGTCCCTGCGCGCGGAGCGCGTCCTCCAGCACCCGCCTCTGCTCGTGACTCGCCGGGGCGGGCGTGCGCGGTCCGAAGCTCACGCTGCCGCACTTGAGGACATTCCTGAACACGTGCTGGAGCGCGAACAACTCCTCGTTCGTGGCCAGCGTCCCGCAGACCACGCCGATGCTCTCGGGCCCGCTCTCCTTCGAAATCGTTCTAAGCCTTCCCGCGACCATCTGAGCGGCCACGTCCCACGGCACCTCGATCTGTCGGCCGTCTTCCATTACCGTCGGCCGCGTTTCTTCCCGCCGCGCTGCGAAGCCGAACCTACCCAGGTCACATATCCAGGGTGTGCGCGACTTCTCGCGGGTCCGAATCCTCAGTATGCGCCCGTCGCGCGTCTGGAGAAGTGTGGGGCAGCCCACGGGGCACAGCGGGCAGGACGACGGCGTGTCCGTCAACTCCCACGACCTGGCCTTGAACCGGAAAACCCTGTCCGTCAGCGCGCCGACCGGACAGAGCTCGGTCACGTTCCCGGAGAAGGGACTGCGCAGCTCTTTGCCCGGATACGGCCCGACCCAGGTTCTGTCCCCGCGCTCGAACACGCCTATGTCTTCCGCCAGGCTGACCTCGGCGGCGAAACGCGCGCACCTGGTGCAGTGGATGCAGCGGTTCATGTCCCTGGAGACGAAAGGCCCCACGTCCTCGCGCGCGAAGGTCCTCTTCTCGAACACGAACCTGCCGCGGCCCCTGCCGTACCAGAACACGTAGTCCTGGAGCTTGCACTCGCCGCCGGCGTCGCACACCGGGCAGTCGAGCGGGTGGTTCAACAACAAGAGTTCCAGCACCGCTCTGCGCGCGTCCTTCACCTGCTGCGTGTCCGTCTTGACCCTCATGCCGTCGCACACGAGCGTCGAGCAGGCGGGCTGCAGCTTCGGAGTGCCCTCCACCTCGATGAGACACAACCTGCACGAGCCCTTTATCGAGAGCTTTCTGTGGTAGCAGAGATGGGGAATGTAGACTCCGGCCTGTGACGCGGCGTTCAGCACCGTCGTGCCGGGCTCGACTTCCACCGTTCTGTTGTCTATCGTCACTTTGAGCGCCATGGCTTGTATCACTCAACCTTGCCCGCGGCGGACTTGAAGGGACAGCCTCCCGTCCTGACGTGGGATTCGTATTCGTCTCTGAACCTCGCAATCGTGCTTTGAGCCGGAATCACGGCGGCGTCCCCCATCGGGCACAGGGTCTTTCCGGAGATGCCCGAGGCGATCTCCAGCAGGAGGTCTATGTCAGCCGTGCTCCCGCGGCCGAACTCGATGCCCTCCAGGAGCCTGACCATCCATCCCAATCCCTCTCTGCACGGCGTGCATTGCCCGCAGGACTCGTGCCTGTAGAATTTAGTGAGGCCGAGGGCGACTTCCACCATGCAGGTCGCGTCGTCCATCACTATCACGGCTCCGGAACCCAGCGCGGACCCCACGGCCGCCAGGGAATCGAAGTCCATCTTCACGTCCGCTTGCTCGGCCGTGATGACGGGAGTGGAGGAGCCGCCGGGCATGACTGCCTTGAGTCCCCTCCCGCCCCTGATGCCCCCGGCGTACTCGAACAAGAGCTCCCGGAGCGTCACTCCGAGCGGCAGCTCGTACACGCCGGGCCGCTCCACGTGTCCGCTCACCGCGAAGAGCTTGGGCCCGGTGTTTCCCTTTGTGCCTATGGAGGCGAACCATTCGGGCCCGTTCTGGACTATCGACGGGACGCACGAAAGCGTCTCCACGTTGTTGATGACGGTGGGCCGGCCGTAGAGGCCCACGCTCGCAGGGAACGGCGGTTTGAGCCGCGGCAGCCCGCGCTTGCCCTCCAGCGACTCCAGAAGGGCCGTCTCTTCTCCGCAGATGTACGAGCCGGCGCCTCTGTGGACGTGCACCTTGAGGCCGAAGTCGCTCCCCAGGACGTTGGGGCCCAGGAGGCCCGCCTCCTCGGCCTCGGCCACCGCGCGTTCCAGCCGCTCCGCGCCCAGGGCGAACTCGCCCCTTATGTATATGAATGCCTCGACGACGGACAACGCGAAGCAGGAGATCGCGATCCCCTCCAGGAGCATATGAGGGTCGTTCTCGAGTATCACCCTGTCCTTAAACGTGCCGGGCTCGCCCTCGTCCGCGTTGCAGCAGAGATACCGCGGGCCCGGAACGTCCTTGGGCACGAAGCTCCACTTGAGTCCGGTCGGGAAGCCGGCCCCTCCCCTCCCGCGCAGGCCCGATTTCTTGACTGCGTCAGTGACCTCCGAGGGCTTGAGCTCGCGCAGAGCCTTCTCCAGCGCGCGATAGCCGCCGCGCGACCGGTAGGTTTCCAGCCTTTCCGACCCGGGTATTCCCACGTTCTTGAGGAGGATCTTCTCCGCCATGACTTGGTTCAGTCCGCTACAGTCCCAATTCGCGCAGAATGGACTCCACCTTCTCCGTAGTCAGGTTCTCGAAGTACCTGTCGTTCACCGCCATGACCGGCGCCGTCCCGCAGGAGCCCAGGCATTCCACGGTGCTCAGGGTCACGAGCCCGTCGGGCCGCGTGTGGCCCCTCTCCACGCCCAGTCTCTTCTCAAGGTAGCGCACGATACCCTCCGACCCCAGCAGCGAGCACGACACGTTCGTGCAAACCTGGATCACGTGCTTGCCGAGCGGAGCCGGGCTGAACATCGTGTAGAAGCTCGCGGTCTGCGCCACGCGCGTTGGGCTCAACCCCAGCGTACTGGCCACGAGCTCGACCGCCGCGCGGTCCAAGCAGCCGAACTCTCTCTGCGCGACGTGGAGCACCGGCAGCACCGCCGACTCCTTCACGCCGTATGAGAAGAGTATCTTGTCGACTTCCTTCTGCGCTTCCGGAGAGAATTTTCTCTGCGTCCCCTGTGCCATGCTTCTCTCGCGTACGTCCGGGGTCGGGCCGCTGCCAGGAGGCGATTCCCGGCCGGCGGGGCGATTGCCTCGCGTGTGTCCGGGGTCGCGCCGCTCAGTCGTCACACCCGCGCTCAGTCGTCACACCCGAGTTCCCTCGCCACACCCGCGCTCCGCCCCGCATTCCTGCCGGGCGGTCGGACCGTCAAGGCCCCGGCGCCGGCGTCTCCCCGCCCCCCCGGCACCTACCGGTCTACTTCCCCCAAAACGATGTCTATGCTGCCCACGATTGCAACCAGGTCAGCGATGAGCCTCCCCTCCGCCATCTTGGGCAACGCCTGAAGGTTCACGAACGACGGAGGCCTGACCTTTATCCTGTAAGGGTTTGGCCCGCCGTCGCTCACCACATAAAAACCGAGCTCGCCCTTGGGCGCCTCTATGCTCGAGTAGACTTCTCCCTCCGGCGGGCTGAATCCCTCGCTCACAAGCTTGAAGTGATGTATCAGCGATTCCATGTCCTCCGAAAGCCTTTCCTTCGGCGGGAAGGCCACCTTCGGGTCGTCCACCATGACGGGCCCGTCGGGCAGCCCTTCGAACGCCTGCCGCACTATCTTCAGGCTCTCCCTCATTTCGGTGAGTCTCACGAGGTACCTATCGTAGACGTCGCCGTTTTGCCCCACCGCCACCCTGAAGTCGAACTCATCGTAGGCCGAGTACGGAGCGGCGCGCCGTATGTCCCAGTCCACGCCCGACGCTCTCAAGTTCGGGCCGCTGACGCCCAGGGCGACGGCGTCGGCCCCGCTCAGGCACCCGACGCCCCTCGTCCTGTTGAGCCATATCCTGTTCTTGGTCAGGAGCGTCTCGTACTCGTCCATCCTGGCCGTGAACTCGGCCATGAAGGCCTTCAGTCTGGCCGTGAACTCGGGCGGGATGTCGCGCGCAAGCCCGCCGACCCTCATGTAGCTCACGTTCATCCTCGCGCCGTGCGCCAGCTCGAACAGGTCGTAGGTCGTCTCCCGCTCTCTGAAGGTGTACAAGAATACGCTGATGGCACCGACGTCCATGGCGTGCGTTCCGAGCCATATCAGGTGGGAAGAGATGCGCGTGAGCTCCGCCATCAGCACCCTCAGGTACTGCGCGCGCCGCGGCACCTCGAGCCCCAGCAGTTTCTCGACCGCGAGGACGTAACCCAGGTTGTTGGACAGGGGCGCAAGATAGTCCAGTCGGTCGGTTAACGGGATGCACTGGTGATAGGTCTTCGTCTCGCAGAGCTTCTCTATGGCCCGGTGAAGGTAGCCGATGTGGGGCGTGACCTTGACGACCGTCTCGCCCTCCAGCTCGACGACCAGCCGCAGGACCCCGTGGGTGCTGGGGTGCTGAGGGCCTATGTTGAGTATCATTCTTTCGGAAGTCGCCAAACGCTCCTCCCTATCAGGGCCGACGCGTCACCGTATCGGGAAGTCCTTCCTGTACGGGAAAACTTCGAAGTCGTCCGGGTTGAGTATCCGGCGCAGGTCAGGATGACCCACGAATCGTATCCCGAAAAGGTCGTAGGTCTCCCTCTCGTGCCAGTTGGCCGTGGGCCAGACGTCGCTCACCGTCGGCACGGTCGGGTCGCTCTCGGGCAGCCTGACCTTGAGCCTCAACCTGGACTTGTGACGCATTGAGTAAAGGTTGTAGACCACCTCGAACCTCTCGGGCCTGCCCGGCCAGTCGACACCGCACAGGTCCGAGAGGAAGTTGTACTCGAGCTCGGGCTCGTCGCGCAGGATTCGCGCCATTTCGGCGATGAACCCGCCCCTGACCACTACCGTCACCTCGTCGCGGAACTCCTTGACCTCCATGACGGCGGCCTCCCCGAACCGTTCTTTGAGCAGCTCAGTCGCCTTCTTTTCTGTCGGGCCCATCTGTCCAAACCATCCTGCGCGCGAGGCACACTCTCACGGCTTGATTTCGGGTACCTGCTTCTCCCAGAGCCTTCTCAGGGGCTCAGTCTCGATCTTCTTCTGGAGCTTCATCAGCCCGTATATGAGACCCTCCGGGGTCGGAGGGCATCCCGGGACGTAAACGTCCACCGGCACTATCTTGTTCACTCCCTGGACCACGCTGTAGTCGTTGAAGACGCCCCCGGATATCGCGCACGCGCCCATGGCGATCACCCACTTGGGCTCCGGCATCTGGTCGTATATCTTCTTGAACACAGGCGCCATCTTCTGCGTGAGAGTCCCGGCGACAATCATCAGGTCGGCCTGCCGCGGAGACGCCCGGAAGAGCTCCGACCCGAACCTCGCGATGTCGAAGCGCGAAGCGCCGCTGGCCATCATCTCTATGGCGCAGCACGCCAGGCCGAACGAGACCGGCCAGATGGAGGACCGCCTCGACCAGTTCACCATCTTCTCGACCGTGGTGAAGAGAATGGACTGCTCGAGGTAGCGCTCAAGCTGGCTCTTTGACGTCTCCACTTCTTCCATTGCTTCGGTCGTCCTCCCCGCCCGCGCTGGAGCCGGCACCTCGCTGCCGGCTCCTCCGGCGGACCCACTCCTTCTTGCTCCCTAGTCTTCCCAATCGAACACGCGCTTCTTCCAGAGGTACAGGTAGCCCACCAGCAGGACCGCCATGAAGACCGCCATCTCCAGCAGCCCTACCAGCGCCAGCTTCTTGTAGATGACGGCCCACGGGTACAGGAAGGCGGCCTCGATGTCAAACACGAGGAAGACCACGGCTATGATGTAGAACTTTATCGGGAAACGGCTTCTGGCGTCGCCGACCGGCGTTATGCCGCACTCGTAGGGTGAGAGTTTGGCTCCGGTGGGACGTTTCCTGCCGAGGACGTGCGAAAGGAAAACGATTGCGAGCGCGAGCCCCGCGCAGAGGAGGATCCAAATAAGAATAGGGAGATACGCCAAGAGCACGAGAATGACTCCCCATGACTCGCGCGCACCGGTGAGGGACGGACCTGGTACAGACGAGAGACAATCGGCTTGGAATGCTACGGGAAAGGCGCGCGGATGTCAAGCATTGAGTGGCGCCCT
>JAFGJU010000195.1 GCA_016928935.1 Candidatus Eiseniibacteriota bacterium | reverse complement strand
GGCGTAGGAAAAGAGTCGAGTTGACATGATAGAGCTCAAGGGAGTCTCAAAGACCTATCGCATGGGGGACATCAAGGTCCCCGCGCTCAAGAATACCTCCTTCAAGGTGGAGGACGGCGAGCTAATAGCCATAATGGGCCCGTCCGGTTCGGGGAAATCCACGCTTCTCAACATACTCGGGTGCCTCGACGTTTCCACCAGCGGCGAGTACTTGATAGACGGCGTCAACGTCAGCAAGTTTTCCGACTCCGAGCTGGCTCTGGTGCGGAACGCGAAGGTAGGTTTTGTGTTTCAGACCTTCAACCTGCTGCCGCGCCTGACGGCCGTCGCCAACGTCGAGCTCCCGCTCATCTACGCCGGAAATCACGGCAAGCGGCGACAGAAGTGCATGGAAGCACTCAAGTCAGTCGGCCTCGAAGACAGGGCGCGCCACAGGCCGAGGGAGCTCTCGGGCGGCCAGCAGCAGCGCGTGGCCATCGCCAGGGCGCTCGTCAACGAGCCCGCAATACTGCTCGCCGACGAACCGACCGGCAACCTCGACTCCAAGTCGGGCGAGGAGATAATGAGGATCCTGACCGGGTTTCACGAGAAGGGGATGACGGTCATTCTTGTGACCCACGACAACTCGGTGGCTGCCTTCGCTCAGAGGATCATCCGCCTGAAGGACGGGGAGATCGTGGAGGACACAAGGAAAGACGGGAGAACGGGGACGCTGGGCACCTCCCAACAGGGTCGCAACAACAAGAAAAGGAGGCGATTCTCGATTTCCGAGCTCAGAGAAAGCCTGCTGGTGTCCCTGTTCTCCATCTTTTCAAACAAGCTTCGGAGCTTCCTCACCATGCTGGGAATCGTAGTCGGGGTGGGCGCGGTCATCACAATGGTGGCAATAGGCCAGGGAGCGAGCGTCCAGATCACGCAGAGGATAAGCCAGATGGGAGCGAATCTCCTGATGGTTCGTCCCGGCGCTGACTTCCGCGGGCCCGCCAGAGGCGCCGCGGGTGGCCTGACCTCTCTCACGTCCGACGACGCTCTCGCGATCGTCGAGGAGTGCCCCTCAGTCGCCAAGGTGGCCGCGTCGTTCTCCAGGAACGCGCAGGTGGTGTACGGGAACAAGAACACCAACACCAGCGTCAACGGAGTGATGCCCGACTATCCCGCGATCAACAACTTCAATCTGGCGAAGGGATCTTTCATACGCGACAACGATGATCGTCTCACGAGCCGCGTGGCCGTCCTGGGCCAGACCGTAGTCGAGAACCTGTTCGGCGACGAGGACCCCATCGGGCAGTACATAAGAATCAAACGTGCCAGCTACCAGGTCGTGGGCGTGATGGCCGAGAAGGGCACGAGCGGCTTCCGGGACCAGGACGACGTCGTGTTCGTGCCCTTGAAGACGGCTCAGAAGCGCCTCTTCGGAGTGGACTACGTGTCCAACATCAGCGTAGAGGCCAAGTCCAAGGACGTGATGGACGAGGCGGAGGAGGAAATCACCGCCGTCCTGAGGGAGCGCCACCGGATTCGGACAGGCGAAGAGGACGATTTCCACATCGGCTCGCAGGCCGAGATACTCTCCACGGTGCAGGAGACCAGCCAGACTTTCACCATGCTTCTGGCGGGGATCGCGGTAGTGAGCCTGGTGGTGGGTGGAATAGGGATCATGAACATAATGCTCGTGTCCGTCACGGAGCGGACCAGGGAGATAGGCATACGCAAGGCGATAGGCGCCCAGCCGCGCGACATACTGGGCCAGTTCCTGGTGGAGGCACTCATAGTGTCGTTGAGCGGCGGAGTGTTGGGAGTGGCGATGGGAATCTCGGCCACGAGACTGGCCAGCAAATTCGGCGGGTGGCCGACCGTGGTCACGCCCGAGTCCGTCGCCCTGTCGTTCTCGTTCGCCTTCGTGGTAGGTCTCTTTTTTGGGTTCTACCCTGCCCGGAAGGCAGCGGGCCTCAATCCCATCGATGCGCTCAGGTATGAATAGGAAGCAGGCGTTGCACGACAAAGAGTAGCCGCCGCCGGTGCCGGCAGACGCCAGCGAGCTGCACCCCACGCTGTCTGGACACCCCACGGCGCCGGCGGCCAACTACCCGACACCCAGGAGGCAGACACATTGAAACGTTTGGCGACGCACTTAGGACTGATGTTCGTGCTGGCCGCGGCCCTGGCGACGGGATGCGGCAGCGAACAGCTCGTGACGCAGTGGTCGGTCGACTCGGTCGCGGTCGACGGCAAGATGACTGAGTGGGTGGAGAGCCCCCTCACAAGGCTCAAGGATACTGGCATGCGCATGGCATTGCGCAACGACGACGAGACTATGTACGTCCTCCTATGCTGCACCGACGTCGCGAGCGTGCGGTCCATACAGACGAGCGGCATCACGGTGTGGCTGGACGCTTCGGGGAAGAAGAAAAAGGAGTTCGGCATCCGTTTCCGCGGAGGTCCTTCGATGGAGGACCTCGTGGCCTCCGGCCTCGTGAGCAAGGACGACATGCCGCAGGGAATGGCGTCCGGCACGGACGCGTCGTCCGGAGGGGCCTTGTCCGGAGGGATGACGCCGTCTGGTCAGGCCGAAGGCATTAGCCCGCCGCCGCACTCCGACGAACAGAGTCAGGAGCAGTCGCTGCCGCGCGTGGACGGTCGTGCAGAGCTCGCTTTCGTGGACAAGAAGAACAACAAGACAACCATAATCGCGGCCGAGGGTAAGGACGGCCCTGCTGCAAAGTGCGGCGCGATGAAGGGGCTCTGTCTGTATGAATTCAGCATTCCGCTCGGGAGCGACGACAGCACGGACGTCGTGTTCCCCGCCGGCCTCGGCGCCAAGATGGGCGTAGGGTTTGCGTGGGGAGGTGCTCCGGAGGGTCAGCGGTCTTCGGATGGCGGCCGTGGTGGTGGCGGAGAGGGGATGGGACCGGGTGGCGGCTCCGGCGGCGGTTTTCCGCGCGGAGGTGAGCGTGGGGGTCCCGGCGGAATGCCGCCCGGCGGACCCGGGGGTGGTGCCGGCGGCGGTCCCGCGGGAGGTCCAGGTGGGTCGGGCCGCGGCCCGGGCGGCGGTCCGGGCGCCGGCCCCGGGAGCTCACAGAGCGGTCCTCAGTTCGCCGAGAAGCAGGAGATATGGCTTAACACGTCGCTGGCGATTCCGCCAGCAGAGTAGTGAGTGAACAGCGCGAGAGTGTCGTCGAAGACTGGAGCGGCTCTTCACAGGGGCCTCGCCGGTGGGGCTGAACGCCCGGCGAAGGCCCCAACTCGTTTCCACCTGCGTGATACGGCGGCCTATGCGTCCTCGAACAGCCACGTGCTCAGGTAGCGTTCGCCTGTGTCCGGCAGGACCGTCACGACGAGCTTGCCCTCATTCTCGGGTCTCTTAGCAACTTCGACGGCGGCCCACACCGCCGCGCCCGAGGAGATGCCCGCCAGGATTCCCTCCTCGCGGGCCAGTCTCCGCGCCATCGCACCCGCGTCGTGGTGAGTCACTCGGACTATCTCATCTATCAAGTCCGTGCGGAGGACGTCGGGCACGAACCCGGCGCCTATGCCCTGGATCTGGTGCGGCCCTGGCTTTCCGCCGGACAGCACCGGCGAGTCCGCGGGCTCGACGGCGACTACCCTGAACGAGGGCTTCCGCGCCTTTATGATTTCCGAAACCCCTGTGATAGTGCCGCCGGTGCCTACGCCGGCCACCAGGATGTCCACCTTGCCGTCGGTGTCGTTCCATATCTCGAGGGCCGTCGTGCGGCGGTGGACCTCGGGATTCGCGGGATTACGAAACTGCTGCGGCATGAAGTAGTCCGTGCCCGAGCCCGCGATCTCCTCCGCCTTTCGTATCGCCCCGCTCATGCCTTCCGAACCCGGCGTCAAGACCAGCTCTGCGCCGAGGGCGGCCAGAAGCTTCCGTCTCTCGACGCTCATGGTGTCCGGCATTGTGAGTATCAGCTTGTAACCCTTCACGGCGCAGACGAAGGCCAGGGCGACGCCCGTGTTGCCGCTCGTGGGCTCGACGACGACGGTGTCTTTCTTGACGAGGCCGTCGCGCTCGGCGGCCTCAATCATGCTGAGGCCGGCCCGGTCCTTGACGCTTGAGCAGGGGTTGAAGAACTCGAGTTTGGCGACGACGGTCGCGGCCAGGCCGCTCGTCACCCGGTTTAGTCTCACGAGCGGCGTGTTTCCAACCAGTTTCGTGACGTCGTCTGCAATGCGTGTCATTGTGACCCTCCACGCAGGCACCAACTCGCTGTGCGGCCGGTCCGGGAGAGGCCTCGGGGTCTCTTCCCGCTGCCTGACAAGCAGGCGCCGCGAAATCGCGTGCGGTGCGAGTCATGTCCCGCCGCGCAACACCTACCTGCGTTGCGAGTAATGTCCGGCCGCGCGGGCGCCAGCGCATCGGGGGAGCCTGACCGGTCGAGTGAGCCTTCCGAGCCGGCCCCTCCCCCCCGTTGGATGGAGCTCCCGAGCTCAGTGTCATACAATGCTACGGCCGGTCTGGCAAGCGAATTCAGAGGGCTCGTCGCAGTCAACCGTTATGAGTTCCCGAAGGCCTCGGCCGCGACACCGTCGCCCTCTTCGGAGTCGGAGACTTGTGGGTTCTGGAGGCGCGGCCGAGGTTGTCTGCGCGGTCGTTTTGTGATATAATACAATGGGTTGAGCGCTACTTGATGGGGGCGTTTCCTGTCGGGATTCTGAGACACGTCTGCTGAGCCCTGTCTCGCTTAGCTGCCCGCCCGAATCATCTCTTGTGTTCTACAAGAGCCCAACTGCCTGTTCCATTACCCCAAACCGGAGGTCGTCCCCATGGTCTCGGTTCGCAGTCGCGCAGTCCTCACGGCTTGCCTCTTGGTTGTTGGCGTCATTATCTTGAGTGCGTCCGCCATTCAGGCTGCGCCAAAACCGGACAAGGCGAAACTGAACGAGCTCGCGACGTATCACGCCAGGCAGTTGGAGGCACACAGAGGCGCACCATTTCGGGCGCTCCTGAGGAGTCAGTCGCCTGCGCAGGTGGCCCTGAATAAGAGCCCCGAGATCAAGCTCATGTACGTGGACGACCGCGGAAGGCCGGTTTACTACGGCTTGGACAACCTGACGGCCGCGGCGACCGTGAGCACGAACAAGGTGTGGCCCGACGGCGGATACGGGTTCTCCTTGACCGGTTCCGGCACGGTCGCGGGCGACCTGGGCATATGGGACGGCGGCAGTGTGAGGCCGACGCATCAGGAGGTGACGGGCCGCGTGACCCAGGTGGATAGTCCCGCGGGCCAGAGCGACCACGCGACGCACGTGGCGGGCACCATGATAGCGAGCGGGGTAGTGGCGGCCGCCAAGGGCATGTCCTATCAGGCCAACCTCACCTGTTACGACTACGACAACGACAACTCCGAGATGGCCACCGCAGCGGCGGGCGGCATGAAAGCGTCTAACCATTCTTACACGACCATAGTCGGTTGGTACTACCACAGTTCGGGGGAGTGGTACTGGTTCGGCAACACCGACATCAGTGAGACGGAGGACTACCACTTCGGCTTCTACGATTCGGAGGCCCAGGCCTGGGACCAGATCGCGACGGAAGCGCCGCACTACACAATCGTCGGCTCGGCCGGAAACAACAGGAATGATACCGGGCCGGGAGAGGGAGG
>JAFGJU010000194.1 GCA_016928935.1 Candidatus Eiseniibacteriota bacterium | reverse complement strand
GCCGGGCGTTGCATAACTTAAGCCATTAGAAATAGTTGCGTATAGGCCGAGACGATGTGGGGCCCGGGCGTACCAGCTCTGAAGACCCGCTCGACAACATGGAGAGGACTATGAAGAGACGGAGAATCGTGATTCTGGGCGCAGGGGGACGGGATTTTCACAACTTCAACGTGTGCTTCCGCGACAACAACGAGTACGAAGTTGTCTGCTTCACTGCCACTCAGATACCCCACATCGAGAACAGGACGTACCCGGCCGAGATAGCCGGGAAACTCTACCCCAGGGGGATTCCCATCCTGCCCGAGCAGGAATTGCCCAGGATATTGAGATCCGGCGACTTGGACGAGGTTGTGTTCGCTTACAGCGACGTTTCACACGAACACGTGATGCATGTGGCGTCGGCCGTCCTGGCAGCGGGTTGCGACTTCCGCATCATCGGGCCCGGTGCCACCATGATAAAGGGCAAAGTGCCCATCGTGGCAATCCTGGCTGTCCGCACCGGCGCGGGCAAGAGCCCGGCCACTCGTAAGGTCACCAAGCTCCTCAGAGACAGCGGAAAGAAAGTAGTCATCATCCGCCACCCGATGCCCTACGGCGACTTGAAGAAGCAGACAGTGCAGCGCTTCGAGAAGATGGAAGACCTGGTCCTGCACGACTGCACGGTCGAGGAGCGGGAGGAATACGAACCGCACCTGGAGAACGGCATGATTCTGTTCGCGGGCGTGGACTACGAGCAGATACTCAGGGCGGCCGAGAAGGAAGCGGACGTGGTCGTGTGGGACGGCGGCAACAACGACATGCCGTTTTACGCTCCCGACCTGTCCATAGTGGTGGCGGATGCTCTCAGGCCTGACCACGGAATCAAGTACCATCCCGGCGAGACGAACGTGCGCGCAGCAGACGTAGTGATCGTGAACAAGGAGGACACGGCCACACCCGAGAGCGTCAAGGCCGTCAAGGACACGGTGAAGCTGCTGAACCCTAACGCGGAGGTCATAGACGCCGCCTCGCCCATATCGGTGGACAAGCCCGAGCTGATAAAGGACAAGCGCGTGCTCGTAATAGAGGACGGCCCAACGCTCACGCACGGCGGAATGACCTTCGGAGCCGGGGTGGTGGCCGCGCGCAAGTACGGCGCGAAGGAATTGATCGACCCGAGGCCGTTCGCGGTCGGGGAGATCAAGGAGAGCTACGTCAAGTATCCGGCGGTCGGGCACCTTCTGCCGGCTTTGGGCTACGGAGCCAAACAGGTGAGCGAGCTCGAGGCCACCATAAGGGCCTGCGACCCCGAGGTCGTGCTCATCGCCACGCCCGCCGACCTGAGGCGCATCATCAAGGTAGACAAGCCGGTAGTCAGAATCCGGTACGAGCTTGAGGAGCTGGGACCTCCCAAGCTGGAAAGGATACTTTCGAGAATCTTCCAGGCGAGGACGCTTTAGTCCGAGCGGTCGTCTTTCAGACTGAAAGGAGGCTCCCTTGAACATCCACGAATACCAGGCGAAAGAGATCTTTGCGCGCTACGGGATACCCGTGCCTCCGGGCAAAGTGGCCGCGTCGCCGGCAGAGGCCGGGAAGATTGCGCGGGACCTTGGGAAGCCCGTCGTGGTAAAGGCCCAGGTTCACGTCGGCGGTCGAGGCAAGGCCGGAGGAATAAAGTTCGGCAAGACGCCCGAGGAGGCCGAAAAGGTAGCCGGCCAGGTGCTGGGGATGAGTATCAAGGGCCTCACCGTCAAGAAAGTCCTGGTGACGACCAGCGTGGAGGTGGCGAGCGAGAGTTACCTCGGCCTTGTAACGGACAGAAAGGCCAAGAGGCCGGTGTTCATGGCGAGCCCCGCCGGCGGTGTCGACATCGAAGAGGTGGCGCGCACGACCCCCGAGAAGATCTTCAAGATGCACGTGGATCCGTGCACCGGACTCCTTCCGTACCAGGCCAGGTTCCTGGCCGGCAGGCTCGAGAAAGACCCCAAGCTTCAGTCCCAGATTGCTTCCATCGCCCACAAGCTGTGGAAGGTGTTCTGGGAGACGGACTGCTCCCTGGCCGAGATAAACCCCCTGGTGAAGACGCCGCAGGGAGAGGTGATAGCGCTTGACGCCAAGATCAACCTGGACGACAACGGCCTGTTCAGGCACGCTGAGCTGGAGGCGCTTCGCGAGGGTGAGAACGAGCACGAGAAGGCGGCCAGGGAAATGGGCCTCAGCTACGTCAAGCTGGACGGCTCCGTCGGCTGCTGCGTCAACGGCGCGGGCCTGGCCATGGCGACGATGGACCTGATAAAACACTACGGCGGAGAGCCGGCCAACTTCCTGGACATAGGCGGAAGCTCGAGCCCGGACAAGGTCCTCACGGCCATGAGGATCATCTGCTCGGACCCCGGAGTGAAGGCGGTGTTCTTCAACATATTCGGCGGCATCACGAGATGCGACGACGTCGCTTCGGGCATAGTCAGGGCGCTCAAGGAGATCAACATCAAGGTTCCCATAGTGATAAGACTCACCGGAACGAACGAGGAGAAGGCGAGAGAGATACTTCGGAGCGCCAACCTGACCGCGACGGCGCTCATGGACGAAGGCGTAAGGCAGGCCCTCCAGATGGCTAAGGGAGGAGTAAATTGAGTATTCTGGTAGACGAAAAGACAAAGGTAATCGTCCAGGGCATAACCGGCCGGGACGGCTCTTTCCACGCCAAGACGATGATAGACTACGGCACCAAGGTCGTGGCCGGCGCGACTCCCGGAAAGGGAGGGACCGAGTGCGTGGGAGTGCCGGTGTTTGACTCCGTGAGAGAGGCGCGCGAGGCCACGGGCGCCAACGCCTCGATAGCGTACGTCCCGTATTCTTTCGCCGCGGACGCCGTCCACGAGGCCTTCGACGCCGGCGTCGAGCTGGTGGTCTGCATCACCGAGGGCATTCCCACCTCCGAGGTGGTGAAAATCTACAGCAAGATGAAATCGCTGGGCGTGAGGATGATCGGCCCCAACTGTCCCGGCATCATCTCCCCGGGCAAGTGTAAGGTCGGCATCATGCCGGCCCAGATACACACGCGCGGAAACGTGGGTGTCGTCTCCAGAAGCGGAACGCTGACCTACGAGGTGGTGAACCAGCTGACCAAGGCGGGGCTCGGCCAGTCCACGTGCATCGGGATAGGCGGGGACCCCATCATAGGCACCAACTTCATAGACACCCTGAAGCTCTTCCAGGCAGACCCCGAGACCAAGGCCATAGTCCTCATCGGGGAGATCGGCGGCACGGACGAGGAGGAGGCGGCCGAATTCATCAAGTCGGAGATAAGGAAGCCGGTGGTGGGTTTTGTGGCCGGACAGACAGCTCCTCCGGGCAAACGGATGGGACACGCCGGCGCCATTGTCTCTGGCGGGACCGGCACCGCGGCGGAGAAGATAGCCGCCTTCAAGAAGAGCGGTATCGCCGTGGCCGACATACCTTCTCAGATCAGCGGACTGGTGGCCTCGCTGATGAAGTAGCGGGCCTGCCGGAAGGGGACGGAGGGCAGTTGCCCGACACGTGCCCCTCCGGGGTCGCGCCGGGAACGAGCTTATCCACAGGACGGACGCGATAATGTCAAGAACACTGATTATAGTAAAACCGGACGCGGTCGAGAGAGGCCTCGCCGGTAAGATAATCTCCATGGCCGAGGAGAGGGGCTTTAGGATCGTGGAGCTCAAAGTGCTTCGGCTGAGCCCGGCGAACGCCCAGGTGCTGTACGCGGTGCACAGGGAGAAACCCTTCTTCGGGCCCCTGACGGAGTACATGGCGTCCGGCCCGTGCGTGGCGTGCCTCCTCGAGCGCGAGGACGCCGTGAAAGCCATGAGGGAGCTGGTCGGGCAGGTGGACCCGGCCAAGTCACCCGAGGGCACGGTGCGCAGGCTCTACGGCCTGGACGTGCAGCGGAACGCTGTGCACGCGCCCGACTCGGTCGAGAACGCGCAGCGGGAGATTGGGCTCGTGTTCGGGGCCGCAGCCGTGGCCTGAGAGCCCCCGGCTCGGTCGCCCTGCTGCCCGGACCTGCGCGGGCCGCCGCGCCGGATTCCGACTGTGTGCGCGTGGGCGCCCGGTGGAGCGACCGGGGGGAGGTGGGGACCCATGAAGATAGACGTCCCGGCCCTGAAGGAAGGGGAGAACTCGCTCGAGTTGAGGGAGAGCGCCTCCAGCCTGGACCTGGGCGGGCTGCCCGGCGAGCTCAAGTCGGACGTGCTCGTGACCCTCACCATTCACAAGAGGGGCGATGAGCTGGTCATACTGGGCAAGGCCAGCGGGGTCGTGTCGGAGGAGTGCTCGAGGTGTCTTCGCCCTTACGACCGGAAGTTTAGTGTAGAGTTTGAGGTTTTCTGTGATAAGATTGGGGCTCACAAGCCCCGGGCGGACGAAGAACAGGGCGAGACCTACGTCGCTCATCACGACGGCAAGACTCTCGACATGGGGCCGATCGTCAGAGAGGCGATAGTGCTCTCCAGCCCCATGCAGCCCCTGTGCAGAGAGGATTGCAGGGGGCTCTGCCCCGTCTGCGGCGTCAACCTGAACGAGCAGACGTGCAGCTGCGCCGCCAAACAGCCCGATGCTCGTTGGAGCGCTCTGGCGAAGTTGAAGAAGGAGGGAAGCGAGTAATGGCGCTACCGAAAAGGCGACATTCCAAGACCAGAAGGGACAAGAGGCGTACGCACTGGAAGCTGTCCAAGCCGGGTTCCTCAACCTGTCCGCACTGCGGAAATCCCAAACTGCCTCATCGCGCCTGCCCGAGTTGCGGTTACTACAAGGGTGCAGAGATCACTACTCCCTGGGTGAAGTAACGCGGTAACGATGTCCCGGAACAGTATCCCGTGCATAGCTGTGGACGCGACGGGCGGAGACCTGGGCTCTCAGGTGATAGTCGCAGGAGCCGTTCAGGCCGCCAGAGAGCTCAAGGGAGCCGCCGAAGTGGTCCTGTTCGGAGACGAACACACCATGCGGGTTGAGCTGTCGAAGCTGGGCACCGACGGCCTGCCGCTCAGGTTGATACACGCGCCCGAGGTCATAGGCATGGGGGAGGGGGCCGTCGCTTTCAGAAAGAAGCGGAACTCGTCCATCGCCGTCGCGACCAAGCTGCAGAAGGAGGGCAAGGCCGACGCCTTCGTGAGCGCCGGCAACACCGGCGTGGTGGTGGCCGCGTCGCTCCTGGGCCTGGGCCGTCTTTCGGGCGTGGACAGGCCCGCAATCGCCACGGTCGTGCCCAACGAGTTCGGCGGGTGCGTGATGCTGGACGTCGGCGCCAACTCGGACTGCAAGCCCGTCAATCTGGTTCAGTTCGGCATAATGGGAAGCATATACGCCAGGAACTTCCTGGAGAGGCCCGAGCCCAAAGTCGGACTCCTCAACATAGGCGAGGAGGGCACGAAGGGCAGCGACCTGGCCGTGGAGGCGCACAAGCTTCTGTCGGAGAGCCCTCTCAAGTTCATAGGCAACGTGGAAGGCCGCGACGTATTCAGGGGACGGGCGGACGTAGTCGTTTGTGACGGGTTCACGGGGAACATCCTCCTCAAGTTCATGGAGAGCGTGATACACCTGCTGGCGGCGTCCATCAGGGAGGAAGTGGACTCGGCTTTTCGGAACAAGGTCGGCGCGCTTCTGATGAAGCCGGCCTTCAAGAGACTGGAGCGCATGCTGGATTACGCCGAATACGGCGGCGCCCCTCTCCTGGGCGTTGACGGCGTCTGCATCATTTGTCACGGCAGTTCCTCCGCGAAGGCGGTCAAGAACGCCGTCAAGGCGGCCGTCAGGTTCGTCGAAACCAGAGTCAACGACATAATCAGGGACGAGCTCACGCTCTACACCGGAGGCAAGGTTGAAGCACATTAGAGGTGCGCGCATCGCCGGAACGGGCTCCTACGCGCCGCCGAGGGTGATCACGAACGCCGAGTTGGAGCGCATGGTGGATACGAGCGACGAGTGGATAACCACGCGCACCGGGATAAAGGAAAGGCACGTGGCCGACGACGGAGTCGCCTCCAGCGACCTGGCCGCCGAGGCCTCAAAGATTGCCATGGCGGAAGCGCGGATCACGGCCGAGGAGATTCAGCTCGTCATAGTGGCCACGGTCACACCGGACAGGTTGTTCCCGTCTACCGCGTGCACTCTGCAGGAGAAGCTCGGAGCGTCGAACGCCGCGGCCATGGACCTCTCCGCCGCCTGCTCCGGTTTCGTCTACGGGCTGTCCGTGGCCTCCGGCCTGATAGGCATAGGCGCACTGGACAGGGTGCTCGTGGTCGGCGTCGAGACTCTGTCGAAGCTGGTGGACTGGGAGGACAGGAACACTTGCGTCCTCTTCGGCGACGGAGCCGGCGCGGCGGTGGTCGTGCCCTGCGAGACCGGAAGGGGAGTGCTCTCGACCAGCATGGGCAGCGACGGAAGCCTGGGCACTCTGCTCGAGCTCCCGGCGGGCGGGTCCCTGCATCCGGCCACTCAGGAGACATTGAACACCAGGATGCACTTCATCAAGATGAAAGGGAACGAGGTCTTCAAGAGCGCCGTGCGCTCGATGGAGACAGTGGCCAAGGACGCCATGAAGAAGGCCGGGGTCGGAGCGGACGAGGTCGCTCTTCTGATTCCGCATCAGGCCAACCTGCGCATCATAGAGGCTACCGCGAAGCGTCTCGGCATAGGGATGGACCGGGTCTTTGTGAACGTGAACAAGTACGGAAACACTTCGGCCGCGAGCGTGCCCCTGGCCCTGGACGAGGCCAGGAAGGAAGGCAGGGTGAAGGAGGGCGACCTGGTGTGCCTGGTCGCCTTCGGCGCGGGCTTCACGTGGGGTTCAGCGGTCCTGCGCTGGTAGCATTCTGCGGCCGGCCCGCCTTATTTCCAAGGAGATTGTGTCTTGCAGTTGGGATTCCTGTTTCCCGGACAAGGGTCTCAGCACGTCGGCATGGGCAAGGAGCTGTGCGACGCTCACCCGGTGGCGAGGAAGACGTACGAGGAGGCAGACGCCATACTGGGATTCTCGATATCGGACGTGTCGTTCAACGGTCCGGAGGAACGGCTCAGGGAGACCAGGAATACCCAGCCCGCCATCTTTGTGCACAGCGTGGCCGCGTTCAGGGTGCTGACCCAGTCCGGCGTCAGGCCCACCGTGGCGGCCGGCCACAGCCTCGGCGAGTATTCGGCGCTGGTGGCCGCGGGGGCCCTCGGGTTCGACGACGGTCTCGCCCTGGTCCAGAAGAGGGGAGAGCTGATGCACCGGGCCGGGCTGGAGAGGCCGGGCACGATGGCCGCTGTTCTGGGACTGCCCCCGGGCGCACTGGAGGAGGTCCTCGGCGAGGCATCGCAAAAGGGAATAGTGCTGGCCGCAAACCTCAACTCTCCGACTCAGCTCGTGGTGTCGGGTGAAACGCCGGCGGTGGAGGAATGTATGAGGCTGGCCCGCGAGAAGGGCGCGGCCAGGGCGGTCCGCCTTCCCGTCGGCGGTGGGTTCCACTCCCCCCTGATGGAATCCGCTTCGAGGGGCCTCGAGGAAGTGCTGAAGAGCGTGGACGTGCGGCAGGCGGGCTTTCCCGTCGTGGCCAACTACACGGCGGTGGAAGAGACGGAGCCCGTTGACATCAAGCAGAATCTGGCTCGCCAGGTACTGGGCGCCGTGCGATGGGAGGAGTCCATGCGCCGGATGCTCTCCGCCGGGGTGAAGCAGTTCGTTGAAGTCGGGCCTGGGAACGTGCTGAAGGGGCTCATGCGGAGCATAGACAGGCAGGCGTCCGTCGCGAGCGCGGGGAGTCCTGCGGACGTGGCGGCCGCGGTCGCACTCTTCACGCAGCCCAGCTCGGGCGGGAGGTGAAGCATGGAGTTGTCTGGCAAGTCCTCGGTGGTGACCGGGGGAGTGCAGGGAATAGGCCGGGCCATAGCCCTCTGCCTGGCGCGAAAAGGCAGCGATGTGGCCGTGATGGACCTCAAGGACGAGGGAGTCGAAGACCTGCTGTCCGAGCTCAAGGCTCTGGGAGGGAAGGCCCTTTTCGTGAAGGCGAACGTGAGCTCGGCGTCGGACGTGGAGAGAGCCGCCAGGGAGATCCTGGAATCGTTCGGCAAAGTGGACATCCTCATAAACAACGCGGGCATCACCAAGGACGGGCTCGTCCTCAGAATGGACGAAAAAGACTGGGACGCGGTCATCGATGTCAACCTGAAGGGCACGTTCAACTGCACGAAGGCGTTCCTGCGCGAGATGCTGAAGCGCAGGAACGGCCGCATCGTGAACGTCTCGTCGGTGATAGGGTTCATCGGAAACACGGGCCAGGCGAACTACGCGGCCTCGAAGGCGGGCGTGGTCGG
>JAFGJU010000193.1 GCA_016928935.1 Candidatus Eiseniibacteriota bacterium | reverse complement strand
GGTGGCTGCCGTTCGCACGGCCTCGACAGTCAAGGGGTACCACAACAACATCAAGGACTACCAGGGAATACTCGATGGTTTCAAGAGGTTCAGGGTCGTGGAGGCGCAGCGGGAAAAGGAGAAAGAGATGCTCTCCAGTCTCCAGGCTGACCCGGAGGCCGCGGCCGAATTCTCCGTCCTTCTGGAGGAGTTCAAGACCCTTCACGAACGGCAAGCCGAGCATCGAAAGAAGGACCTTGTCCTGGCCTACCTGGTGGGGCAGAGCACTCTCCTGGAAGAGGCGATGTTGCTGTACAGATGGAGCGTCGAGAAGGAAAAGAGGGACATGGACCGTGAGCCGGAGTTCATGGAGCGGAGGGTCCCAGACCTGAGGCGAGACCTGGACGTGTTTCAGACTCAGATGCACCTCGGCAGCGAGCGGGCCATACTAAAGATGCTTTTCCTGGAGGCGGCCCAGCTCCCGGAAGGGCAGAGGATTGCGGCCTTGGACGCCGTGCTCGGTTCGAAGTCCGCGAGTGAGCTGGAAGAGGCCGTCGACGTCTTTCTGGACGGGTTGTACGCAGGCACCAAACTCGACCGGAGGGAGGAGCGTCTCCGCATGTTTGGGCTCTCGCGTGAGGCGTTCCTGGCCGAGAGCGACGCCTTCGTGACGCTGTCCGGAAGGCTGTACGCCGAGAACCAAGAGAGACTGGAACGCAGGAAGGAGTTCTCGGGCGCGGAGCAGCTCCTGATGCTGAAGTGGATGAAAGCCCTGGCCGGCGCGTCCGACCGCGAGCTGTACGCGGACGCCAACGGCACCATGAGGTTCAGTTACGGGAACGTCAAAGGGTATTCGCCGCGCGACGCGGTCGAGTATGTCCCGTTCACGACGCTGGAAGGAGTCGTCGAGAAGAACACGGGTGCGGAGCCGTTCGACTGTCCCCAGAAGATACTTGAACTTGCTGCGGAGCGCGAGTACGGGCAGTATGCGGACCCGGGTCTGGGCAGCGTGGCAGTCAACTTGCTCACGACGAACGACTCCACGCGCGGCAATTCCGGCAGCCCCGTGCTGAACTCAAAGGGAGAGGTGGTGGGCTGTCTCTTCGACGGGAACTACGAGGGTCTCGGGCACGACTTCGCCTTCCATGAGGAGGTGACTCGCTCGATCCACGTGGACATCCGCTACGTGCTTTGGGTGGCTGACCTCGTGGACGACGCGGAAAACGTGCTCCGGGAGCTCGGGGTGAAATGAACGTGGCAGAGGAGCCGCCGAGGACGGTATTCATGATCGGGAAGACGGTATCTCACTATCACATTCTCGGCAAATTGGGTCAGGGTGGGATGGGTGTGGTCTATCGGGCCGAGGACACCAAGCTGATGCGCCAGGTCGCGCTCAAGTTCCTGTCTCCCGAGCTGGTTCGGAATCCCGAGGCAGTTGACCTCTTCGTCCAGGAGGCGAGGGCCGCCTCGGCCCTCGACCATCCCAACATCTGCACTATCCACGAAATCGAGGAAGCCGACGAAGGCCAGATCTTCATCGCCATGGCCTGCTACGAGGGCGAGACTCTCAAGCAGCGTCTGGCCTCAGGGCCGCTCAGCGTGGAGACGGCCCTGGACATCGCCATGCAGGTGGGCGACGGGCTCCGGGAGGCGCACCGGAGAGGGATTGTTCACAGAGACATAAACAGTCTCAACATAATGATCACGGACTCCGGACGGGCCAAGATAATGGACTTCGGCGTGGCCAAACTGGCCGGCACGCCTGGGACCTCGGGCCCGAAGACGATGGTGGGCACTGTTGCCTACGTGTCTCCCGAGCAGGTTGGGTACGAGGAGGTGGACCACCGGACGGACATTTGGTCCCTGGGCGTCGTGCTCTACGAGATGCTGAGCGGGAAGCTGCCGTTCAACGCCGACTACGAGCAGGCGCTGGTGTACTCCATTCTCAACGAAGAGCCGAAGCCGCTGGCCGAGTTCAGACCCGACGTCCCGGAGGCACTGCAGCAAGTAGTCTCCAGGGCGCTGGAGAAGGACAGGGAAAAGCGCTACCAGGATGTGGAGGAGTTCCTGCACGACCTTGGGGTCTCTTCGGCGGTGGGCGCGGTGCTTTCAGAGAGGCGGCACTCGATTGTGGTCCTGCCGTTCGAGGACATCAGTCCGGGAAGGGACAACGAATACTTCAGCGACGGCCTCACCGAAGAACTAATCAACGACCTCTCTATGGTGCGCAGCCTGCGGGTCATATCGCGCACTTCCGCCATGAAGCTCAAGGGCACGACCAAGGATTCGAAGACGATAGGAAAAGAGCTCAACGCGCAGTACCTGCTGGAAGGGAGCGTCAGGAAATCCGGGGACAGTCTTCGCATAAACGCTCAGCTCATAGACGCGGCGAACGACGTGACGGTTTGGGCGGACAAGTACTCGGGCGGCCTTCAGGACGTCTTCAGCATGCAGGAGAAGGTGTCGCGGGCCATCGTGGACGCTCTCAAGCTCCGGCTGACCCCTGAGGAAACGAAGGGCATCCTTGAGAGGCCGATAGACAACGCCTACGCTTACGAGTGCTACCTCAAGGCCAACCAGGAGGTAGTGCGAATGACGGAGGACGCTCTCGAGCGCGCGCTCACCTATCTCAGGAACGGACTGGAAGTCGTGGGCGAGAACGCGCTCCTCTACGCCGGAATGGCCTACGCCTACTGGCAGTACGTCAACATAGGGGCCAGGCAGGAGGACTACGTGGAGAAGGCGGAAGAGTACGTCGGAAAGGCCTTCGAGCTCGACCCCAGCTCGCCCAAGGGGCATCTCATACTCGGCCTCATATACCAGGCTGTGAGGGGAGACCAGCAGCAGAGCGTGCGCCACTTCAAGCGCGTTCTGGCAGTCGAGCCGAACAACCCCGACGCTCTTGCGTGGCTCACCATTGGATATTCGGTGGTGGGCAGGACGGCCGAGGCCCTGCCGCTGGGGGAGAGACTGGTGAAGATAGAGCCGCTGGCTTCGAGAGCCTTCAGCGCGCTATCGGAGGTCTACTACTACGGCGGAGAGTTCGAGGAAGCCTGCGAAGTCATGAAAAGGGCCCTCGACCTCGACCCTCTCAATCCCGCGCGTCAGCTTTGGTACGCTTACACGCTCGTTTACAGCGGAAGGCGCCAAGAGGGCGTCGCGCAGGTCGAGGAGGCAGCGAGGCGGGCCCCGGGGCACTTCTACGTGAAATTGGGGCTGTTGCTCCAGTATGCTCTGAAAGGGGACAGAGCCACCGTCGCGGAGGTCGTCACTCCCGACCTCGTCGAGACGGCGAAACGTGACCCGCAATACTCGAACTGGATTGGCGCTTTCTACGCGGCCCTGGGTGACACGGAGAATTCACTGGACTGGCTCGAGAACTCAGTGAGCAGAGGCTTCACGAACTACCCTTTCATGAGCAAGCACGACCCGCTCCTGGCCAATGTCCGCGGCGAGCCGCGGTTCGCCGAATTGATGGAAAGAGTCAAAGTCCTGTGGGAGCAGTTCGAGGCGTGACCTCGATTGCCCGGCCTCACGGTCAGAGCTGCTCACGAGTCACGAACACCGCGGAGCGATCAGAGGCGTGACTGACACGCCGGAGTCGGCATGAAGCAATCGGCGAGACAACCGGGACAGATCGGGCGGGAGCAGGTTCTCCCGGCGCTCAAGGCGGCTCTGGAGCCGCTGGACTACGTCCACGCCATGTGGGAGGGAGGGGCCGTATCGTTCGACCGCATAGACGAGATGTCCGACATCGACCTCTACGTCGACGTGGAGGACTCTCGCGTTGCTGACGTTTTCCCCGTGGTCGAGGAATCTCTGGAGAGACTGGCCGGCATCAAGCTCAAGTACTGCGTGCCGCTGCCTCCGTCCCACCCTTACGCGCAGGCCTTCTACCGGCTGAAGCACGCCAGCGAGTTCCTTCTCGTGGACGTGGCGGTGATGAAGCATGGCGCTGAAGACAAGTTCCTGGAGCCGGAGATCCACGGGAAGGCGCTCTTTCATTTTAATAAGAACGGCGCGGTCGCTGTCCCGCACGTGGACGCGGACAAGTTCGTGGAGAATCTGCGCGGCCGCGTTGAGAAGATGAAGGCGCGCTTCGAGATGTTCCGGTGCTTCGTGCCCAGGGAGATGAAACGCGGCAACTACGTGGAGGCGCTGGACCTTTACACGCGGCTGGTGCTGGAGCTCCTGCTGGAGGCGCTCCGGATGAAGCACAGGCCGCTACACTACAATTTTAGAACGCACCACATTCTTTACGACCTGCCGCGAGACGTGGTCGAGAGGCTGAGGGCGCTCTATTTCGTCTCGGACGAGACCGACCTGGCAAGAAAGCTCGGGCTGGCGGAGGAGTGGTTCTGGCAGACCGTGCGGGAGATCGACTTCGGCTCAATCAGGCGCGACTTAGGCTCCAGCAAATGAGTTGGACGTTGAAACAGGACGCTTGTCGTAGTTAGAGGTTACGGCGGAGGGAAGTACGGTGCTTGAGGGCAAAGTGGCGCTCGTGACCGGTGGGTCCAGGGGTATAGGGAAGGCAATATGCCTGGCGTTCGCGGCGGCCGGTTGCGACGTCGTTGTCAACTACGGCGTCCACTCGCTGAACGCGGAACGGGTGAAGAAGGCCGCGGAGAGACTGGGAGTCAGGGCCATGGCAGCCCGGGCCGACGTTTCCGACAGGACACAGGTCCGGAACATGGTGGCCCGCTGCCTCAAGGCGTTCGGCAGACTGGACGTGCTGGTTACCAATGCCGGAGTGTGGAAATACGAGCCCATAGACAGCAAATCCCAGAAGAGGCTGGCGGAGGCCGTTGGCGTAAACATCGTGGGAGTCTTCAACGTCATAAACGCCGTCGTGCCCCACATGAAGAAGCGCAAGTCCGGGGTCATAGTGACCATTTCCTCCACCGCAGGACAACGCGGCGAGGCTTTTCACTCGGCTTACGCCGCGTCCAAGGGGGCCGTCATAAGCCTTACCAAGTCGCTCGCGGTCGAACTTGCGCCTCACAACATCAGGGTCAACTGCGTGGCTCCAGGGTGGATTTACACCGATATGACGAGGCCCCCGCTCAGGTCGCCGGAGAGAAAGACGATTCTGTCGCTGATACCCATGGGACGCGTGGGAACGGCGGAGGAGATCGCGGGCCCGGTCCTCTTTCTGGCGTCCGACCTGGCCTCTTTCATCACCGGCGAGATACTGAACGTGAACGGCGGGGCAGTGCTGTGCGGGTGACGCATCGCAGGAGGTGATCGCTTGGACATTCACAACGAAATAGCCGGACACCGCGCGGCGGGACGCGTGTTCGCGGCCGCGGTCATTGTCAGGACGGCGGGCTCGTCGCCAAGGGACGCGGGGGCCAGAATGCTCGTGTTCCCGGACGGCACGATATCGGGGACCGTCGGAGGCGGCGCGTTCGAGAAAATGGTGATTGACGACTGCGCGTCGCTCTTCACCGGGCCTCAGCGCCACCTGCTCAAGACGTATAAGTTCGAGGAGCCCGGCCCGGGGTCCACCGGGATGGCCTGCGGAGGCGAAGCTGAGGTGTTCATGGAGCTTTTCGCAAGGCCCGACCGGTTGATCATCTTCGGCGGCGGACACGTCGGCAGGGATCTGGTCAGGATAGCGGAAGGGTTGGATTTCAGGATCACGGTCGTGGACGACAGACCGGAGATACTCGCGCAGTTTGGGGCTCGGGGCGGTGGAGTGGCGGGTGGTGGTGGAGTGGTCGGCGGCGGTGCGGGAGGTGTCAGCGGCGGAAGCGCGGGCGGCGGTGCCGCGGGAAGGGGGGTCTACGCCGGAATCGTCGAAACCGTGCTCACAGACGCGGAATACAGGACAGGGCTTCCGGCCCTGGACGAGAACTGCTACGTGGTCATAGTCACGAGGAGCCACCCGTCCGACAGGACTGTGCTGACCCGGGTAATAGACCAGGAATCGGCCTACCTCGGCATGATAGGCTCCAAGACCAAGATAGCCGACACCTGGGCGGTGCTGAAGAAGGCAGGCGTGGACGAGTCACTTTTCTCGAAGGTGCACACGCCCATAGGCCTCGACATCGGAGCCGAGGGGCCGTACGAGATCGCGCTGGCCATAGCTGCCGAGCT
>JAFGJU010000192.1 GCA_016928935.1 Candidatus Eiseniibacteriota bacterium | reverse complement strand
GGGCGAGGGCGAGGTAGACCTGTTTCCGGACGACCCTCGTGACGGCATGGAGGTCACCAGGGCCAAGATGAGAGACCTGCTGAGGCAGGGGAAACTGGACAAGCGCGTGGTCGAGATGGAGGTCGCCTCGAAGGTTTTCCCGACGATCGAAATATTCTCCAGCGCGGGCATGGAAGAGATGGACATAAACATGCAGGAGGCCTTCGGCGGCATGTTTCCGCAGAAGAAGAAGCGCACGCAGGTTCCCGTGTCCGACGCCCGCAACATCCTGTTTCAGGAGGAGGTTCACCGGCTCGTGGACATGGACAAGGTGGTGTCGGAGGCGCTGGACAGGGCGCAGAACTCGGGCATCATCTTCATAGACGAGATAGACAAGATAGTGGGCAGCAAGAGCACGGTCGGTCCGGACGTGTCGCGGGAAGGCGTGCAAAGAGACATTTTGCCCATAGTGGAGGGCAGCGCCGTCGCGACCAAGTACGGCATGGTGAAGACGGACCACATCCTGTTCATAGCGGCGGGAGCGTTCCACTCGCGCAAGCCGTCGGACCTTATTCCCGAGCTCCAAGGCCGGTTCCCGATAAGAGTGGAGTTGGAGAACCTCACGAAAGACGACTTCGTCAGAATCCTCACTGAGCCCAAGAACGCCCTCCTGAAACAATACCAGGCGCTGCTGGAGACCGAGGGCGTAGCCGTCTCGTTCAGTCAGGATGCAGTCGAGGAGATTGCCTCCATAGCGACGAGAGTGAACGAGCAGGCCGAGAACATCGGCGCGAGGAGGCTTCACACTGTCATGACCACGCTGCTGGAGGACCTGCTGTTTGCCGTCCCGGAGGCCAGGAAGAAGACAGTGGAAGTGACGGCCGCTGTAGTGCGGCAGAAGCTGGACAGAATCGTGGAAAACAGGGACCTGAGTCGGTACATTCTGTAACGGAGGTAGCACGTGGCATACGCGTCAGCCGGCACCGGCAGGCGGGCCGGGAGTCTTCTGTCAATCAAAGACCTGAGCAGGGTCGAGATCCAAGAGCTGATCACCCTGGCGGCGAAAAAGAAGAGGGAGCTCATGGAGGGAAAGGTGTCCGCGGACCTGGCCGGGAAGACCCTGGGGCTCATATTTCACAAGCCCAGTCTGAGGACCAAGGTGAGT
Source organism: Candidatus Eiseniibacteriota bacterium (assembly GCA_016928935.1). Classification (GTDB taxonomy): domain Bacteria; phylum Eisenbacteria; class RBG-16-71-46; order JAFGJU01; family JAFGJU01; genus JAFGJU01. The sequence continues at coordinate 25,004 of JAFGJU010000192.1, read as the reverse complement.
TTCGAGGCGGGCATGGCCCAACTCGGAGGGAGCTCGATATACCTCACGGACAAGGAGATCGGCCTGGGCCGGAGAGAGTCGGTGGGCGACGTGGCCAGGGTGCTCTCAAGGTACGTCGACGGCATCATGATCCGCACGTTCAGCCACGCGGTGGCCGTGGACCTGGCCCGCGAGGCCTCGGTGCCCGTGATAAACGGCCTGACCGACTTGCTGCACCCCTGCCAGGTGCTTTCCGACATTTTTACGGCCTCGGAAAAGGGCAAGAACCTGGATTCCATGACTGTGCTGTTCATCGGGGACGGCAACAACGTCTGCAATTCATGGCTGAACGCCGCGACCAGGTTCGGCTTCACACTCAGAGTGTGCGTGCCGGAGGGGCACGAACCGCCGGCGGAGGTGATGGGTCCTGTCGCTCAGGAGGTCGGTTCACGCGTGGAGCTGCACCGCGAGCCGCTCAGGGCCGCGCAAGGCGCGGACGTCATCTACACCGACGTCTGGGCAAGCATGGGCCAGGAAGAAGAGGCCGAGGCGCGCAAGAAGACGTTCGCCGCGTTCAGGGTGGACGACGGCCTCGTGGCCGTCGCCAAGCCGGACTGCCTGGTCATGCACTGCCTGCCCGCCCACAGGGGGGACGAAATAACCGACAGCGTCATGGACGGGGCTCGTTCGGTGGTCTTCGACCAAGCGGAGAACAGGCTGCACATGCAGAAGGCCATTCTCCTGAGATTGATGTCATGAGTGGAATCGGGTGCCGGCGCTGCGCCGCGTTCACGCCGGGTCTTCTCGCGCTTCTCGTGTGTGTGCTCGCGTGTTCGTGCGCCAGAAGAGGGCTCCCCCCGGGCGGGCCGGTGGACGCCGAACCTCCCCGCGTAGTCTCGACTGCACCGGACTCGGGCGCTGCAGGCGTGGGAGCGGCGTCCTGGGTCTGCATCACTTTCAGCGAGCAGATGGACAAGAGGAGCGTGCGGGACGCCGTGACCATGAGGCCCGCAGTCAAGGTCGGGGAGACGAGCTGGAAAGAGAACTCATTTTGTCTGGCTCCGGCCGAATCGCTCGCGCCGGCGACCACGTACGGCGTGACGTTGATGTCGGGCTGCAAGGACTCGCACGGCAACGCGACCAGGGAGCCGTACGCGTTCACGTTCTCGACGGGCGATTCCGTCGCGGCCGGCCGCATCGCCGGAGTCGTCACGGCCAAGAGCCTGCCGGCTCCCGGAATGCCGGTCTGGGCGTTCGACTCGGCCCGGACGCCCATGCCCGATTTCGTGCGCGACGCGGGGCACTACGTGTCCCAGGCCGGGTCTAAGGGCGAATTCGAGCTTCTGGGCCTGCCGGCCGGGACGTACCTGCTTTTCGCCTTCAAGGACAAGGACGGCAACCGGGTGTACGACGAGGGGACCGATTTCGCCAGTCCCGCACAGAGCCCGGCGCGGGTGACCGCTGACGAGCCGGCGGTCTCGGACGTGGAGATTGCCCTGGTGGACCCGAAGGAGCCCGGCGGCGTGCGCGGAGTCGTGCACCATTGCTTCGTACCCGAGAGCGTCGCCGTCGCCGTCGTCGCGGTGTCTTTGGCCGATTCGGCCGTTTCCTTCAGCGGGGGCGCCGGAAGGGACAGCGTGTTCTCGATGGGCGACATGCCCGCGGGCCGCTACAAGCTTACGTGCTTCGCGGACCTCAACAGAAACGGCGTGAGGGACGCCCAAGCTGAGGCGGAGTGTCTGGAGCCTCACTTCGTGGAGGTGACTCCGGGCGAGGTCGTGACTGGTGTCGAGTTGAGGCTTGCCTGCCCGACACCCCGACCGCAAAGGACGGAGGAAGCACCGGCGGACGCAGAGACCCGCTCTCCAATGTGGGAGCGGCCCGACGCGGAAGCGCAGGCGCCGGACACCACCCGGGCACCAGTCGGAGCGGACAGCGCCGTCACGCATTAGACGCGGTGGAAACACCGCCAACGAAGGAGTCACGTGAGCCGTCGCGCGCAGTCGATCCACTTCCACAAGGTCTCGGGCGCGGGAAATCACTTCGTGCTTCTGGACGCCAGACGAGGGAGACTCGAGGCGCACCCGATTCTTCGCTCCGGGCGCATGGTGAGGGCACTCTGCGCCCGGGGTCACTCGGTGGGCGCGGACGGGGTGCTGTTCATACGTGAGAGCAGGACAGCGGACTTTCGCCTGGCGTACTACAACTCGGACGGCAGGGAGGCCGCCCTGTGCGGGAACGGCACCAGGTGCGCGGCTCTTTACGCGTTCGAGAACGGGCTTGCCCCGGCCCGGATGACGATCGAGGTGGGCTCCGGGACCGTGGGTGCGGTTGTCCGGGGCAGAAAAGTCGAGCTTGCCCTGGACGAGCCGAGCGACTTCCGGCCGAACCTCAACCTGAAGACCAAGTTCGGGTTGGTGAGGGGGGACTTCGTCAACACGGGTGTCCCGCATTTCGTGACCATTCGCGGAAACCTGGGAACGCTCGACGTAGACGGCCTGGGGAGGGAGATCAGGCGACACAGGGCCTTCGGCAGCTCGGGCGCTAACGTCAATTTCGTGAGGGTGCTCCAGGGTGGTGGGGTGGAGCTGCGGACTTACGAGAGGGGAGTCGAAGCGGAGACGCTGGCCTGCGGCACCGGAGCGGCGGCGGCGGCAGTGTGTCTCGCGCAGAGGGGCTTGGTCAGGCCGCCCGTGCGAGTCAGGACGAGGGGAGGGGATACGCTGCGCGTGAGGTTCAAGGAGCCTTCAAATCCTTTGTCACAAATATTCTTACAGGGATCAGCTCAACTGGTGTATGAAGGTGTCATGGGCCTTGACACACTTCGGGCCGCGGCCGGAAAGGTGGCCGGGGCCCGCTAGCGGGCGGCCCGTGCGCGAAACTGGAGAGGGTCTATGTTCAAGGGTCTGTACGTGGCCATGGTGACACCGTTCAAGGCCGGAAAGGTGGACTTGGACGCACTGGCCAAGCTCACCGACAGTCTCGTCGAGGCCGGCTGCGACGGCCTGGTCCCGGCGGGTTGCACGGGAGAGGCGGCGACTCTGACTGCCGACGAAAGGCGCGAGGTGACGAGGACGGTGATAGAGGCGGCCTCGCACAGGTGCAAAGTCGTGCCGGGCACCGGCACCAACAACACGACTGATTCCATCGGGCACAGCAGGACTGCGGAGGAGCTGGGAGCGGACGGAGTGATGCTCATAACGCCTTACTACAATAAGCCGGGTCCTGAGGGGCAGTACAGGCACTTCAAGGCAGTGGCTGAGGCGGTGCGCATACCGGTCATCCTCTACAACGTGCCCGGTCGCACGGGGGTGAACATGATGCCCGAGACCGTGTGGCGCCTGGCGGAGGTGGCCAACATAAAGGCGATAAAGGAGGCGAGCGGGTCTCTGGACCAAGTGAGCGCCATTCTCTCCAGGTGCGACATCACGGTGCTGTCCGGTGACGATTCCCTCACGCTGCCGATGCTGGCCCTCGGGGCCAAAGGCGTGATATCAGTGGCCGGAAACGTGGCGCCGCGGGAGATGGTGCGGATACTGGAAAAGTTCGCGATGGGCGACCTGGAAGGGGCCAGGCAGGCCCACTACGTGCTGCTGCCGCTCTTCAAGGCGTTGTTTGCCGAGACGAACCCGGCTCCTGTGAAGAAGGCGTGCGAGATCCTGGGGGTGTGCTCGGGCGAACTGCGGCTCCCGATGGTGCCGGTGAAGCAGGAAACTGAGGCTGTCCTCAGGGAGGTACTGAGGCGAATGGGGAGGCTCTGAGGGAGCCTGTCCGGGGGGTCTTGTCGATGAACCTGCGCGTCCTGATAGCCGGCATATGCGGCCGCATGGGGGGCAGGGTGGCGGAACTTATGTCCATGGAGGACGACCTGGACGTTGTGGCCGGCGTGGAGAGCCGTGGCAACGTGAGGGCAGGCGGTTCCGTCGAGCTTCGGGGCCGGAGCGTTCCGGTGTTCGTGGGTTACTCCCCGGACGTTCCCGTCCCGGACGTGGTCGTGGATTTCAGCTCTCCGGCCGGAACGACCGAAGCGCTGGCCTTCTGCCTGGAAAGGGGGGTGGCTCTGGTGACGGGCACGACGGGCAACACCGAAGAGGGCATCCGGCAGTTGAGGACGGCCGCCGAGAGGATTGCGGTCCTCGTTTCGCCCAACATGAGCCGCGGGGTGAGCTTGATGGACGGCATATTGCCCCAGGTGCGACGGGCGGCCGGCGGGCAGTGCGACGTGGAGATAGTGGAGAAGCACCATCGCGCCAAGAAAGACTCGCCCAGCGGGACCGCGATACGGCTGGCGCGCACACTCGAGCAGAGCGTCGGCGCCGCAGGCAGGAAAGTCGTCATACACTCTGTTCGAGCCGGAGACGTGGTGGGCGAGCACACCGTCATCTTCGGAATGAGCGGTGAGAGAATCGAGATAAAGCACGTGGCCGAATCCAGGGACTGTTTCGCGCACGGCACGATTGCCTGCGTCAGGTTCCTGGCGGGCAGGCCGCCCGGCTGGTACACCATGAGCGACGTGCTCGCGGCATACTCCGCCGAGCAGGCAGACCGGCCACGGTAAGGGAGGCGCTTCCCGCGTGAGCCCCGCCCCATCGTTCGCCCCGAGGACATTCGCCGCACTCCTCACCATCTGCCTCGCGTGCGCACTCCCGTATGCGTGTGCCGGCCAGGGCATGTTCGGCAAGAACAAGGTCCAGTACTCGGACCTCGCGTGGCACGAGGCGGACGGGAGGTACGTCCGCCTCTACTTCTATGCTGAGGAGAAGGAGCTGGCCTGCGCCGCGCTCCCACTCGCGGACTCCATGTCCGCCGCCCTGGCCGACACCTTCAGGCACGAGCCCGAGAAGAAGATACCGCTGGTGCTTTTCAGCTCGCAGAGGGATTTTCTGCACTCCAACGTCGTGCCGTTCCTGCTTCCGGAAGAGGTGGCCGGGTTGACTGAGTTCGCCAAGGGCAGGGTGCTCGTGCCGTACACTGGGTCCGACTTCCGCTTCAGGTGGGTGCTCCGCCATGAGCTCACTCACGCGTTCATGATGGACAAGATCGCCTCCACCCTGGCCAGGCGGAAGAAGCCCCTCAACTACTATCCTCCGACTTGGCTGTCGGAAGGCCTGGCCGAATACATGTCGGCCTCACCCCCGACCCCGGCCACGGAGGCGCTGCTCAGGGACGCCGTGCTGTCCGAGCAGCTCGTCCCGCTGGACGAGATGTGGAGGTTGTCGGGGAGCATCATGGTGTACAGGGAGGGGCAATCTCTCGTCACCTTCATCGCTGAGAGATTCGGTTTCTCGTGCATCGTGGCGGCGCTGGACGACTGGGGCAGTGAGAAGACGTTTGACGCCCTTCTGGCCAAGCATCTGGGCGTGTCGCTCACGGATTTGAACGACGAATGGGTGCGGTCGCTCAAGCAGAAATACTATCCTTCGGTGCGCGAGCGCGACCGGCCGTCGGTGTACGCACGGGAGGTGGACACGGGCAGCAGTCTCTCACTGGCGCCCGTGTGGGTCAAGTACGGCGCGGGCCGGGGCGGCCTCGCGTACATGACGGCGCGGGGCGAGACGGCCGAGCTGCGGGTTTCGGACCTGGGCGAGCCGGGTGAAAAGGCGCGCAGCCGGCTCCTCGTCAGGGCGGGCACCTCGAAGGCCTACGAATCGCTCCACCTGTTCCGGAGCAGGATGTCGGTCGGTCCCACCGGTCTCCTGGCGTTCTCGGCACAGAAGGAGGAGAGGGACGTGATACACCTGCTGGACTCGGCCACGGGCCGTCGCGTGTCGACGATAGAACTTCCGGGACTCCTCGCGCTCTCGTCTCCCGCGGTGTCGCCCGACGGCGGAAGGTTGGTCGTGGCCGGCCAGGACGCCTCGGGGCAGTGTGACCTCTACCTGGTGCGGCTTGCGGACAGGTCACTCGTCAGGCTGACGAACGATTTCTTCGACGACAGGGACCCGGACTGGACGGCGGACGGAAAGAGCGTGGTTTTTGCCTCAGACCGTTGCGACACTTCCGGAGCCGGGAGATACGGCATATTCTCATGCGCCGGCCGTGGGGGCGAAGTGCGGCGCCTGACCGCCGGGGGATGCTCGAACACCGAGCCCAGATGCTCGCCGTCCGGGAAATACGTCGCCTTCGTGTCGGACAGGGGTGGGGTGCCGGACCTCTTCCTCATGGACTTGCGGGAGGGCTCAGTTGCGCGCGTCACGCGGTCGCTGGCCGGGGTGCAGATGCCGTGCTGGGGAGAAAACGACAGCACCGTGTTCCTCGTCTCGCTGTCCTCGGGTAAGTACGTGGTCGGGCGCGTGGCAGTGAGACCGGAATCACTCGAGTGGGAGAGTGGACCCGGAGAAGCCCGAGCGGACTCCTCCCGGACTGAGGCAGTCGAGCGGGCGGGCCAAGCGCAGTCGTCGTGCGAGGCGCTCGAGCAGTCGGCGCGGCGCTACAGGCCCACGTTCGGCCTCGACTTCGCCAGGACCACGATGGGGTATGACCCGGAATTCGTCGGAGGCGGGTCCGGGCAGATCGCCCTCTCGGACATGCTGGGGAACCGCCACTTCCTCGTGTATCTGAGCAGTCAAAGCGAGCAGGGGGGTGACCTCCTGGGCTCGCTGAGTGCCGGCGCTTCCTACCTCGACCTGGCCGGCAGAGCCACGTACGGGTTGGGGGTCTTCTCGCTGGGCACGGTGTACGACGAGGAGCTGGACATCTTGCGCCAGGAGAGACGCTCGGGCGTTCTGCTTTACTCCGCCTATCCGACTTCCAGGTTTGAGAGGGTGGAGGCCAACGTCGTGGCCAGATACTCGGACGAGTACCGGTATAGAAGCGGTGCCGTGGGCAGGACCCTTCTCGTGTCGAACTACGTCTCCTACGTCTGGGACAACACCAACCTGGCGGGTGTGGGCGAGCTCGTCGGCTCCCGCGTCTACTTGACTCTCGGCGTCACTCGCGACGTCACCAGAGGTGTCGCGGACTACGTGGTCGGCCTGGCGGACCTGAGAGGGAGCGTTGAGGTCGCGCGAAACGTGATATTGGCCTCAAGACTCGAGGCCCGCTCCAGCTTCGGGGAAGAGGGACAGAGGTATTACCTTGGCGGGCCGTCCACTCTTCGCGGGTACGGCACGCGGACCGTCTCGGGTAAGAAGGTGCTGCTGGTAAACAACGAGCTCCGGCTGCCGCTCTTGGCCAGGTTGGCCTTCAGGGTACCGGGCGGCTCGCTTCCGTTCCCGACCATCCGCGGAGCGTTGTTCTTCGACGCGGCGACCTGCGGCGACGCTGGACTTGGCGAGTGGAAAGGCTCACTCGGGGTGGGGTTCTACCTGGGTGGTGGGTATTTCCCGGCGGTCCGATTCAACATCGCCTGGAGGACGGATTTCGAGACCGTCGCCCGCGAGCCCGTGCGGGAGTTCACGGTGGGCTGGAACTACTAGCGGCACACGCGGCGGCTCATCGGCTGAGCACGACCACGGACGTGGGGCACTGGCCCGACTCGACCGCCGACAGGAGCTCTCCCTGCGCCGACAGGACCGACAGCCTGGCCTCTGTGGCCCCGAGCACCCAGGTCTTTCCGCTCTCGGCGGCGAACAGCGAGACCGGCCCCCCGAGCTTGCCGATCCTGAAAAGGACCCTGCCGTCGGAAGAGACGCGCGCCACGAAGTCTTCCGTCGCGTCGGCCACCCAGCAGCCGCCGGTGGCTCTGTCGGCCTCGACAACGCTCATCGTTCCGGAGAGCGTAACTCGGAGTAGTTCCGCGGCGTCCGAGTCCAGCTTGATGAGCTCTCCGGTGGAGACGTCTCCGACCCAACACGCATTCTCGAGAACATCCGCGTCCAGCAGAGACGGCTCGACGCAGCCGGTGAACGACGCCAGAAGCGTGCCGTCCGACGAGTACTTGCGCACGAACCCGGCTCCCCGGTCGGCCAGCCAGAGGTGTCCCTCCGCGTCGAATGCCACGCACGAGGGTCTCTGCAGCTCTTCCGAAATGCTGAACACCGGCGAGCCGTCCGCGGACAGGACTCTGACGGCGGGCGGCGACGCGTCGGCGATCGCGCACAGCCCGTCCTGCCTCGCCGCGACAGTGAAGGGTACGGCGGGGTCGGGATCCTTCCACAAGAGCGCGCCCTCCTCGGTCAGACAGTAGACTCCCGAGTATGGGTCCGCCAGCCAGACCATGCCGGCTGCCGCGGCGACGCTCAACGGATAGAAAAACCCTCCCGCCGTCCAGACGCCGGCGCGCATGTCAGCCGACAGCTTTCTGACGAGCCCCTCACAACCGTCGCTCACCACGGCGAAGTCGGGGCCGGGAGTCGCCTGGCGAACCGGCGACGGTATCCCCTCCGCGCAGTCCCGGACCAGGGGAACCAATTGGTATTCGTACGTGACGCCGTTCGTCACGGCAGAGTCCACGGCAGCGCCGGACTGAGCGGGGAAGGGAGAGCCCATCAACAGTTCGAAGGACTGCGAGCCTGCCTGTCTTCGGTAAAGGTTAAGGCCGACCAGCCGTTCCAGATGAAGCGGCTCCCAGCGCAGAGCAACGCTGCGGTCCAGTGCGACGGCTGTGAATCCGGGAGGGGAGCCGTGCGTCTCGGGATTGCCCGGGTCCAGTGGGTTGGAGCGGTCCTTCTGGTCGCACGAGAAGCAGGCCAGGTATGCGCAGACAAGACAGGCGCGGACTACACGCGCGCGCAGCAGGCACGCTGGCCCCGGCCAGCCGCATTCTGAGACTAACGACTTCCTCGGAGTTCTCACCACGCAACCTTGAGCGCCAGTCCGGCCGGGACCGCGTTCAGGCTTATGATGACGGTCCCGGGCTCGGGTTCGGGCGGTCGTTTCTGAGTTAGGTATGTTGCCACGAGTGCCGCCGCGCACAGTTCTGCGGCCACAAGCGCCGCCGTGGAAAGGTCCCTGTTCCGCTCCGCGGTGTCGTAGTACGAGGTCATTCGGCGCGGGTCGGCCGTTGTGAGGTAGCGCTCGTAGGCCCTGTCGGACTCAAGCTCGAGCACGACGGCCGCCGAGCCCAGCAGGAACGCGGAGGCGGCCAGAGCCGGCCGGAGCCTCAAGGCGACGGCTCCTCCGAAGGCCGGACGGGCCGGCAGGCAGAGCTGGAGGCAGAGTATCATTAGCGACACACGTCTGACGGAGCTCAATTCCATCCTCCACGGAGCTTCACGGAAAGCGGGCGCCGGCACGGCACGTCCGAAGGCGAGCCGGAGCCTTTTGCCAACACCGAATCGTATTCCTGGCGCCACCGGACTGTCAAGCGCACATGGGCGCTTGCTTGCGTTAGAGGGTTGGGTTAGAATGGTCTGAAATCCAGTCACGACTGAATGGAGGGGTAAATGCGCTGGACACGCACGTTCATTCCTACGCTCAAGGAGGACCCGTCTGACGCCGAGATAGCCAGCCACAAGCTGATGGTCCGCGCCGGCCTGATGCGGAAGCTGACTAGCGGCGTCTACACGTACCTGCCGCTTGGGCTCCGGGCGGTGAAGAAGGTGGAGAGGATAGTGAGAGAGGAGATGGACCGCGCCGGCGCCCTGGAGACCCTGATGCCCATACTCCATCCCGCGGAGCTCTGGAAGGAGAGCGGAAGGTGGGACGTGTACGGCAAGGAGCTGTTCAGGCCGGTGGACAGGCACGACAGGCCACACGCCCTGGGTCCGACGCACGAAGAGGTCATCACGGACCTGGTGCGGAGGGAGATCAGGTCCTACCGCGAGCTCCCCGTGACGTTCTACCAGATACAGACCAAGTTCAGGGACGAGATACGGCCCAGATTCGGAGTGGTGCGCGCCAGGGAGTTCACGATGAAGGACGCGTACAGCTTCCACCCGGACGAACAGTCGCTCAGGGAGACGTACATGGCCATGCACGCCGCTTACACGGCCGTGTTCAGGAGATGCGGGCTTCACTTCACAGCTGTGGAGGCGGACTCCGGGGCCATAGGCGGCGACTACACTCACGAATTCATGGTCCTGGCCGGGGCGGGGGAGTCTGAGGTCGTGTCCTGCGGATGCGGGTACAGCGCGACCCTGGAGCGCGCCGAGACTGCTCCGGTGAGGCCTGAGGCCGGGCCGCAGAGCGCCGCGGCCATGGAGAAAGTGAGCACTCCTGGAATGAAGACCGCCGAGGAGGTGGCGTCGTTCCTGGGCAAACCCACGTCGTCCCTCATAAAGACGCTTCTGTACGACGCGCAGGGGGAGACGGTGGCGGCTCTCATACCCGGCGACCGGGAACTTAACGAGGCCAAGCTGAGGCATATGCTCCGAGTGGACGCGGTTACCATGGCCGACCCGGAGCGCATCCTGGAAGTGACCGGCGGGCCGATGGGCTTTTCGGGGCCGGTGGGCCTCGAGGGGGTCAGGCTTGTGGCGGACAGCCGGGTCGAGTTTATGCACAACTGCGTGGTCGGCGCCAACGAGCAGGACTGCCACTACGTGAACGCAAACCTGGGACGCGACTTTGAAGCGGCGCAATTCGGCGACCTTGTGGTGGCGCGTGAGGGCGACCCCTGCGTGAGGTGCGGTAAGCCGGTCTCGATACAGCGGGGAATAGAGGTGGGGCAGATCTTTGAGTTGGGAACAAAGTACAGCAAGAGCATGAAGGCCCATTACCTGGACCAGGCCGGACAGGAGCGGGACTTCGTGATGGGCTGCTACGGCATCGGCATCACGCGGACCGTGGCGGCGGTCATAGAGCAGAGTCACGACAACAACGGAATAGTCTGGCCGGCGTCAGTCGCGCCTTACCACATCGAAGTGCTGCCGCTGAACGTCAACGACGAACCCACCATGAGACTGGCGGAGGAGGTCTATGAGTCGCTCACTGCGAGCGGCTACGAGACTCTGTTGGACGACCGCGACCAGCGGCCGGGCTTCAAGTTCAAGGACGCCGACCTCATCGGCCTGCCCTTCAGGGTAGTGATAGGAGAGAAAGCTCTTGGCGAGGGCAAGGTCGAAGTCCGCAACAGAAAAACAGGCGAGACCACAAAGATCCCGCCTGATCGACTGCTGGAAAAGATGGCGGCCCTTCTTCCTGAGGAAGTGAGGGAAGGGCGCGCCCACAACTAGAGCCTGCCGGTAAGGGTTTACTGCTGCTTGGCCGGCGCAGTGAGCTTGTTGGCCAGTTTGGCCAATCTTGACTTGGTCCTGTCCACTGCTCGCCTGTGCATGACGGACTTCTTCAAGGCCCTGTCCAAGAACGAAGTGCACTCAGCCAGCGATTTCTTCGCCTCTTCCGGGTCCGTCGCATGGCGGAGTTCCTTGGTCGCGCCTCTTATCCTGGTCCTGGCCGCCCTATTCCTGAGAGCCCTGGTCTCGCCCTGCCTGGCACGCTTTTCTGCAGACTTATGACGCGGCATCAATACCTCCTTTCGAGGACGTAGAGAGAATACAGCACACCGGGCCCGGAGTCAAGGAACGCCCGAGAGCCGAGGAGTCTCTTAAACCCGGAGGACACGCGGAACCCGAGCTGCGCCCGGGCGTCGACGAAGGGTCCGGAGTCGGGCGGTCTCACGAAGTCGACCGCGCAGTTGCAGCCGGGCAGGCCCGGCAAGCCGGGGCGCCCCACGAGCCACGGCCGCAAGCCCGCCCGGTTTTCCCTCGCTTTCTTCTTGCACTACCGACTGGCAGGGCGTATTGTGGTTGTTTACATAATTCAAGGGGTGTTTTCCCTGACGGAAGTTGTTCGACGGCTCAACTTCTTTCAGACAGGCCAAGTTACGGATGGATGAGCGCCGGGGCGGAAGTCGCCTTCTGCGCGTCAAGAACGCTCATTCGTCGGGAGGTAGCTTGAGGAGCGGGGCCGAACACAACGGCATCGACGGGGCGCCGCGCGCCGACGCCCGGCCGCTGGCGCCGGCTTTGAACGACCCCAACGGACTGACGCATCCCGATTCCGAGAGCGCGACCGCTCACGTGGCCGTGTCCGCGGGCAAGATCGGCCTGGGCACGCTGGCAAGCCGGGTCCTGGGCCTCGTCAGGGACATGACCAAGGCCTACTTTTTTGGGACCGGGATGGCCGCGGACGCCTTCACGGTTGCGTTCAGAATCCCGAATCTATTGAGGGCCCTTCTGGGTGAGGGCACTCTGAGCGCCGCCTTCGTGCCCGTGTTCGGCGAGTACCTTGCCACGAAGGACAGGCGCGAGGCTTGGGCGCTGGCCGGTGTGGTGTGGAGCCTCCTCGCGGTGGTTTTGGTCGCGGTCTGTCTGGCCGGTGTCCTAATCACTCCCCTCCTCGTGAAGGTGATGGTGTACGGCTACAGGGGTGTGCCCGGCAAGCTGGACCTCACCATTTCCCTGACCAGGATGATGTTTCCATACATAGTGTTCGTGGGCCTGGCGGCTCTGGCCATGGGCATGCTCAATTCCCTCCGTCATTTCTTCGCGCCTGCCTTCTCGCCCGTCCTCCTGAACGTCGGGATGATCGCAGCCATGGTCATACTCTGCCCCAGGATGGGGGACGTGCCGGAAGAGCAGGTCTACGGCCTGGCCGTCGGTGTGCTTGCGGGCGGAGCGGCGCAGCTGGCAATACAGATTCCGTTCCTCAAGAAGAAGGGCATGAGCTTCCGCTTCAGGCCTGACTGGCATCACCCCGGAGTGCGCAGGATACTGGGACTGATGCTGCCCGGTTTAGTGGGCCTGGGAGTGCTGGAGATCAACACGTTCGTAGACACTTTCCTGGGCGCCCTGCTGGCGCCCGGAAGTGTGGCGGCGCTCGAGTACGGGAACCGCCTGATGCAGCTTCCGCTGGGCATCTTCGGGGTGGCGCTGGGCACGGCCATCCTGCCGACCATGGCCATACAGGCGGCCAGAGAGGATTACGGCCAGCTCAGGGACACTTTTGCGTTCGCGGTGAGGTTCGTCTGCTTCATCATGATTCCGGCTGCGCTGGCGCTCGTCGTGCTCCGCTATCCCATAGTGAGACTCCTGTTCGAGAGGGGAGAGTTCAGGCACGGACAGTCGGTGTCCATGACGACGTGGGCTCTGATGTTTTACGCGTCCGGCCTGGCCTTCTACGGGTCGGTCAAATGCGTGGCACCCGTGTTCTATTCGCTCAAGGACACCCGCACGCCAGTCAAGACGGCCGTGACAGCCATGCTGGCCAACATAGTGCTCAACGTCATTCTGATGCAGTTCCTGGGTCTGGGTGGGCTGGCGCTGGCGACGGCGCTGAGTTCTCTCCTCAACCTGACCCTGCTCCTCCGGCACCTGCGGCGGAGGCTGGGCTACGTCAAGGGAAGAGAGATCCTGTCGAGCATCGCCAGAATGGGGGTGGCGGGTGGGGCCATGGCCGCAGTGTGCTGGGTCTCGATGGTTCTTGTGGAGAGAAGCGGTATGCCGATGAGCCTCGCTGGCCGGCTCGCCGAGGTGATTGTTTGCGGCGGTGTGGGCGTGGGCGCATACGTGCTGGCCTGCAAGCTGCTGCGGTGCCCCGAGCTCGGTTTTGCCGCGGACCTGGTGAGGCGCAGATTCGGAAGAAGGGAAGTCGCCGGATGAACCAACGAACCGACGTCTCGTCAAGAGCGTCCATGATGCCCGCCGAACCAGGCGTCTACTTGTTCAAGGACAAGAAGGGCAAGATCATCTACATCGGCAAGGCGAGGCGCCTGGACTCGAGGGTGAGGAGTCACTTCAGCGCCCAACTGGACGACCCCAGGCACGCCTCCATGATGGAGAGGGTAAAGGAAATAGATTACGTGGCGACGGGCACGGAGACAGAGGCTCTCATCCTGGAGGCGAACCTCATCAAGCAGCACAGGCCCAAGTACAACATACTGCTCCGGGACGACAAAAGGTACCCGTTCGTGAAGGTAAGCCTCGGAGAGGCCTTCCCCAGGTTGGTTCTCACCAGGGACCTGCGGGACGACGGGTCCAGGTACTTCGGTCCGTTCACCGACGCCAGGGCAGTGAGGCAGGGCCTGAGGGTGCTGCGCAGGGCATTCCGTCTGCGCGCCTGCCCCGGAGAGGAGCCGGGCCGCATCAAGGGGAGAGAGTGCATAGACTACCAGATGGGCATATGCACGGCCCCGTGCACGGGCAGAATAACGAGGAAGGCTTACGGCGTGCTCGTGGAAGAGCTTCTGTCGTGCCTGGGAGGGAGGAGCGAGACAGTGCTGGAGTCGCTCCGCCGCGAGATCGAGGCGGCGTCCGCACGGAGGCAGTACGAGAGGTGCACGGTGCTGAGGGACCGGGCCAGGTCCATTGAGAGCGCTCTGCGCAAGCAGCACGTTTTCACACTGAGGGACTACGACTCCGACGTCGTGGGCCTGGGCAGGCAGGACGACCTGGCTGCCGCTGTCGTGCTCAAGGTGAGGCAGGGGAAAGTGCTGGGCAAGGAGACGCTGCTTATGCAAGGGGCCGAGGGGAAGAGCGAATCGGAGGTGCTGTGTTCGGCGCTCTCGCAGTACTACCTGAACCCGGCCGTAGTGCCGACGGAGGTCCTCGTGCCTGTGACTCCCGGGGAGGAAGGGGCGGCGTTGGAGTCCTGGCTTTCAGGGATTGCGGGGCGAAAGGTATCGGTGAGGGTACCCAGGAAGGGCAGTGGGGCGGCGCTCCTGGAGATGGCATCCCAGAACGCTCTCCTGGCTCTGCAGGAATCCGCGGGTGCCGTGGGCGAGAAGCCAAGGCGGATTCCTCCGCAGGTGCAGGAGATACAGGTGGGGCTGGGGCTGCCTGCGCCGCCGGTCAGAATGGAGGCCTTCGACATCTCCCAGCTGGCGGGCGAGCACGCGGTCGCGTCCGTCGTGGTGTTCCACGACGCACGGCCCAGGCAGTCGGACTACAGGAGGATGAGAATAAAGGGAGTCGTGGGGCAGGACGACTACCGGATGATGCACGAGGCCGTTTCCAGAAGAGTCGTCCGGCTGCTCAGGGAGAAGAGGCCTCTTCCGGACATCATTTTGGTGGACGGGGGCAAGACTCAGGTGTCGGCCGCGTCCCGCGCGCTCAAAGAAGCCGGGTTGGGGAAGCTACGCGTCATCGGCCTCGCCAAGCGAAACGAGGAGTTCCATTTTTCGTGGCGCGAGGGCACGCTCCGGCTTCCGCCGACGTCCAGGGCCTTCCGCGCCATGGCCGGGATGAGAGACGAGGCGCATCGCTTCGCGATTACGTACCACAGGAAGCTGCGCAGTAGGTGGACCATAAGGTCGGCGCTGGACGAGGTCCCGGGTGTGGGCCCCGCGAGAAGGAAGGCGCTCTTGAGACAGTTCGGGTCGGTGGACTCGGTGGCCGGAGCCGGGGTCGACAAGGTGGCCGAGGTCCGGGGCATAGGTCCTGTGCTGGCCCGTAAGATACTGGCGCACCTGGCGGCTGCAAGAAGGCCCGAGTCCCCGCAACGTGGACAGTCGGGCCGGAGCGAGTTCAGGCGTGCGCCCCGTTGACGGCGAGCGACTGACGTTGAAAGGAGCAGGGCTATGTCTCCGCTAAGGTACTCCACGCTGGAAACTCCACACGGCACGGTGTGGTTCGCCGCCGGAGAGGAGGGGCTCAAATTCCTGCTTCTCCGGTACTTCAACGATCGCCGCGTCCTCCAGGAGCTCCGGAAGGCGCGCGGGTCGAAGCTCGTTCGGGACGACAGGGCACTGAAGGCCTTCGCCGGCCAGCTCAAGAGCTATTTTGAAGGCCGGAGGGTGGCGTTCGACGTGCGGCTGGACCTCTCCACCGGCACGAGGTTTCAGCAGGCCGTCTGGAGGGCGGTGGGACGGATTCCCTACGGAACCCTCGTCTCGTACAAGCGAGTGGCGCGGGAGGTCGGGAGCCCCATGGCGGCCCGAGCCGTGGGAAACGCCCTGGCCGCGAATCCCATCCCAATAGTCATACCGTGCCACAGGGTCGTCAGGACGGACGGAGGCCTGGGCGGTTTCACGGGCGGCATAAGGTGGAAAAAGAGACTCATAGAGCTGGAGCTGGGCCAGAGGGGCCTCGACTTCACTGAGGCAAGCTAGTCGGCACAACCGCGCCGCGCCGGACGCAGCGGCACAACGGAGAATTCGAGCAAGGATGAAGGGAATCACTCTGAGGAAGATGGTGGTCGGCCAGATGGACACGAACTGCTACATCCTGGGCTGTGACGCCACCGGAGAGGGGGCCGTGATCGACCCCGGCGGCGACGCGGACGCCATCAAGTCCGCGATAGAGGACATGGGCCTCACGATACGCGTCATCCTGAACACACACGGGCACGTGGACCACATGGCCGCCAACGCCGAGATGAAACGGGCGACCGGCGCGGAGCTGGCCATTCACGAGTTCGACGCCGGCATGCTCACGGACCCGGTGGCCAACCTCTCCTCGTCGGCCTTCGGGCCGGTGGTGTCGCCGGCACCGGACAGGCTTCTGGCGGAGGGAGACACCGTGAAGGTGGGCACGCTTGTGCTCAACGTGCTGCACACACCCGGGCACACGCAGGGTGGAATCTGCCTCTTGGGCAGAGGATACGTGTTCACCGGCGACACTCTCTTTGCGGGATCGGTGGGAAGGAGCGATTTCCCGGGCGGCGACCACACGGTGCTCATACACTCGGTCAGGACCAGGCTGCTCTGCCTGGCGGACACCACCATAGTGTTGCCCGGACACGGCCCCAACACCACCATCGGGAACGAGAAGGAGTCCAATCCTTTCCTGTGAGAACACGGACAAGACCGAACGAGTTGAGCGGAAACCGCGCAGTGGAGGAGTTCAGGCACTACCTGCTGTTCGAGCGCAGGCTCTCGGGCAACACGGTGGACTCCTACGCCGGTGACGTCCGGAGGTTCCTGCGGTTCCTGGCCTCCAGAAAGAGGAAAGTGGCCCAGGACGCGGGCCGAGAGCAGGTTGCAGAATATCTGTCCTCGCTCTCCAGGCGGGGCTTCGACCCGGCTTCGGTGGCCCGGAACCTGTCCTCGGTGCGGGCGTTCTACTCCTACCTGATAGCGTCCAGAGTCAGACAGGGCGACCCCACTGAGCTGCTCGAGCGCCCGCGCCTGTGGAAGCGATTGCCCAGGACTCTCAGCGTGGACGAGGTCAAGATCCTGTTGTCTCAACCGAGCCTCTCCGGGCCCCTCGGCCTACGCGACAGAGCCATGCTGGAGTTCATGTACGCCACGGGGTGCCGCGTGTCCGAGCTGCTTTCGGCGACTCTCCAGAGCGTGGACCTGGACGAGAGGCAGTTCAGATGCGTCGGCAAGGGCGGCAAGGAGAGGATCGTGCCCCTGGGGTCCCAGGCGTGCGGGGCCCTGAACCAGTACTTCAAGGAGGGCCGGCCGGGGTTGGTGGAGAGGAGCAAGTCTCAATTCGTGTTCGTGAACTCGCGCGGCGGAAAGCTCTCGAGAATGGGATTCTGGAAGGTCCTCAGGAAATACTGCTTGAAGGCCGGCCTGAGCGTGACGCCCAGCCCGCACATGCTGAGGCATTCCTTCGCGACGCACCTGCTGGAAGGAGGGGCGGACCTGAGGGTGGTGCAGGAGCTCCTGGGCCATTCCTCGATCTCTACTACACAGATATACACTCAAGTGGACAGGGAGTATCTGCGGAAAGTGCATTCTCGCTTTCATCCCAGGGCTCGTCTCCCGGTCAAGCAAGGCGACTGAAAAGGAAGGAGGAAAGGATGAGAAAGGAAGTGAGGCTGTTGGCGCTGGCGGCGTGGGTCATGACGGCGGCGGGCTGGCATTCGGCCGGTCAGTGCGGTCCCATCTTTGAGGAGCGCGGCACCCTGATGGTGGGGGTCCAGGGCCAGTACGGCCTGCTGACCGGAGACGCTGAGCCCGCGGACGAGTTCGACCGCGGGCCGGGATACGCGCTCAGGCTCAGGTACTACATGGGCGACGAGAGGGCCATAGGCATCTCGATGGAGAACCAGCAGTTCGACGGAATCCCCGGGGGCGGGAGTGAACCCCAGCCCAGGGACATGACCGTGGCCGTGTTCACGGCCGACTACCTTTTCTATTTCCAGCGTCCCAGCGCTCTGACGCGGTACTTGGCGGTCGGCGTGGGGTTCCACCATCCCGCCAGGAACTACGACGACGGGTCCGAGGTCGGCCCCGACGGGTTGGTGCTGACGGCGGGCGCGGGCCTGGAGTACTTCTTTCACAGAGTGGTGTCGTTCGATGTCTGCGTCAGAGGCTACGGCCTGTTCGGTCAGGGGGGCCTCTTGGGCTCGGGCGAGGCGGCAGCGGGGTTGAACTTCTACATAGTGGATTGACGGTGGTGGCATGAGCGGCCCGGTCTTCGCAGTCGGAAACAGAGTGGTGCATCGCCTGTTCGGTGAGGGGCTTGTGGTGGACGTCAGAAAGGGCGTGCTCCACGACGTCCTGGAAGTGGTGTTCCCGTGCGGCGTCAAGCGGATAGTCTCGACGTATCCGCTGGTCGAGGGCAAGGAGGTCGCGGAAGGGAAGGAAGAAAAGGCGGGGGGCGCGGGCGGCGGCCACGGTGCTCAGTCGGGAAAGGAGGCGCCCGGCATCGCCGAGCACCTGGCGCGGGCGGCGGCAACAGAATGGCAGTCCGCAGAGATGCTGGAATGGGACGAAGGCGGTCTCCAGGTGATGAAGGCCCTCCAGGCAGGGAAGTTCGATTCCTGCGAGGACTTCGCGCTGCGCATGGAGGCGGAGAGACTGGCGCTGGACAGGGGCTTCACGCACCTGGTGGCGCTCCAGTACGTGAGAGACGTGGACAGGCACCAGCACCAGCTGAAGGGATGCCTCAAAGTGATGAGGGACATGGGCGGGAGAGCGCTCCTGGCCGACGAAGTGGGACTCGGCAAGACGATAGAGGCGGGCCTCGTGCTCAAGGAGTACCTCCTGAGGAGCCTCGTCAGGAGGTGTCTCATTCTGGTCCCCGTGTCGTTGCTGTCTCAGTGGCGCGAAGAGCTCTGGAACAAGTTCATGGTGAGGGCGGAGGTCGCTCTGGGTCCAGGTGACTGGGGTAGGGGTCGCATAGTCATCGCTTCAATCGACTGCGCCAAGAGCGCTCGGAACAGGGACGAGGTGGGGAAGGCGCACTTCGACCTGCTCATAGTAGACGAGGCGCACCGGCTGCGCAACCACAAGACGGTCGCGTGGAAATTCGTGCACGGCCTGAACGTCAAGTATATGCTGCTGCTGACCGCCACCCCCGTCCAAAACGACCTCAGAGAGCTCTTTAATCTTGTGACATTGCTCAGGCCCGGCACACTGGGCACCTACAGAGCCTTTCGGCGACAGTTCATGGTGAGAGGAGACAGGCGTCTGGCGAAAAACACCCACAGTCTGAGCCGGCTTCTTTCCGAGGTCATGGTGCGCACGTCCAGGAGTCAGGCCGAGGTGCCGTTCACGAAGCGGGTCGTCCAGGAGGTCGCGTTCCAGCTCTCGGAGAGAGAAAGAGAGCTGTACGACTCGGTGTCGGACCTGGTCAGGGAGATGTTCGGCCGACGCGGGACGGAGATAGAGAAGCAGTGGTACTTCACGCTGCTCGTGCTTCAGAAGGAAATAGGCAGCAGCAGCTTTGCCGCACTGCGGACACTCGAGCGTCTGTGCGCAAACGCCAGGTACCGCGCCGCCAAGGGGAGGTTTGAGGAACTGAGGGACGCCGCGGCCTCCATCTCCTTCAACTCGAAGTGCGCTGGGCTGATGGGGCTTCTTGAACAAAGAAAGGAGAAGGTGATCGTCTTCACGCAATTCAAGAGCACGCTGGACTACTTGAAGCGCGTGTTGGACGAGGCGGGCGTCCGGGCGTCCGTGTTCTACGGCGGCCTGACGCCGTCCGAGAAGGAAGACGCCATAGCCGGCTTCAGGCGGCAGGCGCAGGTGCTGCTCAGCACCGAGGCAGGAGGGGAGGGCAGGAACCTTCAGTTCTGCCGGAGGATCGTCAACTACGACCTGCCCTGGAACCCGATGCGCATCGAGCAGAGAATAGGACGGGTGCACCGTCTGGGTCAGAAGCACGACATTCAGATATTCAATTTCACGACTGAGGGGACCGTCGAGTCATACGTGCTCGAGATTCTGCAGAAGAAGATAAGCATGTTCGAGCTGGTGGTGGGAGAGATGGATCTCATACTGGGCAACCTGGACGAGAAACGGTCCTTCGAGGAGACGGTGTTCTACATCTGGGCCTCGTCGAAGGACGAGGCGGAGGCCGAGAGAAGGTTCTCCTCCTTCGGCGCGCGCCTGATGTACGCCAAGAAGAGGTACGAGAAAGTGAAGGATCTCGACAGGCGCATCTTCGACGTACAGACTGGGAGGAACCAGGAGTGACCCCCGAACCCGGGACCATACAGGAATTCGCAGGAAGGCTGCTGGCGGCCAGAGGCGCCAGCGTCAGCCCTGTCGGGCGCGACCTCCTGGAAGTCAGGCTGGGCCCGGAGCTCAAGCAGAAGCTGAGGCGGGAGGCCGTGCTGCTGGCTTTCAGCGAGGAAGCGGCCGCGGCCGTCCAGGAAGCCGAATTGACGACACCGGGCAGCCATTTTTTCTCCGTTCTGCTGACGTTGGCCAGACAGCGGGGCCTGGTGTCCAGGAGAAGGGCCAAGGAGAAGGCCAGGGGTGTGGGTCAGTTTCTGAAGCAGGTCGAATTCGAGAACTTCGGCGTTGAGATAACGGACAGGGAGAAATACTGTCACCTGTTCCTGCGCTTCCATTTCCTCGTGTCCTACTGCTCGGTCGACTCCACGCACGAGCTCAGAAGTGTAGTGTACGACTCCGCCTCTCGCAAGGTCTGCTCGGAGCCGGAGTCCTACTGGGAGGGCCTGAGCTTTGAGGAGGTCCCGGTCGTCCAGGACGATGCGTCGCCCTCGCGCAATGAGGAGCTGACCCACGGGCTCCGGGTGGCCTCCGCGGGCCTGGTGGCGAAACTGAAGCACAAGGTCCTGTCGTTCAAGACGCGGAGCGACGACCTGTTGGAAAAGGAGCTGGAGAGGCTGGAATCCTACTACAGGCGGCTCATTGTGGAAGAGGGGGATCTGGGTCCGGACGCCGTCTTGAGAAACGACGGCCGCCCGGGCCGAGCGGACGGCTACAAGCTCGAATGGCAGCGAAAGGCGGCGGCCGAAGCCGCCAGGTTCAGGCCCAGAGTGAGGATTTCGCTGGTGGGAGCAGAGGAGATAAGGGTGCCCAGAACTCTTCTCACCCTGAGGGTGGAGGCCCATCCTTTCACCGAATTCTACGGGGTGTTCGACCTGGCCAGCGCTTCCGCCAAGGGGGCCTTCTGTCAGGGTTGCAGCGATATGTTCATGTCGCTGCGTCTGGACGGCTCGGGTGCCGTGCTGTGCCGGGCCTGCTCGGGGGGTGCGGATAAGTTGGACTGACGCACGCGCTTTTTGTGCTATACTAGTCGGCATTGTGAGTGCGCCGGCACTCGGACGTTTCAAGAGCTTACACTCGGGTCGTTGTCTGGCGGGCGAGTTCCGCAGGAGGTGTCGACTTGGCGAAGAAGAAGACGAAAATGAGGATGACCAGGAAGGAAATGAAGAGAGACCCGCTCGTCACTTTCTCTCTCAAGGCGGCGGATTTCGCCAAGCTGCACGCTCGCGTTCTCATCATCGCGTGCATCGTCGTCGTCGTCTCGCTGGTCGTGGTCGTTATGATGGTCCGGGACAGAGCCAAGGCGGAGGCGGCGGCCGAGATGATACTCACTCAGGCCAACCGGGAACTCTGGTCGGGCAACGCGCCGCAGGCCACGATCTTGTACAACGAGCTGCTGGACAGGTACGCCGGGACCGAGAGCGGGAAGAAGGGGCTGCTTTTCAGAGGAGACGCGCTGCTCGAGACCCGCGCCCTGGACGAGGCCATAGACAGCTACGAGAAGTTCCTGAAGCGGGTGGGGAAGGACGAGTTGCTGCGGAACTCGGCCAGACGCGGCATTGCCACCGCGCTCGAGGAGAAGGGAGAGTTCGCGAAGGCGGCCAGAGAGAGAGAGGCCATCGCCCTCACCTTGCAGGGGAACGAGGCCGCCGAGGACCTGATGGCTGCCGCGCGCTGCTACAGGGCCGCAACGATGTACGGCCGCGCCATAGAGCTTTATGACAACGTGATCAAGAACCATGCAGATTACTGGGGCGTCAACGCCGCCAAAATAGCGGCCGAGGAGCTGCGGCTGAAGCTCAGGCTGGGCGCGACCGAGTCGCCCGCGGCGACGGCGTCGGCCGCCGCCCCGAATTCCAACTGAGCCGGGACTGGCCGTCTTAATTCACCTACACTCATGCCAGCAAAGACAGTCCACGTAGCCATTGTATGGCACATGCATCAGCCGGTGTACAAGGACGCCCGGACGGGCATCTACATGCTGCCCTGGGTCCGGCTACACGCGGCCAAGGACTACGCGGACATGGTCCAGATGCTGGACGATTTCCCGGGCGTCCGCGTGACCTTCAACCTGGTACCGTGTCTCCTGGAACAACTGGAGGACTACGCGCGCAATCCGGTCCGCGACGTGTTCCTGGAGCTGTCCACCAAGTCGCCTGAGAGTCTAAACGACGAAGAGAAGCGCTTTCTCTTGCGAAACTTCTTCACGGCGAACGCGAAGCACGCCATAGGTCGGTATCCCACTTACTACCGCCTGTACCGCAGGATGCAGGCCCTCAGGCAGGAAATCTCTCGTAAGAAGGGTTTGGACAGATTTGCGGCGCAGGATGTGTTGGAGCTGCAGACTCTGTTCAACCTGGTGTGGATAGACCCGTTCTACCTGGACGACCCTGACGTGGCCTCAGTGGTCAAGAAGGGCGCCAACTTCACTGTTTCGGACAGGGACGCAGTCATAAAGAAGCAAGTGACCATCATCGCCGGCGTCCTGGACGCCTGGCGACTGGCCAGGGAGAGGGCGCAGATAGAGATATCCAGCTCGGCCTACTTTCATCCCATTCTGCCCCTGCTGTGCGACATCACCGTGGCGTGCGAGGCGTCTCCCGGCACGAGCCTCCCGCAGTCGTGCATCAAGTGGCCCGAGGACGCGATGCTCCAGCTGGAGGAGGCGCTCGAGTGCCACAAGAGGCTGTTCGGCGTAGCGCCCAAGGGGCTCTGGCCCTCGGAGGGGGGCGTGAGCGAGCAAACGCTCCACCTGGCCGGAAGCGCCGGCTTTGAGTGGGTGGCGGCCGACGAGAGCATACTCGTGCGCGCACTGGGGCTGCAGAAAGCGGGCAGAAGGGAAGTGAGCGCGGCCATTTCAAGGCCGTATGCGTTCGACACCCCATCCGGTCCCGTCTCACTCCTGTTCAGGGACAAGGTGTTGTCGGACCTGATAGGTTTTACGTACATGAACTGGGCGACCGACGCGGCCGTGAAGGACCTGTTGGCCCGTCTCGAAATCATCGGCCAGACTTCCGAGCTGGACGAGCCGCTCGTGTGCATAGTGCTGGACGGAGAGAACTGCTGGGAGTTTTACGAGAACGACGGCAGGGATTTCCTTCAACTCCTGTACCGGGAGCTCTCTTCTCATCCGCACATCAGGACCACCACGCCGGCCGAGTACTTGAGTCGTTTTCCCGCCTCGCGAAAGCTCACGACGGTGCCGCCCGGTTCCTGGATAGACTCCAACTTCCGCATATGGGTGGGGCACGAAGAGGACAACACGGCGTGGGACCTCCTGGCTGAGACCCGCTCAGCGCTGCTCAAGTACCTGGAGGCGCGCCCGGAGGCGGAGGGCTCGGAGCCCGTGCGCGCTGCCTGCCGCGAGATACACGTGGCGGAGGGCAGCGACTGGTTCTGGTGGTACGGGGACGAGCACTCCTCGGGGTTCGACTTCGAGTTCGACTCCCTGTTCCGGAATCACCTGATAAGAGTCTACGAGCTCTTGCACCTGGAGGTCCCGGCGCGGCTGTATGCGCCGATCCTGGGAGCAGGCGGTACGAGACCCCAGGTTACGTCGGCCCCGCCCGGAGGGTTCCTCGAGCCGCGGATCGACGGAAGGGTTACCGACTACTACGAGTGGCGGCTGGGTGGCTACTGCGACCTCACGAGGGGCGCGAGCAGCATGCGCCAGGCCTCGAGCGTGGTCCGCGCCCTGTACTACGGCTACGACGCGGTCAGGCTGTACGTGCGCATGGACACAGTGGCCAGGCCGGACTCCGGGCACTTCGCCAACGTGAGGCTCGTTTTCGAAATAGCGTCACCCGTGAACGTGAGGTTCAGTCTTCCACTGGGTCCGGGCCAGACCCAGTGTGGACTTCTGGTGCAGCGCAGAACGGACTCCCACTGGGAGGAGATTTCCACGTCCGCCGCATGCGCCGCGCTCGACATAGTCGAGGTCGCTCTGCCGCTCAAGGACCTCGGCCTCTCACCCGGCGACCGCATTGACGCGCTCTTGCTCGTCACGAAAGAGGACATGGTCGTCGAGAGCTGGCCCGCCCAGGAGAAGCTGTCGTTCCAGATACCGTCCGACGAGTGCGAGACATCGTCCTGGACGGCCTGAAGCTGAGTCGGCCCTAGGAAGGCCGAGCCGCCGCGCGAATCAGTCCGTAAACGGTTCCCCGGGACCCACGCAGGGAGGTGCGATTTGAACGAACAGGCCGAACACACGGAAGGAAGACTCCTCGCCGCCGCGTCCTACATTCTGTTTCTCTGCTTCCTCCCTCCGCTTCTGCAGAAAGAGAACGCCTTCGCCATGCATCACGCAAGGCAGGGGTTCCTTCTTTTCTGCTTTGAGATCGTCCTCGCCATCTTTATTACCATAGTAGCCGCCTCCATAGGCCGCATCCCGTTCATCGGCACTGCCATCGAGGTCATCCTGACGTTTGCGGGATGGGTGAGCGTGCTCCTTGTAGCCCTCATCGGTATCGTGAAGGCAGTCTCAGGCGAACACTGGAACATACCGCTCTTGGGACAGTATCACTCGAAGGTCCCGTTCTAGTCAGTGGCCCCAGGATCGACCGGCGCCAGTGCCGACCCACTCCGAAGGCGCGGCTTGCGGGCGGGTCTCTGCCGGGCCGCTCAAGTTCTGGGCGCATCCGACCGGCGGCGGAGGGACCGCGGGGTGGCCGGGGTTTCTGAAGGCTGTGGTCGCAGCGTCTTGCGGCCTGATTCAAATGTCGCATAATGCATATTATGTAAACCAACGCCTCAAACCCGCGGCCGAACCGAGACCCAACCTCCGCCAAGC
>JAFGJU010000191.1 GCA_016928935.1 Candidatus Eiseniibacteriota bacterium | reverse complement strand
GGGATGAGAAATCGACGCGCCCAGTTGCGCCTCCTGGACCTTGTTTCGTCTGACCTTGCGGACCATCACTCGGAACCCGCCTCGCTCCACAAGGTCCCCGCCGCGCACGTCCCGTCCGAGGTGTCCGGCCAGCCAGCCGTTGAGCGTGTTCGCCCCGCCGCGCGGCGGACATTTCGACAGGTCGACCCCGGTGGTGTCTTTGAGGCGTGCCAGTGTGACGCCCCCGCCCACCACCCATGCGGGTCCCGACCTGAGGACGTGAGTCGACAGCCGGTCGTACTCGTCTTCGATGTCGCCCACCAGCTCTTCGAGCACGTCTTCGAGAGAGATCATCCCCAGGATTCTGTCCTCGTCGTCGCGGACCAGCGCGAGATGCGTGTGTTGGTGCATCAGTTGCTCGAGGCATTCCGAGATGGCCTGTGTGTCCTTGACGCTGGGCAGCGGCCGTATGATCGAACGCAAGGAAGGCTCTGCCGGGCTGAGGTGCAAAGTGGCCACGATGTCCTTGACATTCACGTATCCGACAATGCTCTGCGGGTCGCCCGTCCTTTCCACTACCGGAAAGCGCGTGTGCATGTCGAGGTGGGCGGCAATCAGGTTGTCGGAGAGGGACGCTCCGGCGTCCAGGGTGCTGATGTTCTCGGCCGGCAGCATGATGTCGCTGACAGGGCGGGCCCGCATGTCGGCCGCGCCAAGTATGATGTGTTCCTCCCGAGCGCCTATCAATCTGGACGCGCGGGCCAGAGCCGCGGTGGCGCGGAGCTCCTGAAGCCCCGCGGCCTCGGGCTTCATCTCGCCGCGCCGCATTATTCGCTCACCCGCGGTCATGATGGCGGTCACGACCGTTTCGAACAGCCACACGGCCGGCCAAACGCTCAAGGCGAAGCCCCGCATGAACGGCGAGAGCCTGAGGCAGACGAGTTCCACGTTGCGCAGCGCGAACACCTTCGGTATCAGCTCCCCGAAGACTATTGTCACCACGGTCAGAGGCACCACCACGATGGCTATGGCGATCGCATCGGCCGTGCCGGAGGACATGCCGGTCGAGGCGACGAGCGCGGGCGCGATGCTCTCCTCGGCTCCGGCTCCACCCACCGCAGCGGCGATGGCCGCCACCAGCGTTATGCCTACCTGCACTACGGCCAGACTGGCCTCCATGTTCTGCTTCATGTACAGCGCGGCCCTGGCTCCCCTCCTGCCTTGGCCGGCCAGCAACTGGAGCCGGCCCAACGTCACCGACGCCAGGGCGATTTCGTAGCCGGCGAAGAAGGAGTTGACGGCAATCATGGCCAGCATGACTATGAGCTCAACGCCCCACATTGTCGCCTCGCTCCGGCATGCTGCCGCTTGCCAGCAGCGGCCTGAGGTCGAACAGGTGGGCCAGTGCGGTCAGCGCCAGCGAATGCCGGAAAAGGCCCCGCTCGACCTCGAGCCGGACCTCGTCCAGGCTCATCTCGCTTACGAGCATGTTTTCACCCACATCCAACACCGGTTCAGACGTCCGCTCCGCTTTCCTGGCCAGCCAGTGGTGGCACTTGTTGTTCAGAAACGCCGGATTGGGTTCCACATACCCGAGGTACTGCCAGTCTTGACTGGTGTAGCCGGTTTCTTCCTTCAGCTCACGCTCGGCCGCCTGCCGGTGCGTCTCTCCGGGCTCGACTATGCCCGCGGGGATCTCGGTCGTGGTCTTGGCGGTCCCGAAGCGGTACTGCCGCACGACCACGAACTTGTCGCGCGGAGTCAGTGCCACCACGTTCACCCAGTCCGGAGATTCAAGGACTGTGGCCTTCACAGTGTGACCGTTTCGGCGGTTCTTCAACCAGTCGAACCTCACTCGGAAGAGTCTCAAGTCGAGGCCCAGTGCCGAGCGGACGTGCTCCCAGACTATCCGATTGTCGCTGTCCACGTGACTCCTCCTACGCGCAGCCGGGCCGTCCCTCCGGCCCGCTGCGGGGTCAAGCCAGCCGACCCGCGGTCACTGCCCTAATTCTACTGCGGGTCGTCGGCGGCCGTTCCCGAACATACGTGCCCGGCTCAGGTATGGAGCTCCAAGGCCCGGGAGGTCATTCTATTCGGAGAGCACGGGCCTCGCGGCAAACGCGGTCAAATTACAGACCGGCGCCGCTCTTTTCATTCTGAGCCCTGCTCAGTCTTTCTTGTGCCTCACGTTCACATTCGTCGCAATTTCAATTTCCGGATATGCCTTCGCCTTTTCCATCAGGTCTATCTCCCGTTTCTCCTTCAGATACTTGTCGAAGAATGCCGGGACGAGCACATTCATCATTTCGATTGTTCTTTTCCCGTCTATCGGTCCCAGAAGAAAACGCACCATCGGGACAGGGTAGACGGAATAGTCCGTGAAATTATAGTGGTCCGAGCCCTTAACAGTCATCGAATAGCAGTCTCGTGTAGATTGACCCGTAAACAATGACCCGCATCCCAGATACCTCTTGCTGTTCAAGAACATAAGGGGCGTCTGGCATTTCCCTTCGACCGAAGACCCGTAGAATCCCCCGTCGATATTCACCCCCGCCTTGACCCTTCTATCTGTGGAACAGGCAACGCTTGTTGCCAGGCCGCCCAGAGACATTCCAAAGACGCCGATCCGGTCCATGTTCAACTTAT
>JAFGJU010000190.1 GCA_016928935.1 Candidatus Eiseniibacteriota bacterium | reverse complement strand
GGACAGCGGGACAAAAAGCGGGCTCGGGGCAGGCTCGGTTGTCAGTCCTCGATCTTGATCTCCGACACGACCCAGCGGTCGGCCTCGAGTCTCAACCCTATCCGCACCTTTTGTACAGTCACCTGGCCTTCAGGTTCCCTGCGGAACGCCCACTGAGCCCTGGCGGACGGCGGGTCGTCTCCGTCCTTCGAGTACGTGAAGTCCACGAACTCGAATGACTCCGTCATCGTGAACCGAAACTCGTCACGGAGCATGTAGGCGGCCTGCTTGTTCGAATAGAAGGCCTTCTCGGGCGCGGATTTCTCAAGGCGCAGCAGGATCTTGTCCTCGGGCAGGAATCGGACTATGGAGTCGGGCTGCCCGTCATTCCATGCGTCCTCTATTGCCGCGAAGACGCGGAGCGGCGTGACGGGCCTCACGGCAACCGCCTTGCACGGTCGGGGCTCCGCCTGGGTCGGGGGCTGGGTCGCAGGCTGCGTCGGGGGCTGTGCCGAGGGTCCGGGTGCGGGTGCGGCTTCGGC
The DNA here is from genome assembly GCA_016928935.1 of Candidatus Eiseniibacteriota bacterium. Classification (GTDB taxonomy): domain Bacteria; phylum Eisenbacteria; class RBG-16-71-46; order JAFGJU01; family JAFGJU01; genus JAFGJU01. The sequence continues at coordinate 2,702 of JAFGJU010000190.1, read as the reverse complement.
CTCGGCCTCCAGCTGAGAAGCCCCAGCCGTGCCGGTCAGAAGAGCAGGCTCGCCGCCCGGCCCGAACTCGGCGCGCAGCGGCCACGCGACGGCGACGAGAACGAGCACAATGGCTGCACACAGGGCTCGCACGGTATGTCACCTCCCGCACTGAAGACGATGACCGCGGACCCGGTTGGCGCCTTCGCGGCGCCGCTTCTACTTGCCCCTCAGTCTCGTGGTCTCCGGGCCCCGGATGTCCAGCGCCAGGGCGCTGGCCACGTACACCGAAGAATACGTGCCCAGGACAGTGCCGAACAGCATCACGACACCGAAATCGCGAATTACCTCGCCACCCCAGACGATTATCGCGACGATCGTCATCGTGACGCTGATTCCCGTCAGCAGTGTACGACTCAGAGTCTGGTTCACGCTGATGTCTATTACTCTTTGAAAATTCTCGCGCCTGAGGAGACGGGACTGCTCGCGGACTCTGTCGTACACGACGATAGTGTCGTTGATGGAGTATCCCGCGATCGTGAGTAGCGCCGCCAGGACCGTCAGCGACAGCTCTATGTTCAAAACGGATATGAACCCGACCGTCAACAGCACGTCGTGGAACAGCGCGATGATGGCGCCCAGGGCCATCATGAACTCGTAGCGCCAGCCGACGTATATCAGTATGCCCGCCATTGCTATCAGGACCGCCCAGATGGCCTTGGTCCTGAGCTCCGACCCAATCTTGGGACCCACAGTTTCTTCTTTGAGAAGCGTCACGGTCGTTCCCGGCGCGGTACTTTCAATCGCTTCCTTTATTTTCGGAAAAGCGGTCGTCTTGAGCTCGCCCAGGCCGAGTCGGAACAGGTATTGCCCGCCCCCCCCTATGCTCTGGATTTCGGGGCTACCAATGTCTGCCTTGGCGGCCGCCGTCCTTATGGTCTCCGCGCTCTGGGGCGGTTCGACTTTCGCCTCGATTACGGTTCCACCCGTGAAGTCCACGCTCAGCCGCGGGCCGCCATGAGCCACGAGAGAGATGATGCTGACGACGATGAGCAAGCCCGACACCGCGTAGGCCAGTTTTCGGTAACTCATCCACTTGATATCCAGGTCTCCGAATAGTCGAAGCATTAGTTCACCTCTCCTCTATATGCTCAGAGTCTCGAGTCTGCGTCTCGCGACGATGGCGTCGAATATTATCTTTGTCACGAACACGGCCGTGAACATGTTAGCTATGATGCCGATGCTCAGCGTGACAGCGAAGCCCTTGATGGGGCCAGTGCCGAACTGGAAGAGCACGAGCGCCGTGATGAGCGTGGTCACGTTCGAGTCAAGAATCGTCCTGAAGGCGCGCTGGTAGCCGAACTCTATCGACCTCGCGACGGTTTTCCCCGTCCGGAGCTCTTCTCGTATTCGTTCGAAGATGAGCACGTTGGCGTCCACGGCCATGCCTATGGTGAGGATGATTCCCGCGATTCCGGGGAGTGTCAGCGTCGCGTGGAAGGCTCCCAGCACTGCCAGCAGCAGCCATATGTTGAGCGCCAGTGCTATGACCGCAATGCACCCGGAGAACCTGTAGTAAATCAACATGAAGAGGATAACCAACATCGACCCGATGATGGCGGCCCTCATGCCTTTCTCGACCGAGTCCTGACCCAAGGACGGCCCCACGGTCCTCTCTTCGATCACGTTGAGCGGGGCGGGCAACGCGCCGGCCCTCAGCACTATCGAGAGGTCCCCCGCCTCCTTGTCGGAGAAGCTTCCGGTAATGGATGCCTCGCCGCGCGGGATTCTCTCACGTATGACCGGGTCGGAACGAACGACGCCGTCCAGGACTATGGCAAGCTGGCGTCCAACGTTGGCACCGGTCACCCTGGAGAATATGGTCGCTCCTCGCCTCGTGAAATTGAGGAGCACACCCGGTGCGTCAGGCCGCTCGACGTCCATGCCCATGCCGACTCGCGCCGTGGCCACCTCGGCACCGGTCAGCTCGGCCTTCTTTTCCAGGAAGTAGAGTATCTTGCCCGACCTGCCCTGTAGGACGGCATTCTCCACGCCCCACAGCAACCTCGAGTCGAGCATTGCCACCGTGTCCGCGCCGATCTCCGCCAGAAAGGCCTTGACGTCGGGCACGTCCTCGTCGGCGAAAAAGATCCCGCCCTGTTCCAGGGAAAGCATCCTCGAGGAAATGGGTTTTGCGGGGTCGAAGTAAGGGTACTTGGAAGTGTCGGTTGCCGCGGGCACCCTGGTCGCCACTGCCGCGTCCAGCCTGTCCAGCAGGGCTCTCGTCTCGTCCGGCGTCTTCACGATGACGAACTCGAGCAGCGCAGTCTGGCCGATGAGCGTCTTGGCCCTCTGGGGATCCAGAAGACCCGGAAGTTGCACCACTATTCTGTTATCGCCCTGCCTCTGGATCAGCGGCTCAGCCACGCCGAACTGGTTAACCCTGTTTTCGATGACTTCGCGGGCGCGGTCGACGGCGTCTTTGGCCTCCTGCTCGTTGAGCCCCGTCTGGTCAACCTCCAGCACGAGGTGCATGCCGCCCTGAATGTCCAGTCCCAGCCTGAGCGCTTTGTCCCTCAGGTGTTCGGCCTGTTCCTCCGGCAGCGCCGCAAACTGCTCCTTGGGCATGGTGTACACCCTGAGGGAGGGCCATATGTACCAGATTGAGGCTCCCAGAATGATGAGCGTGACTACCAGTTTCCACCTCTGACCTTTGTACATTC
>JAFGJU010000189.1 GCA_016928935.1 Candidatus Eiseniibacteriota bacterium | reverse complement strand
TCGCCCACGGCGGATGCCAGGGTGCCTCCCATGAAGGAGAAGTCCATGGCTCCGAGGCCCAGCGGGTGGCCGCCCGCCTTCGCCAGGCCGGTTATGACCGACTCCGACAGCCCCGTGGTTTCCTTGGCCTGCCTTATCCTGTCGACGTACCTTTTGGAATCCCTGAACTTGAGAGGGTCGTCCGACGTGATTTCGGAGAACATTTCTTCGAACGTGCCCTCGTCGGTCAGGAGCTCAATGTAACCCAGGCCGGATATTCTGAAGTGGTAGCCGCACTTCCTGCAGACCCAGAGGTTCCGCTCGAGCTCCTTCTGGTAGATGAACTCCTGACAGTTGTCGCACTTGGTCCAAAGGCCGTCGGGGAGCTCTCTCCTGGCCTTGGCCCTCAAGCCCGCGCTGGTCTTCTCCAGCCACGAGGGTTTCTTGTCGCCTTCCTCTGCCAACGTCGAAATCTCCAGAAGTACGGGTTTCAGGACCTTCGGTCCCACCGACCGTCCGTTCCTCAAACTCTCATGTCCGCGAGCCTTGAGCCCCTCGAGCTTTCACGCGCAAGACCCCTCAACCCTCAGGGCGGCCGCCGTCACTGCTCGTTCCTTGCCCGCTCCCGAAGCGCCGCCTAATCCTCCCACTGCTCCCTCCGGGGCCTGGGTGACTCCCTCAACATTACAAAGGCGTCTTCTCTGTTGTCAACGTAATAGCCCCTGCGGATGGAGACGGCCTTGAATCCGAAACCGTGATAGATGCGGATGGCCTGGATGTTCGAGACCCTGACTTCCAGCGTTATCCTTCTGACCGACCTGGTCTCGGCTTCCGTCAGAAGCCGCTCCATCAGTCTGGTCGCCACTCCGCGGCGTCTCAACTCGGGCCTGACGGCGATGTTTCCCAGGTGTGCCTCGTCGTACACGAACCAGGCGACAAGGTAACCGGCCAGGACGCTTCCCTGCCTGGCTACGAGGCAAAACGAAGTCGGCCCCTCCTTGAGCTCGTGCACGAAGGCCTGACCCGGCCACGGCATAGGAAAGATGCAGCGCTCGAGCAGCGCAACCTCGTCCACGTCCGCCAGTCTCATCGGCCTTATTTCCAGTGTCGAGCGCTCAGGGTCTTTGTCTTCTGATCTCCGCGTCCGAACGCCTGACATATATGGGTTCCACTCCTGCGACGTCTTCTACCCTACCCCGCTCGAGGAGCGCAAGCGCCAGCACCCCGACCGCAGACGCGCGGGGCGTCCCGAGGTGCGGCGGCGCGAAGATGGCGCGGCCGCCGAACTGGGCCTCGATGGGCCCCCGGCACGCCTCCACTCCGTCTCCCAGAAAGATGACCTTTCCCTCGGGCGAGCTGGCCATGAAAGACGACAGCAGCGCGATTGCCTCGTCCGGCCGCTGCGCTCCGTACTCCAGCAGTCGCTCCTGGCGCCCGCTTTCGTCCCGGAAGAGCGAGTAGAAGACCTCGCCCCTCTTCGCGTCTATTATGGGGCAGACATGACTGCACAGGCCGGCGGCGTTGAAGGCCAGCGCGTCAAGCGTGCCCACCCCCACAAGCGGTCTGCGCGAAGCCATCGCCAGCGCCTTGACCGTGCTCAGTCCGATGCGCAGGGCCGTGAAAGAGCCCGGACCCAGCGATACGGCGAAGGCCGTGGCCTGGGCCAGGTCGAGCCCGGCGCCGGTGAGAAGCGTTTCCAGCATCGGCAGCAGGTTCTCGCAGTGACCCTGCGGCGCGAACAGGCACGTCTCCGCGAGCAGGGTCCCGTCCCTCACTGCCGCGGCGCTGGCAAAGGTCGTGGACGTCTCAACAGCGATTATCACGTCTCTCCCCCTCCCCCGCCAGCTCCCGGACGAGCTTCCTGCCGGCTTCGCTCTCGCACCTGACCGTTATTTTCCGTTCGTCCTCGCCGACCGTCTCGATCACAACCTCCAGCGCCCGCGACGAGACAGCCGGCCCCAATTTCTCGGCCCATTCTATCAATGTGACGTGAGGGCCGAACAGTACGTCGTCCAGGCCGAGGCTCGCCAGGTCTCCGGGCCCCTCTATTCTGTACAGGTCCACGTGAAAAACGTCCACCGGGCCACGATAGCGGTTCACGAACGCGAAGGAGGGGCTCCGAGTCTTCTGCCTCACCCCCAGGCCCTCGCAGATGCCCCTCGCCACGACGCTCTTTCCCGCTCCCAGCTCTCCCGTCAGGGCCACCACGTCACCCGCGGCCAGGATACGGCCAATCCTTCGCCCAAGCGAGGCCGTCTCTTCCTCGCTACCGGAATGAAACACCGACTCGCATCCGTCCTCGGCCAGCGGCATCACCTCTCCCGGGTCAACTACAGAGTGTCGGCGGGCTCGTCCGGCGCGTCCCGGCGGGCGGCGTCGCCTCGGCCCTCAACCGACTCCGTCACCTCGGCCTCAGCGTCACGCACGGCAGGATCATCTCGTCGAGCGAGATGCCGCCGTGCTGGAAACTCCCCCTGTACTGCCTCTCGTACTCGTGAAACTTGGTCGGATACACGAAATAGAAATCCTCTTTGGCGAAGATGTAGTTCTTGTTGATGCCGTCCTTCGGCAGGTTGAAGGTTCGCGGCTCCCTGACGCGCACCGCCTGCCGTTCGTCACAGACGAGGTTGTTTCCGAACTTGTATCTCAAGTTGGTGGATGCCTCCCTGTCTCCGTAGACCAGGGCCGCGCGCCTGCCCAGGATGGACCCGTGGTCGGTGGTCAGCACCACCACGGCTTCCTGCTGGGACATCGCGCGGAGAATCTCGAACAGCACCGAGTGACTGAACCACGACCGCATCACGGAGCGGAAGGCCGACTCGTCCGGGGCCAGCTCCTGGAGTATCTCGGACTCCGAGCGGCCGTGGGCGAGGATGTCCAGGAAGTTGAACACAAACGCGGCGAACGGGGCCGAAAGGTACGAGGAGACCTGCCGCCTGAGCGCGTTGGACTCCTCGGGGTTGTAGACCTTCACGTACCTCGCGGCCGGGCTCAGTCGTATTCCCTCGCGCTCGAGCTGGGCCTCCATCAGGTTCCTTTCGAAGCGGTTCTTGCTCATCTCCTCAGTGACGCTCTCCCGCCAGTATTGAGGGAGCATCTCGGCGATTTCTATGGGGAAGAGCCCGCTGAAGATGGCGTTCCTCGAATAGGGCGTGGCCGTGGGCAGCAGCGAATAGTAGTAGTCCCTGGTCACAGCGAAGTAGGGCTCGAGGAGCGGCTCGACCTTAAGCCACTGGTCCAGTCTCATGCAATCTATGACAATGAAGTAGACCTTTCGGCCTTCGGCCAGGTGGGGAAACACGAACTTCTTCATCACCTGCGGAGACAGGACCGGCCCGCTCCCTGCCGCAAGCCACTTGGCGTAGTTGACCTCCACGAACCGGCCGAATTCGACGTTCGCCTCTTTCCTCTGGTCCGCGTGCGAGTCCTTGAGCGCAGAGTCGTTGCTCTCGTCCAGCCTCACGTCCCAGTTGGACAGCGCCGTGTGCAGCTTCACCCACCCTTCCCAGTCCGGACCCGCCGCGCGCAAGTTCTGGGCCTCCCTGAACTCGACCACGTACTCCCTTGTAAGCTGGTCCTCCACGAGTCTTCTCGACTCCAGCACCTGCTTGCAGGCCATGAAAATCTGCGTCGGGTTGACCGGCTTTATGAGGTAGTGAGCTATCTTCTTGCCGATGGCCTCGTCCATCAGGTCTTCCTCTTCGCTCTTCGTGATCATGATGACCGGCACGCCGGGGTCTATGTCCTGTATGCGCTTCAGGGTCTCCAGCCCTCCCAGTCCCGGCATCATCTCGTCGAGCAGAATGACGTCGAACTTGTCCCTGCTCACCAGCGAAACGGCGTCCTCGCCGTTCGACACGGGCGTGACGGAGTATCCCTTGCCCTCCAGAAAGAGGATGTGGGGTTTCAACAAGTCTATTTCGTCGTCCACCCAGAGCAGTTTTCGTCTTTCGGTCGCCAACGCGCGTACCCTCCCACGCTACACCCACGCTACACGGGAAAAGAGATCACGACGACAGTGCCTTTGCCCGGCTCGGAAGACTTTATCCTGATCTTCCCGCCGTGAGTCTCTTCGACGATCCTCTGCGTCAGCGTAAGGCCGAGCCCCCATCCCCGCTTCTTGGTGGTGAATCCCGCCACGAAGGCCTGCTTCTGCTCGGACGGCGTCATGCCCCTGCCGTCGTCCGCAAATATCAGCTCCACGGTCTCCTCGTCGGGGTTGCGCCTCACCTCCACGCCTATCTCCCCACTCTTGCCCTCCACCGCGTCCACCGCGTTCCGTAGGACGTTCTCCACCGCCCATTCCATCAGTTCGGCGTTTATGTTCAGAAACGGCACGGACTCGTACTTCTCGGCCATCCGGAGCTGTTGGCCGAGCTTCGGCAGCCTCTTCCTGAAGTACTCCACCACCCCCCTGACCAGAGGCACCACGTCCTGTGGCTGCAGCTTGGGCATCGAGCCGATGCTGCTGAACCGGCACGCCACCTTCTGAAGGCGCTCCACGTCGTCCTCCATGTCGTCCACGAACTGGTCGAACAGAGGCCTCTCGATCTGGACCACCGTTTCGTTCCCCGGCGCCTCCCTCTGCTTGCCCTTCACCACTTCCAGCCAGCCGAGCATGGAGGAGATGGGCGTCCCCAGCTGGTGGGCGGTTTCCTTGGCCATGCCGACCCAGATGTATCTTTGCTCTCCCACCTTTATGCTCCTGAAGCCCGCGTAACCCAGGCCCATGAAAAGGAAAACCGCCGCCAGCTCGATGATGGGCATCCACCGCATCTCGTTGACTATTCCGCTCTCTCCGAAATGGACGTATCCCACCAGACGCGTCTCGCCCGGCGGGACGAGGGGCAGCGGCGGATTCTGCTCGTCCAACCTCCGCACTATTTCCACGATGTCCGCGAGCGGCCCGGGCGACGGATTCTTGGGGTCCATCACCGCCGACTCCTCCGCCGAGACCGCGTCCACGTCTATGCCTATCCCGGCCCAGGCGTAGGGCCTTCCGTCCAGGTCCGTCACGACCACGGGGAAATTCACCTTCGCCAGGACTTCCCTGTATATGGGGGCTATGTCCTCATTCTCGGAAGCAGGGATGGAGGCCACCGCGAAGAAGTGGCCCAGGATTCCGGTCAGGGTGTTGGCCTGCTCGTCCAGCTTGTGGACCATCCTGTTGGTGAAGACGAAGACCAGCGCGACGAGGAGGCTGCTCCCCAGGAAGATGTACCCCCTGAGAAGCCGCGAGCCGCTCAACTTCTGTTCTGCGGTCTTGGCCAACGGGATCACCACCCTTAGCCGGCTGAGAGAGGGACGGCGTCTCAGGTAATCTCTTCGAGGCCGTCCATGTAGGGGACCAGCACCTCGGGGATCCGCACTGTGCCCCGCGGCGTCTGGAAGTTCTCCAGTATGCCGATGAGGGTCCTCGGAAGAGCCAGGCCGGAGCCGTTCAGAGTGTGCACGTAGTCGGGCTTCCTGGTCTCCGCCGCCCTGTACCTGGTGCCTATCCTGCGGGCCTGGAAGCTCTCGAAGTTGCTGCAGGAGGAGACCTCAAGCCACCTCTCCTCCGCCGGCGCCCACACTTCCAGGTCGTAGCACTTGGCCGCCGCGAAGCTCAAGTCCCCCGAGCACAACAGCATCACCCTGTAAGTCAGGCCCAGCAGCTGGAGGATTCTCTCCGCGCAGTCGCGAAGGCTCTCCAGCTCGTCGTAGGACGTTTCCGGCGTCGTGAGCTTCACCAGCTCCACCTTGTCGAACTGGTGTACTCTCACTATGCCGCGCGTGTCCTTGCCGTAGGAGCCGGCCTCACGCCTGAAGCTGGGGCAGTAGCCCACCAGCTTGACGGGAAGCGCCGCCTCCTCCAAGGTCTCACCCCTGTACATGTTGGTGATGGGCACCTCGGCGGTGGGGTTCAAGAAAATGCCGTCCTTTTCGCAGAGGTACATGTCGTCTTCCAGCTTGGGGAGCTGACCGGTCCCGAAGAGACACTCCCTCTTCACCAGCACCGGCGGCCAGACCTCGGTGTAGCCGTGAGAGTTCGTGTGTGTGTCCAGCATCAGCTTTATGAGCGCCCTCTCGAGCTTTGCGCCCAGGCCTTTGAGCAGGATGAAGCCCGAGCCGGCTATCTTGGAGGCCCGCTGCAGGTCGAGGATGCCCAGCGCTTCGCCCACCTGCCAGTGAGGCAGCGGCTTGAAGCCCAGCTTCGGCGGCTCGCCGCTCCGCCGCACCTCCACGTTCGCCGACGAATCGTGGCCGACGGGGACCGAAGAGTGGGGGACGTTCGGTATCCTCGACTGCGCGCGCTCCAGCTCTTCCTCCAGTTTGGCCGCCTCTCCGTCCAGCATCTCCATCCGCGCCGACAGAGCCCTGACCTCTTCCATCTGCGGGCCGGCGTCCCGGCCTTCCCTCTTCAACCGGCCGATTTCCTCCGAAAGGAGGTTCTTGCGGTGCTTGAGCCCGTCTGTCTCCGTCACGAGCTCCCTCCACCTTTCGTCCAGCTCCAGGAAACCGTCGAGGTCGAACTTCTCACCCTTGTCGGCTATCGCCCGGCGCACGTCGTCGGAGCGGCTACGGATGAATCTTCTGTCAAGCACTTGCGGGTAATCCTCCGTAGAATCAGACGGATTCCAGAGCGTCCACTATGGCCTGGCCGCCTTCCTCCAGAATCCTCCTGGCAAGCCTGGCGCCCAGGGCCACTTCCTCTCCCAGCTTCCCGGTCTCCACGTCCTTGAAGAGACATTTGCCGTCGGGGCTCGCTACGAACGCCTCCACTACGAGCTCGTTCCCGTTGGTCCTCCCCAATGCTCCGCAGGGCAGCAGCCCCGACCCACCCAACGCATTCAGGAACGACAGCTCTGCGTTGATCTCGGCCCTGGACACGGCGTCGTCCAGCGGCTTCACCAGCTTCAAGGTCTCCTTCTCAACTCTTCTCACCTCGAGGCACAGAGAGCCCTGCCCCACAGCCGGCAGGCAGACTGCGGTAGTGAACACTTCCGTCACCCTGTCCTGCCATCCCAGGCTCTCGGCGTCCGCGGCAGAGATGACCACGCCGTCAAACACGCCGGAAGCCACCCTTTTCATCTGAGTCTCGACCGACACGTCGGTCCACACCACGTCGAGGTCCGAGCGATAGTGCAGCAGCTGCGCCTTCACCCTCAAACTGGAAGTGGCCACGCGCGCCCCCGAGTCCAGGTCGTCCAGTATGCGGTCCTTCAGGCATATCAGCGCGTCGAAGGGCGTGCTCCGCGTGGTGACAGCGCCCACTTGTATTTCCCTCGGAAGCCTGGGCGTGACGTCCGTCATGCTGGACAGGGCGACGTCGACCCTGCGTCCCACGAGCGCCTTCTCAAGCTCGTTCAGGTCCGAGGTGTCCTCCTTCGCCCTGTAACCTACCTTGTGCTCCTTCTTCGCGGGAACAGCGACCAGATGCGTCTTGAGCTCCGGCTTCGAGCGGGCCAGCGCCTCCCTTATGCTCTCGCCGTTCAGGGTGTCCAGCCTGCTCGAGCCGATTCCTATCTTTATCGCACGTGAAGCACGCATATTTATCGCTCCGTTGACGGCCGGCGGCCGAAAACAAAGTCCGCAGGAAACCCGGGCTGCGGAAGAACCCGGAGCCTCCGGCTCGGAGGCCGGGCCCCGGTTCAAGTCAAACTAGCACAACGCAGAGGGGACAGTCAATCCCCGGGGGCTCGCGCGGCCCTCTCCGTGGGGCGCGTCGTCGCTCTGTACAGCATCACGCCGAGCGCAACGAGGAGCGCGGCCAGGACGACCACGGCCGCCAAGGAGACGAGGGGCCGACCGACGCGGTAGACGACGAGACCCGACGCGCCGAAGGCCAGACAGACGAGGTAAATGACGAGAGCCGTCCCTCGCGCGGAACCGAGGACGGTGGCCAGACGGTGGGAGGTGTGGTCTTTTCCTCCCTGATAGATCCTTCGATGTTCTCTCGTTCGAACGAGCGTGACGAAGCTGATGTCGAACACGGGATATGCCAGGGTCAATACCGGCGGCGCGACGGACTCAAAATCCGGGCCGCCCGCGGCCATTATCGACAACGCCGCGAGCAGGTAGCCAACCGGCAAGCTGCCTGCGTCACCGAGGAATATGCCGGCCGGCGGAAAGTTGTACCTGAGAAACCCGAGCGACGCACCCAGAAGAGAGGCCGCCAGGACGCCTCCCACCCAGTGCTGCTCGGCCGACAGCTGGAGCCCCAACGCCAGACAGGCCGCCGCTGCAACACCGCCGGCGACTCCGTCCATGTTGTCCAGGAAATTGGTGGCGTTCATGATCGCCACCACCCAGACTACGGCCAGCGGGAAGAGAAGACCGCCGCGCATCCACCCTGCCGCGTAGCACCCCGACACGAGAAGAAGAGCGCACGCCGTCTGCACGCTCAGCTTGACCTTCGCGGGCATCCCCTTCCTGTCGTCGTGTAGGCCCAGCCCAAAAGACAGGAGGAACCCCAGAACGACCACTAGCTCGGGAGGCGTCGTCTCGATGCCGTAGACCAGATGCGCCGCAATCCACGCCAGCAGCACAGAGGCCACCACTGCCACGCCGCCGAGGAGCGGGACAGCCGCGCTGTGGAACCTCTTTCCGTCTGGCACGTCCACGAACGAGAGCCGCAGCGCGAGCCGCCTCACTGTCGGGGTAAGCATGAGGGAGAGTGCGAGAGCAACGGGAAAGACAACAAGGAAGGTCATCACCGTTTGACCCAAACCACGAAGAAACCAGGGAGCTTACGGACGGCAGAGTATGGAGGGGTCAGGGCAGTGTCAAGCCTTTTTGACAGACGCCGACGCGAAGAACCCTGACGAGCTCGCGTACGGCAGGCCTTGGGGCGTGGGAACGTCGAGTCTCCGGCAGACGTCGTTTATGGTGAGCACCAGCAGCTCCTCCAGAGACAGAGAGGGCTCGTAGTCTATCAGAGACCTGATCTTCGTGAGGTCCGGAACGCGGCGCTTCATGTCCTCGAAACCGCCTTGGTACGCCTTCTCATACGGGACGAACACTATGGGCGAGGAGCTGCTCGTGAGCTCCCTTATCTTCTTCGCCAGTCCTTCTATTGTGATCTCCTCGTCTGTGCCGATGTTGAACACCTCTCCCACCGCCTTGGGGTGTCGCGACAGCGACAGAGCCGCGCTGACCACGTCTCCGACGTACGAGAAGCACCTCGACTGCTTGCCGGTGCCGTAGACAGTCATGGGCTCACCCCTGAGCGCCTGAGTCACGAGCCGCGGCACGACCATGCCGTAGTCACCGGTCTGGCGCGGGCCGCAGCTGTTGAAGCATCTGACTATGACAGCGGGCAGTCCCTTCTCGCGCCAGTAAGCGAAGGCCAAGAACTCGTCCACTGCCTTGCCGGTGGCGTAACTCCACCTGGACACGGCGGTGGGCCCAAGGACGCGGTCGTCGTCCTCCCTGAGCGGCAGGCCGTTGCCCTTGCCGTACACCTCCGAGCTGGAGAACAGAACGACCTTCTTCATCTCGGCGCACGCCTCCTCGAGGACCACCTCTGCGCCTCTGATGTTGTTGATTAACGACTTGACCGGGTTCTCGACGACGTAGGCCACGCCCACGGCGGCCGCAAGATGAAAGACCATGTCGCACTGCGCCATGACCCCGGCGACCAGCTCCCTGTCCAGAACAGTCCCGTAGTGCCAGTGGAACATGGGGTCATCCATGACGTGGGCTATGTTTTCTTCGCGTCCCGTGGAGAGGTCGTCTATCACCCAGACCTCATCACCCCTACCCAGCAGAGCTTCAACGAGGTGCGACCCTATGAACCCGGCGCCGCCAGTCACGAGGACTCTCATGTGAGGCCTACCTCCATGTACTTGCACAGCAGTCTTCATGCAGGACAGCCAGCAACGGGGGTAAAAGCCGCCGTCCGAGGACTGCCGAACTCAGTCGCCCCTGGCGATTGCACCAAACTACGTTAAGGCCAGTATCTTGTCAAGGTATTTTATACTGTCCTAGTCCGTTGCAACTCGCACTGTTAGACGGTCGCAGCCCGGTGCCGGGGCACCAAACGGCCCACCCATCCCCCCTCCCCGGCCAGAAGCGCTTACAGTGCCAAGACCAGGGCGGCGCTGCCCCAAGACCCCAGGGCTCTGAGCCCGGACCGCCGGCCCACACCCCCCGAAGCCCATTCCATCAGGCGTCTCCGGCGGCGGGTAAGCCGGCTTCCCGCGTCCGCACTGACCTCCCTAACCCTAACCCGCACGGAGAAAACCCTCCAGCACGGTCACAATCCTGCCGGAGGCGTCCCCCGTCCCGAACCTGTTCGTCCTGGCCGAGGTAGGCCAGAAATGCCCGAGGGCGTCAAGCGCCCTTGATACGTCAGTACCCACGAGAAGGTTCCAACCGTCCTCCACCGTCTCCACCCATTCGGTCTCGTTCCGCAGGGTGATGCAGGGCGTGCCGAGTATGTAGGCCTCTTTCTGCATTCCTCCCGAGTCAGTAAGGACGGCGCGCGCATTCTTCTCGAGCTGAAGCATGTCCAGGTAACCCAGGGGCGGCGCCAGCAGGACCTGCCTCGCCAAGGAAAGGGACACTTCCAGGCCGTTCAGCTTGAGCGCCTCCCTGGTGCGGGGATGGATTGAAAACACCACCTGGACTGGAGAGGAGCAGATTATGTCGACTATTCTGGAGAGATTCTCCGGGTCGTCGGTGTTGGCCGCCCTGTGCACGGTCGCCACCACGAACTGGCGGGGCACGAGACCCAGCTGGTCCATCAAAGTGGAAGCACGTTCGGCCTTGTCCGCGTGGTCCATCAGGGCGTCCACCATGACGTCACCCACCAGGTGCACTCCCTGCCTCATGCCCTCCGTCCCCAGGTTTTTCACCGCCGTGCGCGTGGGCGCGAACAGAAGGGTGGACACTCGGTCGGTGACGACCCTGTTCACCTCTTCGGGCATGCTCATGTCGAAGCTTCTGAGCCCGGCCTCCACGTGGGCCAGCGGCACGTTCAGCTTGGCGGCCGTCAGCGCTCCGGCCAGGGTCGAGTTGGTGTCGCCGTAGACTATGACCAGAGCCGGCTTCTCGCGGAGAAGGACCTCCTCCAGCCTCTCCATTATCTCGCCGGTCTGGGCCGCGTGGCTCTTGGAGCCGACGCCCAAGGAGAAGTCGGGCCGCGGTATCTCCATCTCTTCAAAGAACACGTCCGACATGTCGGCGTCGTAGTGCTGACCCGTGTGCACCAGGACCCCGTCGAACTTCGCCCTGACGGCCCTGGTCACGGGCGAGGCCTTGATGAACTGCGGCCGGGCGCCCACCACGTTCACTATCTTGGGTCTCTTCATGATCCCGCCTCAGGGTACGGCCACGAGAGTGCCCGACTGGGAAAGGGACGTCTGGGCGGCTTCCAGCACCCTGACGACGGCCAGGCCGTCCCGCCCGTCGGTGAGCGGAGTTGTACCCTTCTCGACGCACTCTACGAAGTGCTCGCACTCGACCCTGAGGGGTTCCTTCATGTCGACGCGAGGGATGAGTATGTCACCCACCCTCAGGCTCACCGCCTCAGCGTAGGACTTGTAGTCGGGCGAGTAGTCCACTCCCTTGTCGTACACGCGTATCTTCTCGGAAGCCTCCATGTCGTCGAAAACGGCCATCTTCTTCCTGCCCACTACGGTCAGCTTTCTGATCTTGTGAGGGTCGAGCCAGCTCACGTGAACGTGGGCCATGCGGTTCCCCTCGAACAGGATGGTCAAAAACACGACGTCCTCGACACCCGGCTTGACGTAGCACTGCCCCACGGCGGAAACCGAGACCGGCTTCGCGCCGATCAAGTGAAGGATGACCGCCAGGTCGTGGGGAGCGAAGTTCCAGAGGGCGTTCTCGTCCTGCCTGACCTTTCCCAGGTTGACGCGGGTGGAGTACGCGTAGAGTACCTCTCCCAGCTCTCCGGCGTCTATGTACTCCTTGAGCAGCTTCACCGCCGGGTGGTAGCGCAAGAGATGCCCCACCATGAGCACCTTCTTTGTCCTGGCGCTCGTGTCCACCAGCACCTGCGCGTCCTCGGCCGAGAGGGTGAGCGGCTTCTCGACGAACACGTGCTTCCCTCTTTCCAGGGCCTCCTTCGCCAGGGCCAGGTGCGAAGCGGGCTGCGTGGCCACCACGACGGCGTCCACTTCGGGCGAGCTCAAAACCACGCCGAAATCGGTGACGAACTGCGCCTCCGGGAACCCCGGCTTGAGCTTCTCCAACGCGGCCCTGTCCTGATCGCAAACGAAGCGCAAGGAGCTCGACTTCATGCTGTGGAAGTTCCTGATGAGGTTGGGGCCCCAGTAGCCCGCGCCCACGACTGCTATCCTGACCATTCTTACCTCCGTCCGGAATTCGGCGCCAGAGCTAGAGAATCTCCTCGCCGGCCGCGCTCACGCGCGCACGCGGGGCCCGGCTGGCGACACTCCGTCACACTACACCCGCCCCGCCGCAGACTGCCCCGCGGCACTGGTCCAGTGGCGTCGTGCCCCGCGACGCCTGCTCAGCGGCGCCCCGCCCCCGCCACCCTGCCCGACGCCACCCCGCTCCACATCACCCTACCCCGTGGCCCGACCCCCAAGACGTGGGACTTCCTCCGGCCGTTTCCCCTCCACGAAGATCGAGTGCCAGAGCTCCACGTTGAGCATTCTCCAGATGAGGGCGCTCAAGTCCCCGGCGCCCTTCGCGTGTTCCCTGACGATTCTAACAGCGGCCTCGCTGTCGAGGACACCCCTCTCTCTCACTTCGCGCGACCGGAAAAACCCGGCGATGGCCTCCGCCCTGGCCGCAAACCACACGTCCACCGGAGTGGGGAACCCCATCTTGTCCTTTCGCGCCAGGATTTCCGCCGGTATCCTGTCCTTCGCCACCTGTCTGAGCAGGTACTTGGTCAGCCCCCTCCGCATCTTGTACTTGTACGGAACGGACGCGGCCAGCTCGACCACGCGGTAGTCGAGCAGCGGCACGCGGGACTCCAGAGACGCGGCCATGCTCGCCCTGTCCTCCACGTGCAGCAGCCCCTGAAGGTACTCCTTCAGGTCGGAGTAAAGCACTCTCTCGAACGCATTCAGCCCGGGCGGGACCGCCGGCGGCGGGACCTGCCGCGCAAGACGGCTGAGCTCCGGAGAGAGCACTTGGGCGGGCCCGGGCGCCGAGAGCCTCTTCAGATAGAGCGGCACGTCGGTCCTGCCGCGGTTCAACACGAACAGAAGAAAGTCGGCGGGCAGGCTCCCCGGGGCGCCCCTGCCGAACCTGAACTGGGCGCAGTCCGCGAGCCGGGCCCGGAAGTACGGCCTGTAGTACCTGGGGTATCCCGCGAAAAGCTCGTCGCCACCCTGTCCGCCCAGCGCCACCTTGACGTGCGCCGCGGCCAGGAGCGAGACGGCGTACTGCGGGAAGACTCCCGAGCCCACCACCGGCTCGTCCAGGTACCACACCAGGAGCGGGAGCTTCTCGAAAAACTCCTCTCCGGTCGGCACAACCTCGTGGTGGTCCGTGCCGCACGCCTCGGTCACAAGCTTGATGTATCTTCTCTCGTCGTACTGAGGCCCCTCGGCGAAGGCCCCCGAGAAGGTCTTGAGCCCGCGGCCCAGCTCCCTGCACGCGGTCGAGACGATGGTGCTCGAGTCCATGCCTCCGCTCAGGTAGGCGCCCACAGGCACGTCGCTCCTGAGGCGCAGCCTCACCGAGTCCGAGACCAACCAGGCCAGCTTCTCCACGTAGTGCTTCTCGCCGGCGTCGCCGTTCCGGGCCGGCTCTATGTCCCACCACTTGCGCGTCCTCAAGCGGCCGTCGCAGAAGGTCAGGACGTGCCCTGGCAGGAGCTTTTTCACTCCAGAGAGGAAGGTGCCCTCTCCGGTGACGTACGACCTGACCATGTACTCCGCTACCGAAGCTGCCTCGGGCGAGGGCGTCAGCAACGCCGTCTTGAGCAGAGCCTTCGTCTCGGACGCGAACACGAGGCCCCCGTCCTTCTCGAAGTAGTAGAGCGGCTTCACGCCCAGGCGGTCCCTGGCCAGGAACAGCTTCTTCAGCCGCCTGTCCCACACGGCGAAGGCGAACATGCCGTTGAAGCTCGCCAGGCAGTCCTCTCCGTATTCCTGATAGCTGTGGAGGACAACCTCCGTGTCGGACCTGGTTCGGAACTCGTGGCCTTTCTCTTCCAGCGCCTGCCTGAGCTCGACGTAGTTGAACACCTCGCCGTTCAGGATTATTGTCAGGCTTCCGTCCTCGTTGGACATGGGCTGGCCGCCGTGCTCGACGTCTATGATGCTGAGACGCGCGTGCCCCAGCGCCACCGAGTCGTCAAAATGGAAGCCCTCGCCGTCCGGCCCGCGGTGCCTGAGCGAGTCCACCATGCTGCGCAGCATCCCCCGAGCCGCCGGGAGGTCGGCGTGTCTTCCCACTATGCCGCATATTCCGCACATGGCCTGTTCCCGAATGTCTCGCGGGCCCGCGCCCTGGCATGTCGGGCGGAGCCGCTCCGCTCAGCCGGCGCGTCTCCGCTCAGCCGCTATCTCTGCTATTCTGTCGGTCGCCAGCCGCCACGCGAAGTTCTTCTCAACGAATTTCCTGCCGTTGGCCGAGATGTAACGCTGAAGGGGCGCATCCTCCATCAGCGTGACGACGCGGGCCGCGAACTCCCACGGCTCGGAGGCCAGGGCGATCTCCTCGTCGTCCTTGGCGCCCAGCCCCTCGTTCACGCACGGGGTGGCCACGACCGGAACGCCGGCCGCCATCGCCTCCAGCACTTTGTTCTGGAGCCCGGCGCAGTACCTGAGGGGCGCAACGAACACCGAGGAACGGTTCAGTGACGCGTTCAAGTCCTCCACGAAGCCCATCACGATGACCTGTCTGTCTCTCTTCAGCCGCTTGAGCGACGGGTGCAGCGCGGGGCCTATGACGCAGAATCTGCAGTCGGGCCGCTCCCTCCGGACCGCCCGGAAGATGTCGTCGTAGAAGTGGAGGACGGCGTCCACGTTGTGGGGCACTCCCAGATGCCCGACGAAGGTCACGATGTTGGAGGGCCTGACGTCCAGCGGCTTGAAGCGCTCCAGGTCCACGCCGTTGGGAATCACCCGCACGTCGGCCGACCCCGACATCTCCCTGAGCGCGTCGGCCTCGGCCTGGGACACCACCCAGCACTCGTCGAAGGCTCCCGCCAGCGACGTCTCGTAAGCTCTGATGCGCGGAAGCTCTGCCGAATAGACCAGGCGGTTGAGGCCGCGCCTGTAAGGCAACGAACGCTCGACCTCGCGTGAGATGACGTCCGTGAAGTCTATCAGCTTGTAGCAGCGAGTGCGCGCCGGCACGTACTGGGCCATCCTGAAAAGATGGACGTACACTAGGTCGAAATCGCCCGCTGCGAGCTTGTCGCGGACGGCCCGGGCCATCCCGGGGCTCTCGTAGTAGGCCGCCTGTAGAGGCGTGCCCCCGGGGACACGTCTGGCGCAGGAGAGCCAGGACGAAAGCGCGGACCGGGCGACGAGGGTCAGTGACTTGCAGTAGGTCCGCAGCGAGCCCGCGATTTCCCTTTCCTTCGGGCCGGAGACGAAAGAGGCGAGGTGTATCTCGTGCCCGTTCGCGGAAAGGTGCTTGATGATGTTGAACGCCCTCAGCCTGTCTCCCCTGTCGGGCGGAAACGGCAGACGGGACGTCAGAAACAGAATTCTCATGCGGCTCCGAATTTTCTAAGGACCGACACGGTCGCCCTCCCCATCGAGAAAAGCCTCTTGTTGAGGAGGATGCGATTGGTGAAGAGCGGGTATCTCGTCAGGTAGTTCATGAGCCTCACGGTCCACTCGAACTTCGCGGGCTCGATCCTCGCTGTCCGGACCGCCTCGCCCACGAGCTCGACGTCCTCCTGGCGGAAGCTGCCCAGTCCCCTCCGGGCCGCGAGCGCAGCGTGCCTGCACTTCTCCGGGTCCAGGCCGGCCGTCCTCATGGCCGTGACGTCCAGCGCCACCGGGTCCGAGCTGCCCAGCAGGAGGTCGAGTCTGACTCCTGTTCCGTTGACAGGCCCCCTCCCCTGCATGCAGAGCACGCCGTCCATCAGGCACAGGGCAGGCTTCAACAGCGCGTTCAACTCCACGATGAGCTCGTCCAGCTTCTTATGGAGCAGTATCCTGTCGTGCCTGGGAATGCAGCCCCACTGGTTTTTGAGCGCGCCGGTGAAGTAGGTGAGCCCGTGAGTCTTGAGCTTGGGCAGCGTCACGAGGACGTCGCTGTGCAGGAGGTCGGACGGAAGCTCGAACCCTTCGAGCCCGCTAATCCCCACGGCCTCGGTCCGCGCCCCGGAGAAGTTCACCCAGCGCGCGCCGTTCCTCTTCACCACCTCGGCGTAACCCGAGGC
>JAFGJU010000005.1 GCA_016928935.1 Candidatus Eiseniibacteriota bacterium | reverse complement strand
GTGACGGTCAGCGCGCCCTGCTGCGCCCTGCTCGAAACGAGCTCGAGCGGCCCCAGGTCCCCGAACGGAATCGAGCTCTTCTCTGCCGCCCTCCTGTCGGCCTCGCGAATAGTCGGCCGGACATAGGGTCGGCCCTCCATGTATATGTCAACGACCGTCGCGTTGGGGAACACGCCGGCGGGTATATCCAATCTTATCAGCGAACCGTTGGGGGCTCGAAGGTCTGCCGCCGCCGGAGGGAAGAGTGGCGGAGTCTGCTGAACGAGCGAGCCCGCTTCGTCGAAAAGCCTCACGGTAAGGCCGGTCGGGGCCACCGTGACGGTCAAGTGTATTTGTGAGGACCTGCGCTCGAGGGCTCTCACCTGCCGCGCCTCGGCCTCGGTGTCGGGCACGAGCTCCGGCCGCCTCTTGTCGGCCACGCGCAATGGGTCGTCCCCCAAAAGACAAAGCAGCCCCACGACGACCGCCAGGATGAAGAACGATTTCCTTGTGATGATGAGCGGCCTCGACGCCGCTCTGCTCGAACGCCTTATCATCTCTTCCGCTCCGTGTGCTTCGCGCTCTGTTGCGTTGTCCGGGTGCTCGAGCCGGCGCCGGATTCTCTGTCGTCGGGAGACTGCCCGGCCGCGGACGAATCCGCCTCCGCGGCGATGGTGAACAGCACCCTGCTCTTGAGGCCGCAAGCGATGAAATCGCCCGGCCGGGGTAACGTCCTGGACCAGAGCATCACTTGGAACTTCCTGCCTCTCAGCGTGCTGTCGGGCGGCACGTCTATGCAGACGTCGGACACTCCCATCTGCCCCGGAGCGAGGACCATAGAGTCTGTCTCAATCCGTATCCATGCGGCGCTGGGAATGGGCTCGGCGGAGTGCCTGAGCTCGACGGTGTCGGGCACTTCCGGCGTGGCCCTGACGGACACCGTGTCTTCTCCCCTATTGACGACCGAAAGGGTGACGTTCGCCAGATTCTTCAGACAGTAGGACTCGCCGGTTCCGAGATTCTGAATCAACACCTCTCCCAGGTTTGTGCTAAGTCCGCCGGCGAAAAGACCAGGGGAGAAAAGCAGAATCGTCACAGTCGCAGTCAGAAACGCGCAACGCCGTGTCATCGTCACCGTCCTTGTTGATGCTGCACGAGGGCCGCGCTGGTTTCCCATCGCGGCCCCCGGCAGGTTTGAGGTCAACGATTAGGCAGCCGACGCCGTGACTGTCACGACTATTGTCTGCTGCGTGGTGACAGCGGTCGCGCTGGGCGCCTCGAACTTGAACCAGAGGTTCCTCGTGGCGCTGACAGGGACCGACACTCCGTTCTCGTCTCCGGCGAACTTCGTAGCAGTGCACTGGTCGGACGCGGTGCCGAGAGCGTGGTCTGCGTACGTGAATCCGCCGCTGGCCGGCTGGACTGTGTTGAGCATCGCGCTCAGACAATACTCCTCGTTACCGGGGAGCGCCTGTACGGCCGTCCAGCCCGCGGGGTCCGTGAGGTTCATCGAATAGGTCTCAGCGACGTTTCCGTCGTTGGTCACCGTCGAAGAACCGGTGGAGACGGTCGCACTTCCGGCCGTCACGACTCCGAAGTCAATCGGACCGGTCGTGCTCACGCTCAGGTTCTGGATCATCACCGTCACCGAGATGTTGCTCGGGTTGGCGGCGAGAGCGGCGCCGGCGAACGCAACGGTCAGCAGCGCGCAGAGTCCGAGTAGAGCAACGGGTCTGTGGATTCTCTTCATTCTTTCTCACCTCCTTCCGTGCGAGTCTTGAGTGTTGTGCTGTGTGCTGTGGTACGCCATACCGCCGGGCTGTGGGGTGCCGTGAGTGATGCACCACGCGGCCCTAACCGGCGGCTCTGTGACGTGTTTATCTCCATGTGCCAGAGCGGACTAAAGGTGCTTCTTGGATATTCGGTGTAGTTGACCCTTCAGTGAGACGCCCAGTCCCCAGTCTTGACGTCACATCATCAATGTTCGGCAGCTACCCGCGGAGCTTTAGTGATTTTTGGCAGTGTGGTGGCGTAATCGCGTGCTAAGACGCGTGATAGGGGAGAATAGGTGAGAGGAGAAAGGTCACAAATTGAGGACTGAAACAGCTGTCCCCGTGTGCCCGGAACCGTCGGGCCGACACGGGGACGATATCAACGAACGTGCGCTTCTCCGGAGCTCAGCAGGGGCATCACGAGAAGCTTGCCATGGCCTCGTTCTCGTTCTCGAAAACGTCGAATATCAGGATGAGCTTCGTCACCATCAGGAGGCTCTCCACGCGTTTCGAGACATTCAACAGCTTGAGGATGCCGCCGGCGTTCTTCATGCTGGTCAGACCGGCGATGAGTATGCCGAGACCGGTGCTGTTCACGATCATGACCCTGCCCAGGTCGGCGAGAACCTTCTTGTGGCCGTCGGCGATTATCTGCTTTATGGTGTCGTGGAAGAGCGTCGCGTCGGGCCCGCCGGTTAGGTCACCGCTCAAGCGAAGAATCACGACGTCATTCTTCGTCTGCTTGTCTATCTTCACGTGAAATCCCTCCAGTTTGTCCAGGCCATCGAATGCCCCGAGCCTGACCCGGCCCTCGCATCACCGACCCGGGTCAGGAAGATGGATGACACAAAGAGAATCCGGCATGTGACGCCGTTTGTCAAGGAAAATGGGAGGAGCCGCGGCCTGCCTCGGGGTCCCCCCGTCCTTCGTAACCGGTCTCTTTGGCGAGGGTGGCGGGACAACACTGGCCTGGGAAATCGAAGTCTGCGGCCGGGCAAAGACCCCCGAAACTCGGCGCTAATGAGTCGGTAGATTCATGCCGATTTGACTAAGTGATGGCGGGGCGTTCAGTGGTGGCTCGGGTTTGGGGTACCAACGGCGCCCCTGCGCCCGAAACACAGATCAGTAGAGGTCACGAATGAGGCCTTTCAACCGCACGTTCGAACATGAGCCGCGCGGCCGCGGCACGTGGGTCCCGGAGCCGGGGCGGCAGGGTTTCACTCTAGTGGAGCTTTGCGTCGTCCTCGTCGTGATCGGAGTCCTGGCCTCCATCGCGATTCCAAACTACGTGCTCATGACGACTCGCGCGAAGGAATCGAAGGTCAAAGAGAACTGCCACTGCCTGCAGCTTGCTGTGGAGCTCCACGCCACCGGGAACAACGGAATCTACTCCGCCGACGACGCGGGTTCCATTGCCGCCAACATCGTGCCCCTGCTTCCGCGGCAGCAGCCGCTGCGGAACCCGTTCACGGCGGCCAACACCGAGCCGGTGCAGGGCGCCGCAGCCACGGCCGGCCAGTGCGGCTATCAGGCACTTGCTCCGATGGGGGTCAACACGGGCTACAGCATAACCGGGTACGGACGGTCGGCCGTCATCATTACTGTAACCGGCGGGGTTTAGCGGCGGGCGCTGGGCCGAAGGCCCCTAGAACTGCACTTCTATCTCGACCACTTCCGGCCAGTACTTGCCGGTCACGAACAGCCTGTCATTCACCTGGTCGTAAGCGATTCCGTTGAGGACGTCGGTCCACCAGTACTTGGCCTTCTCTCTCGCGACCAGCTCCGTCAGCTTTATCCACGCTTCCACCATCCCGGTCTCGGGCGAGATTACCGCTATCAAGTCCGACTGCCACACGTTGGCGTATACCTTGCCGTTTATGTATTCGAGCTCGTTCAGGTTCCGCACCGGCAGGGTGGTGTCCGGCAAGACCTGGTAGACGTCCACCGAGTCCACGGGCGCGAGCGAGGCCGAGTCCCAGAAGCGCAGTCTTGGAGTGCCGTCGCTCACTATGAACCGACTGCCGTCGTGTGTGATGCCCCAGCCCTCGTGCGGGTAGTGGAAGAGCCCCAGCGAGTCGAAGCTTGCCCTGTCGTATATGAACCCGACGTGGGACCTCCAGGTGAGCTCGTACAGCTTGTCCTCCCATATGGCGATGCCCTCGCCGAAGTGCGGGCTGGGCAATGGACGGATCTGCAGGACGGTTCCCGTCTCCAGGTCAACTTTGCGGATGGAGGAGTAGCCGACGTTGCCGGTGCCTTCGTACAGAGTGTCGCCGTGAAAGACGAGGCCCTGAGTGTAGGCCGTCGAGTCGTGAGGGAAGGCGTTGATGAGAATGAAGCCCACGGTGACGGTCGTGTCAACACCCGTAGTGTCGTTGTCGGCCGGCGGCTTCGTCGACTTGGAGCGGTCGGAGCACGAAGACGAACAGGCCAACAAGCTGGCAAAGGTCAACGTCGCTAACGCTGTTGCCTTCGCCAGGGACGTGCGCATGTGCTTTGGTTTTCTCATCTGTCAAAGGATTGTGCTGTGTCCGCTCATCATCACCCGGCGCTCTCCGTCTCCTCGTCCCCGCCGGCGGCGGCCGGCCCCCGGTCGTCGCGGCAGGGGCGCGCGCCGAGGGACTCTTCACTATTTTACACCAACTACCGCTATTCCGAGCAGGGCCCTCATAAGGAAAGTGCGCGCCGCGGCACGACACCACGAGGGCGGCAACGCCCTCAGCAGCCTCTCGGTCAGCAGGACCAAGAAGACCGGGACCCGCACGTAGGTCCCCTTGCCTCCGGCGTACGCGGTCAGTCGCGTGAACCCAACGCTCCTGAAGACCGCCGCGAGCTCGGTCAGTGTGTACTCCTTGAGATGAAACCCCGTCGCCACGTCGTCAAAGTAGCGCGATATGTCGTAGGGTCCCGACAGGCGGTTCGGTGTTAGGCAAACGTACCTGCCGGCCCGCGCGAGCGCCGCGTGTATGTTGGTAAGCTGCTCGAGTGCGTCCTCGGGGTGGAGGTGTTCCATCGTGCTCTTGCTGTAGGCCAGGGTGACGCTTCCGGCGGGCATCGGGATGTTGGTGCCGTCAGACAGGACGAGCTCGAAGTTGGCCGGCCGCCCCTCGCCGGCTGCAATCTCGGCGGAGACGTCCACTGCCGTGACCTTCTTCGCGACCTTCGCGACCTCGAGCGACAGTCCGCAGTCTCCGGCCCCCACCTCCAGGAACACGGAGTCCGGCGTCAGGAAGCGGCGCACGAACCTCATCTGCCGGGCGACGTCGGCGGCCCTCACTCCGGGGTCGCGCTTTTCCGTCAGCTGCGGGTGATGCGGCACGCGCCGGAACAGCTCGTCGTAGAGCGGCCCATAGAGGCGGCGTCTCTCGTCTCTGGGCGCGCTGCGGAGCCTCGCGGCCAGCTCCTTTTCTATCTCGTAGTGCTCGCGGAGCTGCTCCGGGGTCCGCTTCTCGTAATCGGGGATTCGCATGGGCATCTCTCGCCACCTTTGCCGGTCGCCGCATCACGCAGCTGTTATGTGGTCGGCTCGGGGAATGATATAGCAGCGACGGCGGGAATACAACAACGCGGGCTCGGACCGTCCCGGCCGCGGGCGGCAGGAATGAGGGAAGCGACGCTCGGCAGCAGCGCACCAGCGGCAGTGCGGTCGCGGGACGGGCCACGCGACCTTTGTCTTGCAGCGGGTGCCATGAGGGCCGGGCGGAACCCTCTAGCCGACGTAGACGTCCTCGGCGGCGTTCTTGAACAGAGTCCTTTCAGACCTGGCCAACAGGGAGAGCCCCACAGCCAGCGGTCCGACCCTCCCCAGGAACATCGTGGCGATGAGGAGGACCTTGCCGGTCGCGGTCAGACTTGAGGTTATTCCGGTGGAGAGCCCGGTGTTGCCCATGGCCGAAACGACCTCAAAGAGGAGCCGCAGGAAGCTGGCCTTCTCGGTGGCCGACATCACCAGCATGTCGGCGGCGACCACCGTCAGGCACAGCAGAAACACCGCCGATGCCTTCTGAGTGGTCTCGGGTGGGATCCGGCGTCTGAAGAAGTCCGTTTCAGTCCTGCCGCGCAGGTACGACCAGACGGACAAAGCCAGGACGCCGAACGTGGTCATCTTGATACCGCCGCCAGTGCTGCCGGGAGACGCGCCGATGAACATCAGGACTATCAGCACGAGGAGACTCGTCGGAGCCATACCTCCTATGTCCATCGTGTTGAATCCGTCGGTCGTGGAGGCCGAGACTGCCTGGAACACCGACGACATCATTCTGTCCCTCACCGTCGCGCCGCAGGTCGGGTCGACCACGAAGATGGCGACCGACGCGCCGGCGACTACGAAAGCGGTGAAGACGAGCACCAGCTTCGTGTGCGCGGCCAGCCTTCTCGGATACTTGTTCTTCGACACGCGCAGTATGAGCCTGTGAGTGTCGTACAGGACCAGGAAACCCACTCCTCCGAACAGAGAGAGCAGAGAGATGGTGATGTTCGTCGTGAGGTCGCTGCGATAGGCCATGAGACTGTCCGGGAAGACGGAGAAACCGGCCGTGCAAAACGCCGACACCGAGTGGAACACGCCCAGGTAGGCCGCGCGGGGGACTGGGTAAGAAGCAACCCATCTCAGGAAAAGGATTGCCGCGCCCGCGCCCTCGAACGCGAGTGTGTACAGGACCACGGCGGCGAAGAAGCGTCTCAAGTCGACTCTGTCCGAGCCCGATACGGACTCGGCTGCCACGGTCAGCTTCCGGAAGGACAGTCTCCTCCCGAGGACGGTCACCGCCAGCATGAAGAAGGCCATGTAGCCGAGGCCGCCGACCTGAAAGATCGTCGCGAGCGTAATCTGCCCGAAGAGCGAGTAGAAGCTGCCGACGTCCACTGTGGTCAGGCCGCTCGTCGAGATGCCGGAGCTCGCGAGGAAGAGGGCATCCAGGAATCCCTGGCCGGAGCCGCTCGTCGTGGACACAGGCAGTGACAACAGGGCTGCTCCCACCAGAGTGATGAGGGCATAACCTGCTACCAGGAGGCGAATTGCAGTCGGCCTGGGCATGCGCCTACGCAAAGTTCTCAGAATGGCGCCCAGGTCCGTATTGGAACGCATGATACAAGCGTAGGCCCGCGCGGGCCCCGGACAAGTCAAAAAAGTGTCAAAAAAACGGGTGGGGTGGGGTGCAGAATCGGAGTACGGAGAGAACCGCGGCGCAATCGAAAACCGCCGACCGTCGGGCCGGGACCCGAGCGGGGCTAGTCGGTCCTAAGGCGGTAGCCGACGGCGGGCTCCGTGATTATGATTGAGGGCCTTGACGGATTGGGCTCTATCTTGCCCCGCAGGTTGCTGATTGTCACCCTCAGGAGGTGTCCGGCGCTCTCGCTTTCCTGCGGACTGTCGGGCCAAACGCTTCTGATTATCTGGCGGTGTGTAAGGACTCTCCCGGCATTCACCACCAGTAGCTTCAGAATCTCGTACTCAGTGGGCGTGAGGTCTGCCTCACGGTTCCCGACCTTGACCAGGCGACGTCCGACGTCCACGTGCAGCTTCCCTGACGTGAATACTTCACCGTCCTCGGTCTTGGCCTGCCGCCTCAGCACCGCTCGCAGCCTGGCGGTGAGCTCGTTTGTGCTAAACGGCTTCGTGACGTAGTCGTCGGCTCCCGCGTCCAGCGCTCCAATCTTGTCCGTCTCCCTGTCTCTGACAGAGAGCACTACAATCGGCACCTGGCTCTGTTTCCTGATGTTCCTGATGAGCTCGACTCCGTCCACATCGGGCAGGCCCAGGTCAAGGACCACGACGTCCGGCCGAAAGGACGCCAGTCTCTCCGTCGCCTCCGCGCCGTCCGAGGCCTCGGCCACGACGTTGCCCCGTGAAGTCAGAGAGACGTTCAGGAACTTCCTGATTGACCTCTCGTCGTCCACTACCAGTATGCGCAGACGCTCGGGTTTCTGTTGGAGCTCCGCCATTTCAGCCTTTCGCCTCCAGCGGAACGGTGACGGTCACGACCGTTCCCCCGCCGTCTCTGTTGGCGGCGGATATCGTCCCGCCGTGGGCCTCGACTATGCCCTTGCACACCGACAGCCCGAGCCCGGTGCCCTTGTGCGTCTGCGGACGTCTCACCCGATAGAACTTGTTGAAGACCTGTTCCAAGTCGCCGGCCGGGATCCCTATGCCGCGGTCTGCCACGCTGAGCTCCAGCCGGCCTTCCTTGACGCGAGCCCTGACGTCGACCTTAGTCCCGGCCGGGGAGTAGCGCACTGCGTTATCCAGGAGGTTGGCCAGGACCCTGAGCATCAGCGAGAAGTCCACGGAGGCTTCCGGCAGGCCCTCCGGAACGTCCAGGTTGAGCGGCAGGCCGCCCAGCGCGTCCTCCGTCTGCCGGATTGCCGCTCCAATGAGGTCGCTCACGTCCGCCGGCACCCTCCGCAGCCGCAGGGCGCCAGCGTCAACGCGGGCCATGTCGAGCAGGTCGCTGACCAGCCGGTTGAGCCTGCAGCTCTGCTCGTAGGCGGTTTCCAGCAGTGCCTTCCTGCTCTCTTCCTCCATTTCTGTGTCCTGGAGCACACTGCTCAGCGACCCGGTGACGGACACGAGCGGCGTGCGCAGGTCGTGGGACACCGAGTTCAAGAAGGCCGTCTGGAGTTTCTCCGTCTCTCTGAGGACCCGCGCCTGCCCGGCCTCTTCGGCCAGTCGCACGCGGTCGAGGGTCGACGCAATCAGGTTGGCGCACGTCTCGAGCAACCGGAGCTGCTCGGGTGCGGCCGCCCGGTCCGTCTCCTGCGTCTGTTCCGTGCCGGGCGCCCTCAGGGCGACGACGCCGATCACCGAGGTCCGGGTGGTCATAGGGACACAGTAACCACTTGTGGGGAAAGTCAGGACGCGGCCTGCCCCGGGGCCCGGGGGCGTACCCATGGCCGCCTTCAGGGTCGAGGCCTCTTTCTCGGTCGGCCGGAAGCCGAAATGCGCGGCTTTGCCGTGCGGCGCGGAGCCGGCGCTCAGCAGTATCGCCGGCTCTGCGCCGAAGGCCTGCCTGAGGTGCGGAAGGGCGGCCAAGCACACGGTCCCGCTATCGGCCGCGCCGGCCAGGTCCCTGCTCAGACTGTACAGGGCGGCGGTCTGCGCCTCGCTCTTTCTGGCGGCGTCGGCCTGGTCACGCGTCCTCACAGTGAGCGTGCTGACGACAAGGCCGACCATGAACAGGGTGGCAAACGCAATCAGGTACTGGTAGTCGGCGACGTTGAGCGAGAAATGAGGCGGGACAAAGAAGACGTCGAAGACCAGAACGCTGAGCGCGGCAGCCAGGATTGACGGTCCCTTTCCCCATCTGACCGCGGTTACGACCACGACCAGGATGTACAGCATCACGATGTTGGCGGCGGCAATCGAGTGCTCCAGCAAACTTCCAAGAATGGACACTGCCGCGATCAGGGCGACGCTCTTAACGTAGTCGCCCCAGCGAATCGCGCGAAGTGATTTCCTTCTCATGCAGTACATTCTATCAATTGTGCGGCGGTTCGCAAGCTGGCTTTCCGGGGGCAAGCGTCCGCGCCGGCGTGGTCAGCGGCGACCTCGCCCTGTCCGGGCCCGCCCGGACGGTCGGCGGGTCTGCTTGACACCCCGGCGGACGCTATGCTAGCATGACGGATTGGGCGCGACTGCGCCCTTTCCCGCACTAGCGACTCTTCGCTTGTTTTTTTTGTTCTCTGGCAGCTTGGACGGTTTTCGGAGGTGCGAGTTGAAGGAATACGATGTGGCCAAGATAAGGAACGTTGTGTGCGTGGGTCACGGTGGGTCGGGCAAAACGTCTCTTTGTGAGGCGATGCTCTACTACGGAAAAGCCACGAAGAGACTTGGAAAGGTGGACGACGGCACCTCCGTCCTCGACTACTCGCCCGAAGAGATTCAGAGAAAGATAAGCATCTCTCTCGCACTTGGCCACCTCGAGTGGAAGGACCATTTCTTCAATCTGATAGACACTCCCGGGTACGCGGATTTCGTCGGGGAGGTCAAGGCCGCGCTTTCGGTGGCAGACAGCGCCCTCATCGTGTTGAGGGCGGCCGGAGGAGTGGAAGTGGGCACGATGCACGTGCACGACATGGCGGTGGAGAAGTCGCTCCCCGCCTGCGTGTGCGTGACCGCCATGGAGAAGGAGCACGCCGATTTTTGGTCCTGCGTCAAGCAGGCGTCCGAGTCTTTCTCCCGCAGAGTGCTGCCGGTCATAGTGCCCATAGGAGCGGGCGACACTTTCAAGGGCGTCGTGGACGTCATCTCCAAGAAGGCATACCTGTATGACGAGCACGGAAAATTCAGCGAGGCCGCGGTCCCCGCGGACGTCCTCGCCCAAGTCGAGGAGGCACGCGAGAAACTGATGGACGGCGCCGCCGAGGGCGACGACGCGCTTCTGGAGAAGTACCTGGAAAAGGGCGAGCTGGACATAAAGGAGATAATGGAAGGTCTCCGGAAGAGCACGCTCAAGGGGGCGGTCATCCCCGTGGCCGCAGTGTCCGGGCACAAGGGCACGGGAGTGAGCCAACTCATAGACCTGATGACCATGGTCCTGGCCTCTCCGGAGGACAGGGGCGCAGTGAAGGGCACGGTGCCGGGTACGCAGAAGGCCGTTGAGAGGAGGCCGCTCCTCGATGAACCGATGTGTGCGCTCGTGTTCAAGACCGTCTCCGAGCCCCACGTGGGCGAGCTTTCGATAATGAGGGTGTTCTCGGGCAAGCTGGAGGCCGGCTCAGACGTGCAGAACGCCACAGGAAACCGCAGCGAAAAGGTCGGCCAGATATTCAGGCTGCAGGGTAGGGACAGGGTGGACGTCCCTGTGCTGAGGCCGGGCGAGTTCGGCGCCGCCGTGAAGCTCAGGGGCACGTCCACGGGCGACACCCTGTGCTCGCACGACGACCCGATTGAGCTCGGGGGCATCAAGTTCCCGTCGCCGGTGCTGTCCGAGGCGGTAAGGCCCAAGACAAAGGGCGACGAAGACAAGATAGCGACGGGGCTCTCGAGGCTCAAGGAAGAGGACCCCACTTTTTCCGTGGTCGTGGACGGAGAGCTGAGGCAGACGCTGCTGAACGGAATGGGAGAGCTGCACCTCGAGGTGCTCGTGGGCAAGCTGCGCGACAGGTTTGGGGTGGAAGTCGAGATAGCGAAGCCCAAGATCCCGTTCAGGGAGACGATAAAGGGCAGGGCGGAGGTCCAGGGCAAGTACAAGAAGCAGACCGGCGGAAGAGGGCAGTACGGAGACGTGTGGATAAAGCTGGAGCCGCTCAAGAGGGGGGACGGTTTTGACTTCGTGGACGACATTGTGGGCGGCGCGATTCCGAACAAGTTCATACCGGCGGTGAAGAAGGGCGTTGAGGAGGCCAGCAAGGAGGGCGTCCTGGCCGGTTATCCGGTGGTGGACTTCAGGGTGTCGCTCTTCGACGGCACCTTCCACACGGTTGACTCCTCCGACATGGCCTTCAAGATCGCCGGCTCGATGGCCTTCAAGAAGGCGGTCCTCGACGCGAAGCCGGTGCTGCTCGAGCCCATCATGGAAATAGAGGTCACGATGCCGGAGTCCTGCACCGGCGACATCATGGGCGACCTGAGCAGCAGGCGCGGTAAGATCCTGGGCATGGACGCGCACGGCAAGATGCAGACCGTGAAGGCCCTCGTTCCGGCGTCCGAGCTGTACAAGTACTCCACTCACCTCAGGTCCATGACGCAGGGCCGGGCCACTCACACTTCCAAGTTCGCCTACTACGAGGAGGTTCCTCACGAGTTTTCGGAGAGGATTATCGCCGAGTCCAAGCAGGAGAAGGAAAAGGAGTGAACGACGATGTCAGGGCACTCTAAGTGGAGCACGATAAAGAGGAAGAAGGAAAAGACCGACCAGGCGAGGGGGAAGCTCTTCGGCAAGCTCATCAAGGAGATCACGGTCGCCGCGCGGCAGGGCGGCGGAGACGTGAACGCCAATGCCCGCCTGAGGACGGCCGTCCAGGCGGCCAAGGGCTACAACATGCCCGCCGACAACATCGACAGGGCCGTGAAGAAGGGGACGGGCGAGCTGCCGGGGGTCTCTTACGAGGAGGTCGTGTACGAGGGCTACGGGCCGCACGGCGTCGCCATCCTGGCCGAGGTCGTGACCGACAACAGGAACAGGACCACGTCCGAGATCAGGCACATCTTCTCGAAGAACGGCGGCAACCTGGGCGAGGTGGGTTGCGTGTCGTGGATGTTCGACCTGAGGGGTGTCATCACGGTGGAGCGGAAGTCTGTGGACGAGGACAAGCTGATTGGACTGGCCCTCGACGCCGGCGCAGACGACGTCAACGACGACTCTCCCGAGTACTTCGAGATAACGGTAGAGCCTGGGAAGCTGGACAAGGTGCGCGAGAGCCTCAAGGCCGGCGGGGTGCCCCTCGTGGCGGCCGAGCTGGCCCGCGTGCCCCAGTCCACCATCCCGCTGGGTGAGAAGGAGGCCGAGCAGATAATCCGGCTGATGGAGGCCCTGGAAGAGCACGACGACGTGCAGAAGGTCCACGCCAATTTCGACATTCCCGATGAAATCATGTCCAAGCTCGGAAAGTAGCGGACAGGCCGATGAGTTCGTGGTGGTCGGAATAGACCCCGGCAGCATAGCCACCGGCTACGGCTCCATTCGGAGGACGAAGGCCGGAGTTGAATGCCTCGGCTTCGGCTGTATACGCCCGTCCCAAGAGAGGCCGTTCGAGGCGCGGCTCGAAGACATCTACGACAGACTCCTCAAAGTGTTCGACGCCTACAGGCCCGACAGGATAGCGGTTGAGACCATCTTCCACAGCAAGAGCGTCAGGGCGGCCCTCGTGATGGGGCACGTGAGGGGTGTGGTCCTGCTGGCCGCGGCCAAGGCGGGCGTGCGCGTGTTCGAGTACACCCCCCTCGAGGTGAAGCTCTCGGTTGTGGGGTCCGGCGCCGCGTCCAAGAAGCAGGTCCAGTTCATGATTCAGAAAATACTCTCTCCGTCCGGGAGGCTGTCTGCGGACGCCTCTGACGCCCTGGCAATAGCCCTCTGCCACGTCAACAAGACGGCCAGGGGGAGCTACAATCAGGTGAGAGAGTGAACGGGTCGCGCGACTTCAACACGGCGTCCGGCGGCTCGCTCACGACGGGCCACGACAAGGTGAGAAAGTGAACGGGTTGCACGACGGCAGCGTCTCCGCGACGTGCGTGGACGAATGGGCCGCGGGCAACGTGCGTGATGGGGCCCCAGCGCGCACGTCCGTTCATGAAGACGGGGTCCGGTCGCGGGCACCGGCAACAGCCCAGAGCAGGTGATGCGATGATATTCATGCTGAAAGGCACTATCGTGGAAAAGGCCCCCACCAGGGTCGTACTGGACGTGGAGGGCGTGGGGTACGGCGTTAACATCCCGTTGTCCACGTACGAGAAGCTTGGCGAGGTGGGAAGCACCGCGCGGCTCCTCACGCGGCTTCACGTCAAGGAAGACGCGCTCGACCTCTACGGGTTCGCGACTACGGAAGAGAAACAGCTCTTCGACCTGCTGGTTCTGGTGTCCGGCATCGGGCCGAGGCTGGCCCTCGGGGTGCTGTCGGGCAGCAAGGTGGACTTTGTGGCGCAGGCCATCGCGTCCGGGAACACCGGGATGCTGACCACTATATCCGGGGTGGGGAAGAAGCTGGCAGAGAGGATAGTAGTGGAGCTCAAGGACAAGGTGGGGATGCTTGTCACGGACCGCGAGCCGGTGGCCGCAGTGGCCGAACCTCCGAACTTCAACGATGCGGTG
>JAFGJU010000188.1 GCA_016928935.1 Candidatus Eiseniibacteriota bacterium | reverse complement strand
CTTCGAGGGTCTCAATCGTTCCACTGCTTCTTTGAAGGCGAGCTGGAGACAAGACTCCGCCGGCCGCTGAACGACCGGCGGAGCGTAAGGGCGTCAAGCAGGGCCCGGCCTCACTGCAAAAGTGATTTGATCCTGCCCCAGGTGCTCTCCTTGACTGGCGTGGCATCGTTCTTGTGCGCGGGGACGCACAGTAGCCAGCTCATTCCCACGTCCTGCGTGCGATTGCCGAACTGGTCCGACGTGTTGACCGGGAATCCGTACTGGTTGGTGTCGGTGATGAGGTAGCATGCCAGGTGAGGACAATCGTCCACTATGGGATACACCGTGCCGTCCGACAGACACTTCTGCACCGGGTTGCAGAACATGCATGCCTCCATGACCACGGTGCACACCGTGCCGAACTGGTCAACCAGAGTCACGGTGACGTTAGGCGTCGGTCCGTAGGCCTGGTAACAGAGGTAGTGATTCCGAAGCGGTGGGTCTGCCTCGGGGTCAGTCGGATTCTTGAGTGCCGGCAGCACCAAGAACTTCGGTCCCACCATAGACCAG
Source organism: Candidatus Eiseniibacteriota bacterium (assembly GCA_016928935.1). Lineage (GTDB taxonomy): Bacteria > Eisenbacteria > RBG-16-71-46 > JAFGJU01 > JAFGJU01 > JAFGJU01. Next base: position 2,913 of record JAFGJU010000188.1, on the reverse strand, counting down.
TAGCGGCTGCCGAACTGGTCGGTCACCAGGGCAGTATACGTGTTCGCGTACTGCGGAGACAGGCGCCACCAGGTCTGGTGCGCCTGTGGGTCGACGATACCCTCTCCGTTCTTGTCGACCGGGTTGGCGAACCTCTCCAGCCATACGGTGTCCGCCACGAAACAGCCAAACTGGTCTTGCAGCGTCAAGCACTGACCATAGAACACTGGGTCCGCTGCCAGATAGTCATAGAGCTTATAGTGGTTCTCGGCAGGCACCTGCTGGGCGTACGCCCCGGCGCCGGAGAACATCACCGCGGCCACAAAGGCCGCGACGCAGACAGCTCTCACACAACGTTTCATTGTCGTATCTCCTCTAGCGTACCCTTCGCGGGTATTCCCTGCGGGACGCGTCGGGGGAAAACCGATCGACTCGGGTGGTGTGAGGCAGAAGAGCATTGCCGGTGTGACGAACCGCGTCCCGACACCTCTTTTGCGATCCCGACGCCGGGTCAGGTCACTTACGCCGAGCCGGCGGCCGGGCCACTGCAAACCACGGGCCTCCGCGTGGCGTGTCATCACCTCCTTCTCAAGCCCAGCCAAGACCACTGCAACGTGGAACGGCGGAAGACCGACGATGTCCGGTCAATGAATTTTGCGGACTGGCAACCGCCGTGAGGGCGGAATCGGACGCCGCGACGCCTCGGAGCAGACGCCGGACGTCCGGCAGCCCGGACAGCAAGCTCGCCGTGCTTCGCGTTGTTCTGATGTCGTCCCGTTGATGCTTGGTCGAAGACGTGAAAGAACAGACCGTCAGCTTTGTGCGCCTCTAAGCCGTTATTATACTCTACACTACGGCCGCAGTCAAGCTGAACCTGGACTCCAATGTTGTGCTCCGCCGCGAGTCCCCGCTCCCGGCGAACCATCGCCCAGCTCCGCGGCGCGCCCGGCCGAAATTCAGTCGGCGACGGGCGGCTGTGCCTCGTGGCGTGTGGCCGTGGAAACTCCTTGACGCCTGTGACGTGTCGTCATAGATTGTGGTCACGGACTCACGCCGGCGGCCTGGCCGTTCCGGCGTCCGCTCAGTCCCTGCAAGGAGCTGCCCATGGTCGGGAAAACCGTCTCCCACCACCGTATCCTCGAAAAGTTGGGCGAGGGGGGCATGGGCATAGTCTACAAGGCCCTCGACCTCAAGCTCGAGAGATACGTTGCCCTCAAGTTCCTGTCTCACGAAATCAGCATCGGCCCCGACGAGAAAGCACGTTTCCTTCAGGAGGCGAGAGCCGCTTCCGCCGTCTCTCACGCCAACCTATGTGTCATCCATGACATTGCCGAGCACGGCGGCGGGCAGTTCATAGTCATGGAGTACGTCGAAGGCAAGACGCTGGGGCAGATGGTGCCCATCCAGAAAGTGCAGGAGGCTCTCGGATACGTCGGTCTGCTTTGACTGGTCGCCGGACGGAAACTCCGTCGCATGGTTGAAGACGCTGCCTGACTACGGTGAGGTCTTCATCAGGGACCTGAGATCGGACAAAGAACGTCAGTTGACTTCTGACAAGGCACGCACAGACGAGGTCGCGTGGGTGCCCAACGGTCAGATACTCTTCACGTCTGGCAAGAGCGGAAACTCCGACATCTGGATGATTCATGCAAAGGGAGGAAGAGCCATTCAGGTGACAAAGGGCGCCGGCGCGCTCTACGGGGTCCGGGTGTCGGAGGACGGACAGCGGCTCTTGTACGCGGAGTGCCGTGCCATTCAACACCTCTGGACCGCAGATGCCGACGGCAGTAACGTGAGGCAGTTGACCTTCGAGAATGAGGCGCTGGGCTCGCCTTCCTTTTCGCCGGACAACAAGCGGATATGCTTCGAAGTGTATTCGTCTGATCCGTTGCGCGCCGACAATCAAGTGCTAGTCATGGACAGCCGGATTCGCGAGTTGTGTTGATAGAGAGTCTGTTCAAGTAACCGTCGGGGCCGCTGCCGGGTCCCGGTCGCCGTTTGCGTCTCGGGGTGTTCCCCGGCGGCCCGCACACCAAGCGAGGGGTTGATGATCGGCAAGACCGTTTCCCACTACCGCGTCCTCGAGAAGCTGGGCGAAGGTGGCATGGGCGTCGTTTACAAGGCGCAGGACACCAAGCTCGAGCGCCTGGTTGCCCTCAAGTTCCTGGCGCCGGAGCTGACGCGCGACCCCTCTGCGAGAGATCGGTTCATCCACGAGGCAAAGGCCGCCTCCGCGCTGGACCATCCGAACATCTGCACGGTTCACGAAATAGACGAAGCCGACGGCCAGACCTTCATAGCCATGGCCTGCGTCGACGGCCAGACGCTGAGACATAGGCTGGGCTCGGGACCCTTGAAGCTGGACGAGGCCGTGGACATTGCCGCACAGGTCGCGCAGGGCCTCCAGGAGGCGCACGAAAAGGGCGTCGTCCATCGCGACGTCAAGAGCTCCAACATCATGCTGACGCCCAAGGGGCAGGTCAAGATAATGGACTTCGGCCTGGCGAAGCTGGCCGGCGGGCCTCGGGTCACCAAGACAGGGACTTCAGTCGGAACCGCTGCCTACATGTCTCCGGAGCAGGCCCAGGGCGAAGCCGTGGACCAGCGGACTGACATCTGGTCGCTGGGCGTGATCATCTACGAGATGGTGACCGGCCGGCTCCCGTTCGCGGGCGACTACGAGCAGTCCGTCGTGTACAGTATCCTGAATGAGGCGCCGGAGCCCATTACTGCAGTGCGGTCAGGCGTGCCGATGGAGCTCGAGCGAATAGTTGGAAAGGCGCTTGAGAAAGAGCCTAAGAGACGCTACCAGAGAGCGGAGGACCTCCTGGTAGACCTCCGCAACTTCCAGGACAGGAGCCCCGGCGGCCGTCTCGTCGCTGCCGTGTCGTCGGGCAGCCCCGCGCGAGGGCCAACCTCCGGCGGGGCGGGCAG
>JAFGJU010000187.1 GCA_016928935.1 Candidatus Eiseniibacteriota bacterium | reverse complement strand
GCGTCGGCTCACCTGCTGCGCCGCTCATCCTCGGGCTCTTTCCGGGCACGCGCATCACGGCACCTCCAGGCTGAGGACGTCAATCCTGCTGCGGTCGGACACTCCCAGCCCGAGCTTGGAGGCCACCGCCAGATACCGGGGACTTCGGCCCTCCTCGCGGAGAGTCCTCAGCCCGGCCGACTTCCTCAGCTTGTCTATCATCTCGACACCGACCGTGTCCAGAGCCACCGGGTCCCTGGAAACCAGTATGCCGTTCACGTCCGTCGTCCACTTGGGCTTGTAGCCCGGTCCGCCGTGCACCTGCACCTTGCGCGCGTCACAGACGTTGAGCCGCGTCTTTCTTCTTATGGCCGGGTGCGAATTCACGTCGGCCACGAAAGGAGAGCATCCGTTGTCGTGGTACTTGTTCGGATTATGGATGGCTCCATAGTTGTTCTTGAGACAGGCCGTGATTCCGGCCAGGGAATGCTCTTTCAGGATGGGCACGTTTATTATGGCAGTGGCGATTTCCGTCACTATGCGCGAATAGCAGGACCCTACGGAACCGAGCTCGGTCGGAGACGCCTCGTAGCCGGCGGACGGAGCGTCGGTCCCGAAACAGCGGGGTCCGTCACCCGAGAAGTTGACGGCGAACCCGGCGTCCGCGAGCTCGCGAGTGGTCCTGTCCCAAACGACGATGTTCTTTCCGGGAATCCCGCAGGACATTAGACCCGTGGTGACGGCCTCGACGAGCACGGCAGACGTGGAAAGAGTCTTCCCTGTTATCGCGTTCACTTTGATGGCGACCACGTCCTCCGGGGAGAAGAGCGAGGCCCACGCGTCGTCCGTCCTGGCGGCGCCGGTGAGCCGTCTCACTGACGCGTCCAGAAGAGCCGTGTAGAACGCGGCCGCGTCGGACGCGCCACCGGCCCTCCTCGCGACCAGCACCAGAGCCCTTGAGGTTTCCCGGTCGCCAGCCGCGCTTCCTGTCCCGGATGGGCCGGCGGAGCTCCCGGCGAGCCCGGACGCCGCCTCAGGCGAGCAGGCGCCGCGGCGTCCAAGGCCTGGAACGAGGCAGGCTCCCAGGCCCGCGGCCGTGGAAAGAGACTTCCTGAAGAAGTCCCTCCGCGTGAGTCGGTCGCGGCCGGTCGACTTTCCCATGCAGCCCTCACTCCCCATGCAGCCCTCACTTCCCCTGCAGGTCCCTTTCTGAGAACACCTCCGCCGTGAAGAGAAACACGTCCGCGTCCCCCTTCCAGGCGTCCGCCTCCAGTCCCGCCTTCTCCAGGCAGCAGTGTCTCAGGAACTCCTCCTTGGACCACCCGGTCTCGTCGGCGACCTGGGGCAGGAAGCAGCCGCCCCTCGCGCCCTTCATGACGTATATGCCGTGCTTTCCCAGCTCCAGCTCGCTTATGTCGCCCATCTTGGTGAGCGGTGACAGGACCGAGATCTCTATGTCTATCTTTTCCATCTCCGGCAGCGTCACAGGCATGAATCTGTGGTCCTGCGTGGCTGCCGCCACCGCCATCTGTGACACAACCCTGTAAAGCGGCTCGTCCGCCGTGAATCTCCCTATGCAGCCCCTGAGCTCTCCGTTCCTGTGCAGCGTCACGAAAGCGCCCTGGTGGCCGGTGAGTGAAGACTCCGTGATTTTGAAGTCGGGCATGGGCCTCTTCCTCAGGGCGGCGTCTATGGAGACTCTGGCCACCGACAGGAGCTTCTTTCTGTCCGCCCTGGTGAGAGTCCCATCCTTTTCAGCCTCGGCGGGCCTACCGGCCTTCGCCTCGCGCGGCTGTTTGCCGCCGGCGGAGCTCTTGTAGACGGCGGCTGCCGCGTAACCCACCACGCTCGTCGTGTCTCCGCCCGTGTCGCCCGAGTTGGCGTACTTGAGCACTGCGACTGCGTCCGCGCCCAGTGCCTTCGAGGCCGCCATCGTGATCATGATGGCCGCGCTGCCGCACATGGTGCACGCCAGGTTCCTGGAGGGCCTCAGCATGGCCTCTTCCTCTTTGGCGTAGATGGTCTTGAGGTCCATCGTCTTCCAGGATTCGACTGTCTCGCGGTCCACCCTGTTTGCGTCGGAGTAGGCCGGGTAGTGCGACAGGTCGGAGCTGGCCACGAAGAGCACCTTCCTGCCCTCGACGCAGCCCGCCAGGGCCCGGCCCATGTCCTCGCACTGGTCTGGGGGAAGATCCCTGGTGATGATGGGTACTATCTTGAACCCTTCGAGCACGCGCTGGAGGAAAGGAAGCTGGACCTCCAGGGAGTGCTCCGTTGCGTGCGCGCCCGGGTCTTCGGCGAAGTCGTCTCCCAGGTCCACGACGGCCTGCGCAACGGCCTCGTCCACGGGCACTGCGCCCAGCGGAGTGCCGAAACTCCCCGAGGTGTACACGGCGGCCGCCCTCACCGGCGCTCTGTGAGAGGGACCTATGAGTATCACCAAATCGTAGTGCCCTCCCTTCACGGCCGAGTACGAGTAGGCCGCGATTTGGCCCGAATACGCGTAGCCCGCGTGGGGAGATATGAGGCCGATCACCTGTCCCCGCACGTCTGCCTCGGGCGCGTCCGCGTTCTTCAGGAATGCGTCCACGACTCGCCCCAGCTCCGAGGCTCCCCCGGGATAAAACGCTCCCGCCACGGCCGGTCTTCTCACCTGGGCCACCTCCTTTCGAGCAGTCTCAGAAGTCCCGGAGCTGGAACAGGCCGACAGTACGACCAGGCCCAGCGCCGCCAGCGTCACAGTCGAACGAGACCTTTCCGTTCTCATGTCTCTATTTTACCACACGGCGGCCCCGCCGGCGCGCAAACCGTCCGGCCTGCGGGCGCCTCAGTCGAGTGTGCTTATCGTGAGGTCGGGCCGCTCGAGCAGCCGGAACTCGATCCCGGTCTCCTCGAGCAAGGCGATGGCGTCCTGGTCGGGGTAGCTCCCGCAGGCCACCACCCTTTCTATCTTGGCGTTTGCGAGGATCTTTGCGCAGAGTATGCACGGCGTGTGAGTGCAGTAGAGAGTGCCCTTCTGTATGCTTATTCCGTGAAGCCCGGCCTGTATGACCGCGTTCTGCTCCGCGTGGATCGCCCTGCAGACCTCGTGACGTTCTCCGGAGGCGATCCCCTTCTCGTCCCTGAGGCAACCCAGCTCCAGGCAGTCCTTGACGCCGGACGGAGCCCCGTTGTACCCGGTGGTCAGGAGGCGTTTGTCCTTCACTATCACGGCGCCCACGTGATGGCGTCTGCACGTCGAGCGCTCGGCCACGAGGAAGGCGATCTTCATGAAATATTCGTCCCACGGGATTCGCTGGCCGTGTTGCCGGGGTCGGCTCATCAGGCCTCCTTCAGCTCGAGCTCGTGCTCGGGCAGGCGTTCGACCTCCACGTTCCTGAAGAAGTAGTAGTAGAGGAAGCTTGACACCACGTAGAGGACTATGGCAACAACGAAAGACGGAACGTAGGAATAGCGCTCGATGAGAATCCCGCCCCACTGAACGCTCAAGACCCACGACCCGGTCCAGGACAGCATGAGCATGCTGTTGGTGACCGCGTGCTCCTCCTTCCGGACTGCCTCCATGGCGAAGTGGGTGGACATGGGCTGATTCATGTTCATGAGGGCCCCCCTCATCAGGAACGCGCCCACCACCACGGGGAACGACCTCGAAAAACACAGGGTAAGCATGAACGGGATGGAGGCGAGCTGGGTCACCACCACGCTTCTCATGAGCCCGAGCCTGGGCACCAGCAGCGGCCCCACCAGAGTGCCTGCGGTCATGAAGCACTGCAAGACGGCGAACAGTATGCCTATGGTCTCGGCGGACGCTCCGAAGACGTCCTTGAAATAGAGGTTCAGGAACGGGATTATGAGGCCCGCGCCCACTCCGACGATGAAGGTGGGCACGCACAACTTTCCGATGAGTCTCCAGTCGGTCTTCCGGAGATTCGTGAGGAAACGCGAGTGGGCCTTCAGATCCGGCTTCTCCTCCACGATGGAGACGAACGGGAACGCCGACAGCGTCATGATGATGCTCCCCGTCAGGAGCGCGTACCTGAACTGCTCGTGGCTCAGCTGGGTGAAGTACGAGAACGCCGCGGGCAGAAACCCGCCTATCAGGCTTCCCACGAAAGCGCCGCCGGTGCTGGCGGCGAAGTTCATGCTGAAGAGATAGGTGCGCTCCTTCTCGCTGCTGTGCCTCATGAAGAACGGGGCCGCGGAGACTCTGAACACCGCCGACCCGACGCCCGCCACGAACCCGGCCAGGATGATCGCGTCCCTGTTTCCCGTGAGAACCTGGAACGCGTAGCCGACCGCCATGACCAGGGTCGCGAACGTCAGCAGGGACTTGAAGGTGAATCGTCCGACTACGAGGCCCAGCGGAAGGGCCAGGATGACCGGGGCCAGGTTGGTCCTGGACAGCACCGTTCCGATGTAGGACTCCGAGAACCCCAGCTCCTTGAAGTAGAGGTTCAGCAGGAGCATGAACATGGACGCGCCGGTCCATATGAGGAAGCTGCCTACAAGGAACGCCCTCGCGCCGGGAGAGAAAAGTCTCAGGTGGGCGATGTAGTCCCTGGCTGCTTCAAGAAACCTGTTCAGTTTGTGTCTCTCTTCGCCACCACGGTGGCGTTGAAGCGTATCAGATTCGCCACGCCGGTCACCGGCTGCGGGCTGCCCGACGAGTCGAAGCTCATCCTTATGCCCACTCGGCAGTCCTCGGACGTCAGGAGGTCCCCGAGCTTCTCGTCTTGTCTCACCGATACGTGAAGCGTGTCGGTGACGCCGGGCGTCAGGTAAAGGGGCTCGGACTGGACGTACATGTCGGTGGGGATGTTGTC
>JAFGJU010000033.1 GCA_016928935.1 Candidatus Eiseniibacteriota bacterium | reverse complement strand
GTGGTCTTTCTGGATGCACTGGCCCTCGAACGCGCCGGAGCCCCAAAGCCTTGCGAACTTGAGGCTTGCCACGAAGTCCTTGTGCACCAGAGCCGCCACCTCCATGAGCGTGCTTCCGGCAGGAAGCACAAACGGCCTGTCCATGTCGGGCTTTCTGCCGGGAACCTTCGTGTAGACTCTTATTATTTCGGCCAGCTCGAATAGGTTCCGCCTCAGGCCGGATGTGTCCGGGGCCCCCGTCGTCGAAAAAGGAACCATCCTCAGACGACCCAGGCCGTTCTGTCTGTCCGTTAGAGCGGCGCTCAGGAGTTCCGTCACTGCGGGGTCGGGACACAGGTCGGACTTGTTCCCTATGACCAGCGCCTTTTTGATGATCGAGGTCGGAGGCAGCTTGGGAGCCCCGCCCGCCCCGGCCAAATATATCTCCTTCTCCGCAAGCTGCGCCTCCACCATCTCGAGGTCGTCCAGCACGGCTGCCGCGCCCAGGTCCAACACCACCAGCAGTGCGTCCGCTCCCCTCACTATCTGCGCCGCCCAGTGTTCCATTCCGGTCTCCGACACTGCCGGCAGGTCCACGAGCTGAATCTGTATGTCTTCGAACTGCATCATGCCCGGAAGAGGCATGCGCGTAGTGAACGGGTAGGGCGCCACCTCCGGCTCGGCCCTCGTAAGGACTCTCAGGATGCTGGACTTCCCCGAGTTGGGCGGACCGACGAGGGCCATCTGCGCGGCGCCCTCTCTTTCGACGGCGAAGGCGTACGGTCGCCTGCCCGACCTATGCGCTTTCTGGGACTCGTCCTGCAGCTTCGATATCCTGCGCTTGATGTCGGCCTGGAGCTTCTCCGTGCCCTTGTGCTTGGGGATGACGGCGAACATCTCGCGCAGATAGCGCAGCTTCTCATCTGGGGTCTTGGCCTCTTTGAACTTGCGTTCGACCTCGTGGTACTGCGGCGTCAGGTTTGCGGGCATCGCTCGTGCTCCATGAGAGCGGCAATTCGGCTTTATTGTGAACAGTAGTGCTGTCACAAATGATAACACCTGCCCAGGCGGCGCATCAAACCCCGTTGGGTGGTGTCACGGGGGGCAGTGGGCCGCGGGTGTGGGGGTCACGCGTTCCCTTTGGCGCTCCACCCTGACATTTTCCCTTTGGCACTATACCCTGACATTATCGCTTTGGCTCCACAATCGACCGGGCCGGGTTTGACACGACCCTACCCCGGTGCTAGAATGCGGCCCGGCGCGCCGTGAGTGGCCGCCTGTCGACTGAAGTTGCCGTCTCAGACTGACCTCCAACTGTCAGGCCGGAAGGCCGGAAGAGAGATTCCCATGAACGCTCATGACCAGTTCATCAAGACCCCGGCAAAGAAGAGGACTTCGCTGCCGAAGCTCGCCGGGGCAGTCGCCTGTTGGGTCGCGGTGGCGGCCCTGGCCTCGACCCCGTCGTTCTTTCCGGCTCTGACTCAGTTCCCCGGAGGGGCCCTCGGTTTGCTGTCGGTGGTCCTGGGCCCGGCGACCTGTGGAGCCGCCGACGAGACGGACTACCAGATAGGCGTCGAGGACGTCGTCTCAGTCGCGGTCAGGGAGCGACCGGACCTTTCGGGCTCCTTCACGGTGGGCCCGGACGGCGCACTGGCGCTCCCGCTGGTGGGCGAGGTGAAGGCGGCGGGCTTGACGGTGAGTCAGTTCTCGCGAGAGCTGAACAGAAAGCTGTCCGTGTTCCACGCCGGCGAGGCCACGGTGTCCGTGGCGCAGTACAACAGCAGGAAGGTGTTCGTGGTGGGTGAGGTCGCGAAGCCCGGCAAGTACTCTTTCTCCGTGATACCGTCCATCTGGCATGTCCTGAGCGAGGCCGGCGGACCGACGGACGCCGCGCTTCTCAGCGGCGTGCAGGTCATAAGGGCCGCGTCCGGAGAGACCATGACCGTCGACATCCGCAAACTTCTGGACGGCGAGGCGCCGGACCAGGTCAAGCTTCAACCTGGTGACACGGTCAGGGTTCCGCGCAGGGCGTCCGCGACGCCCGGGGGAAGCGTCGTGTACGTCCTGGGCCAAGTGAGCTCCCAGGGGGGCTACGAACCCGGGATAGCCAGGGACGTGGTCTCGGCGCTGGCGGCCGCGGGCGGGATCACGGAGAGGGCGGAAGTGAGGAAGATCATGCTCGTCCGGAGGGGCAGCTCCGTCTCCACCCCGATGCGCGTCAACCTGGAGAAATACCTGAAGGAAGGCCTGGCCGTCGGAAACCCCGAGACCAGGCCCGGCGACACGATAATGGTCCCCGCCAAGAGGACCTGGCTCAGCACCTTCTTCTCACCGGGCGTGCTGGTGACGCTGGCGTCGGCCGCGGCCAGCGTGGCTCTCATAGTCTCGTCGGACTAGTCTTACTTGAGGACAAGGATTTTCTTGTAGCTGGAGGCGTGCTCGGTCGACAGCACCGAGAAGTACACTCCCGGCGCGACTCTCTCCCCTCCGTCTCCCGTGAGGTCCCAGAGGGAGGCATACTGTCCGGCGAGCGCCGGACCTTGACCCAGGCTTTTTACCAATCTTCCGTAGATGTCGAATATCTTGAGCGAGTAGGCGGCCGTCTGTTCCGCTATTTCGAACACGAGCGTCGTCTGTTTCACGCACGGGCTTGGGAAGGGCGCGAGCAATCTCGTGACGGCAGGCGCCGCATCGGGCGTCGTGACCTGGGCGGCCTGTGCCACGGCGCTCTCGTTCCCGGACTCATCCACCGCGGTCACCGCATAGAAATACGTGGTGCCCGGGCTCGTCTCCGTGTCCGTGTAGCTGCTGGTGAGCAGAAGTTGGGCCGTGAGCGGGTCAAGCTCTCCCTCCGAGGTGCCGCGATAGACGACGTAGCCCGCCAAGTCAGGGTCGGGTGAAGGGCTCCAGCTGAGGAGGATGCCTTGGGGGACTGGGGTGACAGAAAGGCCTGCCACCGGAGCAGGCGGGGAGTCGTCGCCCGGCAGACTTGTGTCAGGGAGACTACTCGTGGTCACGACGGCGACGTTCGAGAAGAACGACCAGTTCGGTATCTCGTCCGACGTCCTCAGCACGAAGTAGTAGGTTCTGCCCGGCACGAGCCCGCTCACGATAAAACTGTCCGTAGTGCCCGGCTCTCCCGGCCTGGGAAGCCCCACGCAGACGATGGTCTTGGAGGAGGTCCACCAGGACAGGGAGTCGGTACCGCTGATAGGCGTAGTGGAGAACCTCATGTCGTACTGCGAGGCCCGCCCCTCGTTCCAGTCGTCGCCGGGCGCCGTCCAACGCAGAGTGGCGCTCGTGGAGGTCACCGAGGAGTGGGGTAGGTCCTGGGCCCCGGCCGTGGCCTGAGGCAACAGCGCTGCCAGCAGGGCCAGGGAGAAAATGAGATTTCTCTCGGCTCTCATCAAGAAGTCCGCCATGAAGTGGAAGACCATTCACGGGCCTTCCAGACACAAATGGGCCAACCCGGCTCCGTCACGATCCACGCGGAGACAGGGCTGACCCTCCCTCGCAAGTCGTGGCCCAAGATATCACGAGCGTGAATCAGTGCAAGCGAAAAATCCGGATTCTCACAATCCGCGAGATTTCTTATGGCCGCGGGCGGAATCGTGTCCGGAATCGCCGACGTGGTCTTCACCGCCACGTTGGAGAACCCTGACCAGTTCGGCACCTCGTCGGCCGTCTTCATCACGAAGTAGTACGTCCTCGAGGCCTCGAGGCCGGTCACCGTGAATGTCTCCGTTGAGCCCGCGGTCCGCGGCGTCGGTTCTCCCGAGCACTGGGTTGCCTGACTCCACCACGCGGTGGTGTCCGTGCCGCTTATGGCGGAGGTCGAGTACCTTACTTCGTACTGGGTCGCCCTCCCGGTGCTGCCGTCGTCGCCGGGCGCGGTCCAGGTCAGCGTCACGGCGTTCCACGTTTCCGCCGCCGCTTCCGGCGGGCACGCGAGCACCGCCGCCGCGCCCAGGACCGTGATAACCGTGAACAGAGTCCTATTTCCGATTCGCATGCTGCTTCGGACCTCCTTCACTGCTGTCAGTACCGTCAAAACGCAGTGGCCGCCAAAAGAACCCTTGAGAAGTCCCCTTGGCGGCCCGGCTAGCAGAGGGAGCGTCGACTTCCGCCCCTTCACAGCCCCGTTGCTCTGCGTCTCAGCCTTTCGACTGATTTGCTCTTTTCAAGGAAACGGTCGCACAGTAAAGAGCCGTTAGCCGAACGTTCAGGAAGCAGGAACTGTGCCACAAGCCCCGCCTGCAGAGGGTCATAACCTATACTGGGTTATACGGTTACGTCGTCTCAACGGCACTGCGCCGCGGCAGTGCTCGCCGGCTCTTGCTTTCTGCAACCCAGGTAGATGGTTATGCAACCGCGCCGTTACTTCCGTGCGGACCGGAGCCCGACAGCCGCGCCCGCGAGCCACACGGCCGAATCCGGCCGATGCCTCACGCGGACGCCCCGCGCCGGCGAGCTCGGCCCGCCGGTTCCGACAGCCGGCTCCGTAGACGCAACAAATGCCTGGAAGCCGCGGCCGGGACGTGGTATTCAGAGTGGGAGATGACACGGCTATCCGATGACCAGACTTCCGCTTCGCGGGTGCGGCCGGAGAACGGCGAGTCCAGCCCTCTCAGGCGGCTCTTACAGTTCACGGTCATATACGGCGCCGGCGAAGTGGCCAACAATGTCCTGGCCTTCGTCCTCGTTCCCGTGTACACGAGGCTCCTCAGCCCCGACCAGTACGGCGTTCTCGAAGTATTCAACCGCACGCTTGAGATGCTGAACATCTTCGCGGCAGTGGGGATAGGCATGGCCGCGATGAGGAGTTATTTCGGCAAGGAGAGGGGCGAGGGCGACGCGTCGGTGTTCTCCACAGCCATGGTCTTCGCGGTCACCAACTCCCTGTGGATGGCGGTGGTCCTGTCCGTCGCCGCAGGCCTCATCTCACAGCTTCTCCTCGGGTCCGCCGCGTACGCGTGGCTCTTTCGTCTCACCTTCTCCATCCTGATCTTCGAGCAGGGGTTCGGGATGGTGCGCACGTATCTGAAGGCCACGGGAAGGCCCGCCGCGTACTCGCTGCTCAGCGTCGGCAAGTACGCCGCCACGATGGGCCTCATCATATGTTTCCTCCTGTACCTGGGCAGGGAAGTCAAGTACGTGCTTACGGCCACCCTCATAGCCAACGCCGCCTTCTTCCTGCCGGCCGCGTTTGTGCTTCTGTCCAGGATAGGGCTCCGAGTCTCCTGGGGTCTGTTGAAGAGGATGCTGGCGTTCGGTCTGCCGTTCGTGCCCGGAGGCCTGCTGCTCTTCGTCCTGAACAACGCCGACAGGTTTCTGCTCATCGCCATGGCCGGGCAGACAGAGGCGGGCCTTTACGCCCTGGGCTACCGCATGGCCCTGGTCCCGGTGATGTTGCTGCTGGTGCCTTTCCAGGCCGCCTGGGGGCCGTTCATGATGGAGAAGGGCGAGACGGCCGAAGGCCCCAGGCTCTTCGCCGTGATACTCTCCTACCTGACGGCCGTGTGCTGCTTCGCGAGCCTGCTCATGGCGCTGTTTGCAAGGGAGGTCATCGCCATAATCGCGGCCCCCGAGTACGCCGGGGCGCACAGGGTCCTGCCGCCCGTGCTCCTGGGCTACACGTTCTGGGTGGTCTCCATAATCCTGGACGCGGGCATTTACATAACCCGCCGCACTGCCTGGAAGCCGCTCCTCCTGGCCGCCGGAGCGGGCACGAACGTGGTCCTTAACCTGCTTCTGATTCCGAAGTTCGGGATGATGGGCGCGGCCTACGCGACTGCCGCCGGGTTCTTCGTGTTCGTGGTCTGCACGGCCGCAGTTTCGCTGCGGTTGTATCCCGTGCAATACGAATGGGGCAGAGTGCTCCTGTGCATAGCCGGTGCCGCCGGGCTGTATGCGGTCTCAGTCGTGGTGCCGTTGCGGGGAAGCGCGCATCTTCTTCTGAGGTTCGCGCTGGCAGCGTCGTATTTCGGCATACTGAGAGCGGCGAGGTTCGGCGTCGGCCGAGACCTCAGGCTCGTCAGAGACTGGGCCGGAAGAATGAGAGGGAGGACTTCGTCATGATAAAGAAGCTCGCGACCATCTTGCTGGTTGCGGTACTGGCGTCGGCCCTGTTTCTCGGTTACAAAATCGTGAGATGGAAGGCCTACGTTTGGCTGCCCGACTATGTCGCCGGGGTGCTCGCGCGGGAAGACGCTCCCGCAGATTCCACGGTCCACGTGATATTCGTCTTCATAGACCACTACGAACCGGGCTTGGGGGACGCAGGGGCCGAGTGGAACCGCCGATGGCTGGAAGGATACAAGGCCCTCGCCTCCGGGCACAGGGACAGCTACGGCAGGGTCCCGCAGCACACGTGGTTCTATGCCTACGACCACAAGAACGAGGAGGTGATGACGGACCTCTCGCGGGCCGTGGGCGAGGGATACGGCGAGATAGAGTTCCACTGGCATCACGGGAACGACACGAACGAGTCCTTCGGGCCGAAGCTGGAAGAAGCTTTGAGATGGTTCAGCTCGTTCGGCGCGATGGTGTCGGCGGGGCCGGAGCAGCGCGTGCGCTTCGGCTTCGTTCACGGCAACTGCGCCCTGGACAATTCCACCATTCCGGAGCACTGCGGGGTGACGAGGGAGCTGGACGCGCTCAGGAAAGCCGGGTGCTACGCGGACTTCACTTTCCCGAGCCTGGGCTCGCCCGGCCAGCCGTCGAAGGTGAACAGCATCTACTACGCGACTGACGACGACGCGCCCAAGTCATACGACACGGGCCAGGACGCGCGGGTCGGGGTCCGCGTTGCCGACCGACTGCTCATGTTCCAGGGTCCGATGACCCTGACACCCAGCAGGCGGCTGTTCGAGTACGGCGCGGTGGAGAACGACGAACGACCGGCGCCCGGCCGCGAGGAAAGTTGGGTCAGCGCCGGAGTGTGCGTGAAGGGCAGGCCGGAGTGGAAGTTCGTCAAAGTGTACACTCACGGCGCTCAGAGCATGAAGACGTGCCTCGGTCCTGAGACTGACGCCATGTTCGGCCGTCTGGAAGAGCATTACGGCCGGGACAGGTACCGGCTGCACTACGTGACGGCCCGGGAGGCGTACAATTTGGTCAGGGCGGCGGAGGACGGCCTCAGGGGGGATCCCGATATTTATCGTGATTACGAGGTCACACCGCCTCGGAACAGGCAGAAGTAGCCCCGCGCAGGACGCGGCTGCAACATCGGGCCTCCCATAAACTTGACAAACCCCTTGAAAAGGTCTATCATACAGGTTGTAGAGCAGCATTTGGACGACCTCAGTATCGTCGTGCTTCATGTTGCCCTTTGCTGACCGTGATGAGGTTGCTGTGGGGCTGCCAACTCAAGAGTCCGGCTTTAGCCAGGGGTATGCATGCTTCGTTTTGCTCTGGTCCTGCCAGTCTTGATATTGGTGGTCTGCGCGGTGCTTCCTGCATCGCTGCCCACCCTGGCCTACTCAATGCCGCTAAGGCCGGACGTCGTCGAACGTCTGAGAGTGGAGGGCAGACTCGCCGAGGAGTCCCGCGCCATGCTGGACGCCCATTCGAGGGGCGTCAATCAGTCCTCTAAGATTCTGCCGGCCGTTTCCTCTCCTTCCGCGTCTTCCTCTCTCCGCCTCCTCAACGGAGCACAGGCCGTCCAGCCGAGAGGCATCGTCCTGTTGGTAGAGTTCACCGACAACCCGGCCGACTCTCTCACGTATCCTCCGTCTCATTTTCGGTCCCTGCTCTTCAGCCTGGGTACTTATCCCACAGGCAGCATGAGGGATTATTACCTGGAGAACTCGTACGGCCGGTACTGCCTGGACGGAGACGTCACCGCCTGGATGCTGATGCCGCTCTCCTACGCGTACTACGACAACAATCAGAAGGGCCTGGGAGTCTACCCGCAGAACGCGCAGAAGTTGGTGGAGGAGGCGCTGGCCGCCGCCGACCCTTACGTGGACTTCTCGCAATTCGACAACGACGGCCCTGACGGGGTTCCCCATTCGGGCGACGACGACGGGTACGTGGACGCGCTCTTCGTCGTGCACGCCGGTCCGGGGTACGAAGAGACCGGAGACGTGAGCGACATCCACTCGCACCAGTGGTTCACGCGGACGGCAATCAGTGTGGACGGGGTCTACGCGTACAAGTACACGATGGAGCCCGAGAACGGACGGGTAGGCGTATTCTGTCACGAGTACGGCCACGTGCTGGGGCTCCCCGACCTGTACGACTACGAGTACGACGCGAAGGGCCTGGGTAACTGGTCGGTGATGTCCCTGGGCGCCTGGGGCAACAACGGCCGCACGCCGGTTCATTTCGACGCATGGTCCAAGAGCAAGCTCGGGTTCGCGACGACCGTGGAGCTGTCGTCCAACACCGATAACCTGCTGCTCGAGCCGGCGGAGGATTCCCCGGTCTCCTACACACTCTGGACCAACGGAGCGGCGGACAAGCAGTACTTCATCCTCGAGAACCGACAGCAGAAGGGTTTCGACTCCTACATCGGCGGGTCCGGGCTCGTCATATATCACGTTGACGAGTCGGTTTCCGCGAACCAGTACGAGTGCTGCGGGTCCTGCGCGCTCCACTACCTGGTCGCGGTGGAACAGGCAGACGGGGAATGCGACCTGGAGCTCAACTACAACTCCGGGGATCCCGGCGACCCGTTCCCCGGGGCCGGAGGAACGCACAACCCTAACCACGAGTTCAGCCCGACTTCCACGCCGGCCAGCCTCGACTACGCAGGCAGCGACGTACAGGTGTCAGTCTCCGGGATTGAGCTCGAGGGTGAAAACGTCGTCTTCGACGCCGTGGTCGAGACTGTGCCCGCGTTCGTGGTCAGCGGCACGGCGGCCTATAACGCAGAGACTACTTCGGAAGTGGACTGTGACACGGCCGAGCCCGGCGAGACAGTGGCCTTCAGCGTGCAGCTCTTCAACTACGGCGTGCCCGCCGAGAGCGTGGGCGCGAGGATAACGGGTTCGGACCCCTACGTGGCCGTTCTGCGCGATACGTGCTTCTACGGCACGATGTCCGAGAATGAGAACAACATCGGCGCAGAGCCGTTCCAGTTCTGCGTCTCGCCGACGTGCCCCACGCCTCACGGAGTGGTCCTGGACTTGGACATAAGCGACGCGTCCGGGCCTCTGGCAAGCAGGCCCGTGTTCTTTGGCGTCGCCGATACTGTGCACTTCTATCAGTGGACGCACTCGAACGTCACGCCGGACCGTCTGGACCAGTGGCACATCAGCACGGAGAAGAACCACACCCCCGGCGGCACGAGCTCGTGGAAATGCGGAGACACGAGCACTGGGCTTCACGGCAAGTATCTCGATTCCGGCCTTAGAACGCTAGAGTACTTCTCCATGCCCGGTGCAAGGCTGTGTTTCTGGCACTGGATAGAGGCCGAGATGGCGGGCCCGCTGACGGCTTACGACGCCGCGGTAGTGGAGCTCTCGTTCGAGGGCGGGCCGTGGCAGCAGATAGCCCCCGTGGGTGGATACCCGTACACGACAAAGAGCAGCCTGGAGATACCACTGCCAGCCGGCACCCCATGTTTCTCCGGCTCGTTTGCTTATTGGCGGTTCGTGGAGTTCGACCTGTCCGCCTTCTACGGCAGGATAAAGATAAGGTTCAGGTTCGTCTCGGACGGGGCAGTGTGCTACGAAGGATGGTACATAGACGACGTCACTTTCGTGAACACGCTGATGCCCGGGGTTCCCGAGAAGAGTCCGGCGGTGACCCAGACGCGGCTTCTCTCGGCGTACCCCAACCCGTTCAATCCTTCCGCCACAATCCGCTTCTCGGCAGACGGTGAGTCTGAGAGGGTGACGCTGTTCATCTTCGACGTGGCGGGGCGGCTCGTGAGAGCCCTCGAACAGACGACTCCCACGGCCGGCTTCTACGAAGCAGTGTGGGACGGGAAGGACAAGAGCGGCCACCCCGTGGCCAGCGGGGTGTACGTGTGTCGCGTGAGCGGCGACACGCCGAGTGGTAGTCTGAAGCTGGTCATGCTCAGGTGAGGAGTCCGTGTGGTCTTGCCTGCGGCCGGTCTGATCGTGCCTTCCGTCTTCTTCCGGCCGCCGGTCCCGAACGCCTTGAGTTGCGGCCGCATTTCCCTCCAATCTCTCGGTTTCCATTGTTGACAGTTCCGCTTCTTGTCTTATTCTGTGGGCTGGGAACGTACTACCCGCTCGCGTGGTGGAAACGGAGTCCGGGGGAGTACTTTCCTTAGGGAGGTACGTCACCCGGGAGTAGGTCATCGGGAGCACGTCATCGCTAGTCCGTTATCGGGAGCACGTCATCGGGAGTACGTCATCGCTGGTACGTCATCGGGAGTACGTCACCCGGGAGTAGGTCATCGGGAGCACATCATCGGGAGTACGTCATCGCTGGTAAGTCGCCCGGGAGTACGTCATCGCTAGTAGACCATCGCTAGCACATCATCGGGAGGTATGTCTGGACGTCAAGGACACAGCGCGATTCTTGAGGAAGCTCGTCAGGCGAGAGGTCGCCTACAGACTGGTCAGGCCCACGCACGGCCTTCTGTTCCTGACCTATCGGTGCTCGTCCCGGTGTACGACCTGCGTCATGTGGAAACGGGGCAGAACCGACATGGAGATGCCCGTCGAGAGCTGGCTTCACCTTGCGGATGATTTTGCGGGAGCGCGCATGTTTCACTTCGAGATGTTCGGGGGAGACGTCCTGCTCCGCCAGGACGTCCTTTTTCCGCTAATGCGTCGCGCATCGGAACACGGAATTCCGTGCGACCTGATAACCAACGGACTCCTCATGAACGCGGAGGCGGCTCGCCAGGCGGTGCTCTCGGGAGCCACGCTGGTGTCCGTTTCCATAGACGGCGTGGGAGAAACGCACGATACGATAAGGGGAGTGCCGGGCGCGTTCGACAGGGCGGTGGCGGCAGTGCAGAACGTCCTGGCGGCCAGAGCGGCTCTGTCGAAGGACCCCCGTGTCCCTCTGATAGTGATGAACTGCACGGTGTCCAGAGTGAACGCGAGAGGGCTCGACCCTCTCGTCGAGCTGGCCGAGGACCTCAGGCCGGACGTGCTCGCTCTCGAGTACGTGGGCGAGGTGAGCCAGCGGGCGATTGACGCGTCCGCGGTGGCGGGGGTCCTGCCGGACCCGTACTACGTGGTCCAGGCCCAGAGCCAGTACTTGTCGGCCGAAGACGCTAGGTTTCTGAAAGACTGGATCGCCGGAATGCACTCGCAAGGGAGGCCGAGGGGGGTCACGCTCAACACTGAAAACATAGACATTCTCCGGCCCGAGGAGATGGTCTCCGGCAGGCTGCCGTGGAAAAGCTGCTACGTCTGCAGGACTCACGTAATAGTGGACCCGTCGGGCAACGTGCTCTGTTGTCCGTTCTTCTCCCATTACAAGCTTGGCAACCTCACGGAACGGCCGCTGAACGAGATTTGGGGCAACGAGAAGCACAGAGAGTTCATCCGCGCCCAGCAAAGAGGGGACATCGCCATCTGCGCGGAGTGCATTCTGTCGGTGCAGAGGAACCCCAGCTTCGCCGAAGCGGTCTCGAAGCGTTTCTCGCAATACATGATGAGGCGCGCGGCCAGAAGGAACGCGCCGGGCCTGGCACATGCAAGAGACGTCCAATCCTGACCCCTTCAGGAGGGCCGCGGACGTCTGGCGGACGCGCGGAACGAGGGAGCTCCTGAGAAGACTGACGGCTCGTCTCGCGAGCGCCGTCTTCAAGAGCAACTGTGCCGTCTGGTACGGGAAAGACCTGTCGACGGAAGTGTCGCGGGCGGGGCGGGCTGGTGGAGACGGCGAGGAGACCGGCCCGGCTGAGTCGGGTGCCGCCTCGGTTGAATCGGGTACCACCCCGGCTGAGTCGCGCCCGGGCGTTCAGTCAGTCGTGCCGGGAGAAGTCACCGCCGGCGATTTTGCGGTGGCAGACCCGCTCGAGCTGGGCGGATGGCTCAGGGAGAGCGCCGGCCTGGCTTGGGCCGCCGACGATAGGGAACTGGAAGTGGCGGTGAGCTGCGGTCACAAATGGACGTTGTGGAGGCTGGACGGAGAGACCGTGGCCTTCTGCAAGGTCGGCGGCGGGAGTGTGTTCATAGTGGATTTCGACAGGGCGTTTGACCTCCCCGTCGGGCTCATATACCTGAGCGACGTGTACGTAATGTCGCGGATGAGAGGAAAGGGAATCGGCAGGGCGCTACTCGCGGCCACAATGCGATTCCTGGCGGACAACTCGTTCACGGGAGTCGTCTGTCACATACCCAGGAAGAACGTTGCCTCCGCTGGCCTGTTCGGCTCGCTGGGATTCGTGCGTCTCGGTGAAGTGCGATTCGTTCGCGTCTTCGGAATGCCGTTCTACTCGACGAGGCCGGAGAGATTGCTGGAAGAGCTGTCCTCAAGGCGCTCGTAGCCGGATGGCGTGCCGCACGCCCGGCCCGGAGCAGGTCCGGGAGGCGGGCTCCGGCAGAGCTGAGCGTGACCCGACCCGGGAGCGGGATGAGAACCGAAGTCATCTGCGAAAAGACACGATTTGAAGAGCTGGCGGGGCAGTGGGAGCCGCTCTCCACGGGAGTAAGGCCGCTGTCGCCCGCGCTCAGCCACGAGTGGTTCTCGTCCTGGATAAAGGCGTTCGGGGCCGAGACGCGGTTGTCGGTCGTGGCCGTGTTCGACGAGGACAGGCTGATGGCTGTCGCGCCTCTCCAGTCCGTCACGGGTGCGTACAGGGGGATTCCGTGCGCGCAGCTCAGGTTTCTGTCCAACAGGCACGCTCCGCGCTGCGCTTTCCTGGTGAGGGAAGGCCGGAGCGACCTGGCCCGTCTCCTCATCCGTGAGACACTGGCTCTGCCGGGTTGGGACCTGGCGGTTTTGGACAACGTCCCCCACGGGAGCCTCCTGTTCGAGCTGGCCGCCGAAGAGGTGTCGTCCGGCGGCTTCCTGTTTCTGGCCAGGAAGACGATGAGCTCGCCCCTTCTCCGACTTGAAGGGTCGTGGGCCGAGTTCTTTGGCTCTCGTCCCAGGAACCTGAGGCGCTCGCTGCACAACAAGGAGAACAGAATCGCGGCAGCGGGCAAAGTGGAGGTGCAGCACATCACGGACTCGGCGGGCGGAGCGGCCGTCATGGACACGCTGTTCCGCATCGGCGAGGCGAGCTGGAAAGCGCCCGGAGGCAGAGCCATAGGCAGCGGCGCGGAGAGCAGGAGATTCTATTGTCTCCTGGCGGAAACCTTCGGCGGAAGAGGCGAGTTGAGCGTCTGGCTGATGCGCCTCGACGGAGAGCCCGTCGCCTTCGAGTTCCACATCACCCGCGGGAAGAGAGTCCAGGCGCTCAGGGCGGAATTCGACGAGAAGCGCCGTGAGCTGGGCGTCGGCAGCGTCCTGGACAAAGAGATCATCAGGCAACTCTTCGAGCTGGGCTTCGAAGAGTACGACATGGGCGGAGAGGCCGATTTCTACAAGCTCAGGTGGACCACGGAGACCACCCAGCACTCGGAGCTCCTGTTTTTCAGGCGCTCGGGGAAGGGACGGTTGCTCCACGCCCTGGAGAGCCGGCTGGTGGAGCCGGCCAAGCAGGTGCTCAGGCCTCGCTCGCGCCGGCCGCGCGGTGGCGGGGCGCGCGACGGCGGCGAGGACTGACCTGGACAAGCGAGTGATGACCACGGCAGGAGAGAGGAGCGCGGAACTTTGCACGTCGGTTTGAGCTCAAGAGGAGCGAGGAAGCTGCACCTCACGCAGATGCTTTCGTGGCTCGGGCAGCGGCCGGGTTTGTTCTCCCTGGCCACGATGCGCGTTGGCCGCTTCCTGTCCGGGCCGGTCGCCTGGATAGTCACATTTCACGACATCTGCGCCGCGGGGGACGAGCTCACCTACGGCGTGGACGTGCGCACCTTCGAGGAGACGCTGCGGCACCTCAAACGCCACTTCGACGTGGTTCCCCTCAGCCGCATTCTGGAGCTGGCGGCCGCCGGACCGCGCGGCCGGGCCGCCGGGAGCGGAGAAACCGGCCGACCGTTGCTCGCCGTGACGTTCGACGACGGCCGCAAGAGTCTCTTCACGCACGCTCTGCCGGTTCTCAAGAAGCACGAGACGTGCGCCACTGCTTTCATCATCAGCAAGACCCTGGACCCGAAGTTCGTCATCTGGACCGACGTGGTCGAGCGCCTGGTGGCCGCCTTGGACAGGGT
>JAFGJU010000186.1 GCA_016928935.1 Candidatus Eiseniibacteriota bacterium | reverse complement strand
GACCCTCCGCGGGACTGAGACGAAAGGAGCTCAACGTGGCACGCAATGGATGCAGACGGAGCCACCGCACTCTGGTGGGACCACGACGGCACGCTCTGATGGCCCTGGCGTTCGCGGGGCTGACGCTTGTCGCCGCGATGCAGGCCGTCGCGCTCGCGGGCGGGACGGGCGCGGCGGTCGAGCCGGCCGCCCCGGAGCCCGCAAGGGTCGCGGAGACAGAGGGGCGCGGCGGTTACAGGGCGGTCGTCTCACTCGAGGACGCCTGGCGCATCGCGCTCGACAGGAACCTGACGCTGGGCCAGCAGGACCTGCTTCTCGCGCAGAGCAAGGAGGAGCTGAGCATCCAGAGAGCGGGTTACCTCCCGACTCTGAGCCTGCTCGGAAGCTACGGTTACACCTCCGAAGTGGCGGAGATACAGCTCGAAGTGCCCATTCCCGGCTTGACGCTTCCGCGCGTGCAGGCCGGCACCTACGACCGCTACGACGCGGCCGCGGCGATCGACCTTCCCCTGTTCACGGGTTTCCGGCTCCGAAACCAGGTACGGGCGGCCGAAATGCAGGTCCGGGCTCACGAGGCGCGGCGAGAGGCGCAGAAGAATCAAGTGCTCCTCCTGGTGGGCTCACTCTACTTCCAGACCCAGGAGAACGAACTCCAGCAGCAGGTGCTGGAGCAGGCGGCCCAGCGCGCCGGCCGCCACCTTGACAGGGCGCGGAGCTTCTTCATGGTGAAGCAGGCCACTGCGTTCGACACGCTGGAGGTGGCCAACAGAAAACTCGAGCTGGAAAACCAGCTCGAGAGGCTGAAGAGCCTGCATGAGGTGCTCACGTCGAAGCTGGCACACGCAATGAACGTGACGGTTACGCCCCGGGTCTCGCCCGTGGCCGTGGAGACAGTGAACCTGTCCCTGGGCGAGTTGGAGCAGTACGTGGCGTGGGCGCTCGAGGAGAGGCCCGAGCTAGAGGAGACGTCTTCTCTGGAGAAGGGCCAGCTCTTCAGAGCGCGGGCAGTCAGGGCCTCGCAGTTTCCGCAGCTCTATGCGAGCGCATCCTATCATTACGGCCGGCCCGGCGTGGACTACTTCGAGGACGAGTGGATGGATTACTACACGGTCGGGCTTAACCTGCGCTGGCAAGTCTGGAACTGGCTCCAGGACCAGCGGCAGGTCAAGAAGGCGCGGCTGGACGGCGAGCGGCTCGGGCTTCAGATGGAACAGCTCGAGCTGGAAGTCCGGCAGCAGGTCACAGAAGCGTACCAGCAGCTCAGCACCGCGCGGCAGCAGATTGAGCTGCAGCGTCGGCTCGTGAGCCAGGAACTGGA
Organism: Candidatus Eiseniibacteriota bacterium; assembly: GCA_016928935.1. GTDB lineage: Bacteria > Eisenbacteria > RBG-16-71-46 > JAFGJU01 > JAFGJU01 > JAFGJU01. The sequence continues at coordinate 4,183 of JAFGJU010000186.1, read as the reverse complement.
GCGCTACAGGATCACACGGGAAAACTACGAGCAGGCGAACGCGACGTCCCTGGACATGAGCATTGCTGAGAACACTCTGACCTCGGCGGAGCTTACGCTGAAGCAGGACTACATGGAGTGGTTCCGGCGGAAGCTCGAGCTCCAGTTCGCGACTGGAAGAATAGGCAAGGAATCGCTGGACTAGGCGCCGACGTGGGGCGCCGTTCCAAAGGCGCCGGCGTGGCCGCGAACGGTCGGCCATGCGCGAGTCGCCCGCCGGCGTGCCGGGCCTGGACCCGGGCGTAGGCACGAATGATGTGGAGGCAAGCCATGAGAACATCGAAGGCCGTTCTGTTGGCTCCGAGCGTCCTGTTCACCCTGAGCGTCCTACTCGCCCTGAGCGCTTGCACGCTGAGCGGCTGTGGTCGCGACTCCGGGTCTTCCGTCTACACGGGGGTGCTCGAGGGTAAGTCCGTGCAGGTTCCGGCCCTGACGGGCGGAGAAGTGGTGTCGCTCCTGGTGGACACGGGTCAGGAGGTCTCCGAGGGCGACACCCTGGTTCTGATAGACGCGTCGGAGCTGAGGCTCCAGCGCGAGCAGCTCTCGGCCGGTCTGGAGGAGCTCGAGGTCCAACGGGAGATCGCGCGCACCGGCCTGGAGCAGCGCAAGACGGACTTCGATTACGTCAGGGAACGGGAGGCTCGCGTGCGGGAGTTGTTCGAGAAACAGGCCGCGCCGCAGCAGAGCCTGGATGACCTCCGTAACGAGGCGGAGAGAGCCAGGTCGGCCTACGAGATAGCCCGGCAGCAGGTGCGCAGCCTGGACGCCCGCCGCAGGCAGTTGGACGCGCAAGTGGGCACGGTCGACAAGAAGCTCGGCGACGCAGTCATAACCTCGCCCATGGACGCCATGGTCAGCACCGTGTACTACGAGGTGGGCGAGGCGGTCGGACCGATGCAGCCGGTGCTGGAGCTTATCAGGATGGACGAGCTGGAGGTCAAGATATACGTGTCCGAGACTATGCTGCCGAGGATACGGCAGGGGCAAGAGGCGACGGTCAGAGTCGACGGTGTCGATGAGGAGTTTCCGGGGCGCGTCGAATGGATAAGTCCGAAGGCCGAGTTTACACCCAAGAACATACTCACTCCGGAGACTCGGACGTCGCTGGTGTACGCGGTCGAGGTCGCTGTTTCAAACCCGGATCGAGTCCTCAAGCACGGAATGCCGGTGGACGTCGTCTTGAATGAGCGCAATCGAAATAACTGACTCTCGAATGGATGTTGTCTTAGATGAGCGCGATAGGGACGGATGACTGAGTATCGAGCGGATGTTGTCTTGAATGAACGCGATAGAGATAACTGATTTCAGGAAGGAATACGGGACGACCGTAGCCGTGCGGGGCATCTCGCTTTCTGTCCGCGAGGGCGAGCTCTTCGGCCTGATAGGGCCCGACGGCTCGGGAAAAACGACTACGATGCGGGCCGTGTGCACGCTGCTCGTGCCAGACGCGGGGACCATCCTCGTCCAGGGGTTGGACACGTCCCGCGACGTCATGCGCATTCGGGCCGTCCTGGGCTACATGCCGCAGAGGTTCTCGCTTTACCAGGACCTGTCCGTCGAGCAGAACCTGCGCTTCTTCGCCGACCTGTTCCGGGTCCCGCCGGCCGAGCGGCTGGAACGGGAGGAACAGCTCTACCGCTTCTCGCGGCTGAGTGAATTCAAGAAGAGAAAGGCCGCGGCTCTGTCCGGCGGCATGAAGCAGAAGCTGGCCCTGTCGTGTGCGCTCGTGCACACCCCGCGGGTCCTCGTGCTGGACGAGCCGACCACGGGAGTGGACCCCGTGTCCCGCCGGGAGTTCTGGGACATCCTCCGTTCGATTCAGAAGCAGGGGACCACCATACTCGTCTCGACAGCATACCTGGACGAAGCCGACAGGTGCGACAGGGTGGCCCTGATGTACCGCGGAAGGGTAGTCGTGTCGGGCGCGCCGTCCAGCGTGCGAGAAGGCTTCAGTTATCCGCTTTACCGTCTGAAGGGAAAGGACGTGCGCGCTCTCCAGGCTCAGTTCGCCGCCGCGGCCGAGACCAGGACCACGCAGCTCTTCGGCGACGCCCTGCACGTGGTCTTCAACGTTGAGCCTTCGGAGAGCAGATGGGCCGAATGGCGGGCGACGTCGGCCGGAAACCTCGAAACCTGGGGCAGGCAGCCGCCCAGCATAGAGGACGTATTCATGGACCTCATGAGCACTCAAGACGAAGGCGCGCCGGGCGCCGCACCGGCGGGGGCGCGCTCATGAACACGTCTATTCACACTGAGAACCTGACCCGTAAGTTCGGGGAGTTCGTCGCGGTGGATCGGGTCAACATCTCCGTCGGCTCGGGGGAGATCTTCGGGTTCTTGGGACCCAACGGCGCCGGGAAGACCACAGTCATCAGAATGCTCTGCGGCCTGCTCAAGCCCACTGCCGGGAAGGCGACCGTGGCCGGGTTCGACGTCTACACACAGTCCGAGCTCATAAAGCAGAACATAGGCTACATGAGCCAGAAGTTCTCGCTGTACGACGACCTGAGCGTCGGGGAGAACTTCGAGTTCTATGCGGGGGTCTACGGCCTGGGCGCGGGTGAGATCGCGGAGAAACGAAGGGAGATCCTGGGCCGCTTCGGGCTCGAGGCCTACGGCTCCGCCGTCACGAGGGATCTGCCTCTCGGGTTCAAGCAGCGGCTCGCCCTGGGCTGCGCCGTGCTGCACGAGCCCCGGATCCTGTTCCTGGACGAGCCGACCTCGGGCGTGGACCCGAAGGCGCGTCGCGAGTTCTGGAAGACAATCCACGACACAGCCGCCGGCGGCACGACGGTGTTCGTGACGACGCACTACATGGAAGAGGCCGAATACTGCCACCGGGTGTCGATCATAGACGGCGGCGTCATAGTCGCACTCGACACACCCGGCCGACTCAAGGAATCGCACGGCAAAGAGAGCGTTCAGGACGTGTTCGTGGACATCGTCGGGAGCGATTGAGAATCACGTGGAAACTCAGACTCAGTTCGTTGAAGGAACAGGCCGCGGCCGGCGGTCGGCCGGCAAGGGTGCCGGGAGAAACCTGGTCCTGGCCATCGCGCGCAAGGAGTTCCTGCACATCGTCTACGACCCGCGCACCCTGTCCATCGTGTTCCTCATGCCCGTCGTGCAGCTGTTGATGTTCGGCTACGCCATGAACCTTGAGGTCCAGCACGTGGACATGGCGGTGCTCGACCTGGCGCGGACGCGGGAGTCGCGCGCCCTCGTCCGGCAGTTCGACGGAAGCCGCTTCTTCGACTCGTTCTACTACGACGGCCCGGTCGCGGGTATCGAGAGCCTGTTCAAGACAGAAAAGGCCCGCGTCGCCCTGATCATCCCGCCGGACTTCGACAGACGGCTGCGCACGAGCCCCACGACTCCGCTCCAGTTCGTGATAGACGCCTCCGACGCCAACGCGGCCGCTTTCGTGAAAAACTACTGCACTCAGGTGCTGGCCGACTACAACCAATCCCGCGGCGCCGAGCTTCCGGTGCCGTTCGGGGTGCGCACGGCCGTGCTGTTCAACCCCAACCTCAAGAGCTCCCATTTCTTCGTGCCCGGCATCATGGCCATGATACTCATGATGGTTTCCGCTCTCCTCACCAGCGTGGCGATCACGAGGGAAAAGGAAACCGGAACCATGGAGCAGATGCTCGTGTCTCCGGTCCGGCCGCAGCAGATCGTCGCGGGAAAAGTGCTCCCGTACGTCACTCTAGCCTTCCTGGACGCAGTGCTGGTTCTGGTCGTGGGGCTTGTCGTCTTCCACGTGCCTTTCAGGGGAAACGTCGCGCTCCTGCTGGTGCTGACCGTCCTGTACGTTGTCACGGCCCTGAGCCTGGGACTGATGATATCCACCTCGGTGCGCACGCAGCAGGTGGCCATGATGGCGGCGATGGTGGCGACCATTCTGCCGACCATCATGCTCTCGGGGCTGATATTCCCGATTGCGTCGATGCCGAAGGTGCTCCAGGCCGTGACGTATCTCGTCCCGGCCCGGTACTATCTCCTCATAGTGCGGGGAGTGATGTTGAAGGGAAGCGGCCCCCTGCAGCTTCTGGAGCCGACGGCATTCCTCGCGGCCGCGGCGGTCTTGCTGCTCGCGGTTTCCGTCAGGCGGTTCAGCATGAACCTGGAGCGGTGAAAGCGG
>JAFGJU010000004.1 GCA_016928935.1 Candidatus Eiseniibacteriota bacterium | reverse complement strand
TGCAGGTCAGTACGGCAGATGCCGCACGACAGAACTCGCAGCAACACCTGCCCGGGGCCGGGTCGAGGCACGTTCAGCTCCACCATCTCGAGGGGATTCTCTTCGATGGGGGCCTGCCGCCTCAGAAGCATGGCTTTCATCTTCTTCATGTTCCGCTAGACGGTCCGCTTGGGCGCGTCCGGCACGCCTTCCATCCTCTTGCCGGACGTGACCTTCGGCGCAAGTGGCGCCGCTTTCTTCTTCCGCAGAAGGCCGAAACTCGCCTTCAGCGCGTCCCGCTTCATCAGTTGTATGGCGAAGGCGGGGTCGACTCCCTTGGGACAGGCCTCGGAGCATGCGCCGGCGAAATGACAGCGAAAGACGCCGTGGGTGCCCAGCGCCTCGTCCTTGCGTTCGTCCCGGCCTTCGTCCCTGGAGTCCATGTTGTAACGGTGAGCCTGAGTCAGAGCCTGCGGGCCCAGGTATCTCCTGTCGGTGGCCACTGTCGGACAGGCGGCCATGCACAACCCGCACTTGATGCAGTATGCGAACTGCAAGTATCTCTGCAGTTCGTCGGTGGTCTGAAAGAATTCACCGGATGGATTGTCGAGCTCCGCTATGTCCTTCCTCAGCGTGAACGGCCTCACCGAACGATGCTTCTCGAACAGGACAGCAAGGTCCGGCACGAGGTCCTTTATCGTGTCGAAATTCGGCAGCGGTTTGAGGTCCACCACGTCGGCCTCAAGCTCCAGGACCTGCGTGTTGCAGGCGAGCCGCGGGAAGCCGTTGATGAACATGCCGCACGACCCGCAGACTCCCATGCGGCACGAGAACCTCCACGACAGAGTGCTGTCGAGATTCTCCTTGATGTATTGGAGAGCGTCCAGGACGGTCATCCCCTTCTTAACCGGGACGTCGAAACTGTCGACCCTCGGCGACGGTATGGTGTCGCGGTCGAAACGGAGCACCTTGAACTTCACGTTCTTGACTATCTCGTCCGTTTTCTCACCCTGCGTCGAGACTGGCTCTATCATTAGTTCCTCCTGAAACCCGGCGGTTCAAAACTCCGTGTGTTTGCTCAGTTACACGCCGGCTTGCGCGCTGTGGACCGCGAGCGTCCCGTACGCGCCGACAAGAAACAGCGCCACTCCTGCCAGCACCAGCAGGACGGATATGACGCGCTCGGCACGCTCCGATATGCTGAGCTCGAAGATGATGTTTCTGAGGCCGTAGAGCCCGTGGTAGAGTGCGGCCGCAAGAAGCACAACGTACATCACCGCGAACGTAGCGTCCAAGCTCCTTTCCATCACGGAGGAGAACTCCAGCACGTCACCCTGCACAGTTCCGAAGAAGTCTGCCAGGTGCATGATGAACATGTGGATGCCCAGAAGCACCAGGATCACTGCGCCCGCAACGAGGTGCCAAGTCCAAAGCGTCGATTCGCGCGTTCTCATTTGTTCCCTCTCCTGTAATGACGGGCTATTCGCCGGGGAAGGCGCGCAAGAAGTCCACGCCTCCAAGCAAAACAACGACGGCGGCCACGATCATGACCACCACCAGCACGGGCCTCTGCCTCTTGACCGAGTTGGAGTACGGAAACACCGGCTGGCACGGAGTCCCAAGGAAAAAGCCCAGCTCGGTCAGCACGAGCCTTATTCCGTTCAGGGCGTGATAGGCGAAGGCCAGATAGACGAGGAACTCCCCCACCTTGAATGCCGGAGAGTTCAGGAAGCCCATGACCGTGTTCCACGCCTCCTCGCCCAGCACCCGGGCGGAGGTGACGAAGATGTGGAGAATGAAGTATGCCAGGATGGCGAGCCCCGTCAGGCGATGAAGAGTGTAGGCGTATCTTTCCACTCCGTATCGCCCGCCGGAAAGCCAGCCCATCAGGCCGAGCCGGTTCTTTTTGAATTCGCTGCCCTGCATGACGTCCTCCGAGTGCCTCAGTATTTCCTCTCGACTGGCTTCCACATGGAGATGTTCACCTTGCCGTATTCCAGGCGAGGTCCCTCGGGAGTCCAGTAAGCCAACGTGTGCTTAAGCCATTTCTCGTCGTCCCTCGCGGCGAAGTCTCTTCTCGCGTGCCCGCCGCGCGATTCCTGCCGAGTGAGGGCTCCGGTCACCAGCACCTCCGCCAGGTCGAGCAGGTTCTCCAGCTCGAGCACGTGCACGAGGTTGGTGTTGTAGTTCGGGCTCCTGTCCTTGACGTGGACCCGCTCGAACCGGTCCTTCAGCTCCTTCACCTTCGACTGGGCGATCTTGAGCTCGTCGCCCGTCCGGAACACTCCCACCAGCTTGCCCATCGTTTCCCTGAGCTCCTTCTTCAGCTGGTAAGGGTTCTCGCGCCCGTCGCGCTTGAGCACGTCCTCAAAGACTCTCTTTCTCTCGGCCTCTACCCTCTGCTGCGGGATGTCGGGCATCCCGGACGTCTTCATGGCGTGTTCGGCGCACTCTTTGCCGGTGATCTTGCCCCACACCAGACATTCGGCAGTGGAATTGGAGCCGAGTCGGTTCGCGCCATGCAGGCTTTCGCAACCCGCCTCACCGCTGGCCCAGATGCCCTTCACCCTTGTGGCTCCGTCTATGTTGGTCGCGATTCCACCCATGGAGTAGTGCGCCACGGGCCTCACCGGTATGGGCACCGAGATTGGGTCGAGGCTGTTGAAATCCATGCACACTTCCCTGATGAGCGGGAGACGTTCGTTTATTTTGTCCGCCCCGAGGTGCGTCAGGTCGAGGTGCAGGAAATCCAGGCCTCCCGGCCCCTTGAACCCCCGCCCGGCCTCGATCTCGGTCATCATCGAGCGCGAAATCACGTCTCTGGGAGCGAGCTCCATCTTGGCGGGCGCGTACTTGTCCATGAAGCGCTCGCCCTTGCTGTTGACCAGATAGCCGCCCTCTCCCCTACACGCTTCCGTTATGAGTATTCCGGAAGGCACCAGGCCCGTAGGGTGAAACTGCAGGAACTCCATGTCTTCCAGAGGAAGCCCGGCCCTGTACGCCAAGGCCAGGCCGTCTCCCGTGACCGTTTGCGAGTAGGTCGTGAAGCCGTAAAGCGTCCCGGCTCCGCCGCTGGCGACGTTGAGCGCCTTGCCTCTCAGGGCGTAGTACTTGCCGGTTGCTATGTCGAAGCCCGTGATGCACCTGAACTCGCCGCCCTCGACAATGATGGACGTTACGAAGAACTCGTCGTAGCGGGTGAAGTTGGAGTATCTGAGCAGCGCGTCGTAGAGCGTCTGCATCTCGAAGAAACCCGTCTTGTCCGAGGCGAGAACCGCTCGCGGGAAGCTGTGGCCCCCGAAAGGCCGCTGCGCGATCCTCCCGTCTTCACGCCTGGTCCAAGGGATGCCCCAGTGGTCGAGCTGGAGTATCTCGGACGGCATCTCGTGGACGAATCGGTCTACCACGTCCTGGTCGGCCAGGAAATCGCTCCCCTTGATGGTGTCCCAGGCGTGCAGCTCGAAGCTGTCGCCCTCCTCCGGCCGCATCATGGCGGCGGTGCCGCCTTCCGCGCAAACGGAGTGAGAACGCATGAGCTGGACCTTGGAGACAAGGCCTATGTTGAGCCGCCCGCTGCTGACTCGGGACGCCTCAACTGCGGCCCTGAGCCCGGCCAGCCCTGAACCCAGAATGATGAGATCATGAGTGATGACTTCCGCCATCTGGCGCCTCCGTGGGACTGATCAGGAACCCAACCCCCCGACCCGGGGCGCGCCGCGAGCACGGCCCGGCGGGGCGCAACTTGAACAACCGCAGAATACAAGACACCGCAGAGCGCAATCCGCCACCCTAAGTTGAAGAACAAATCTTACGCCAACAGCCCCGGCCGCTCAAGCACAAAAGCTGACGACTCGCTCCTGCTCGAGCGGCGGGCCAGTGACTTGTAACTCAAAGTTCGGCTACCGGGTATGGGCCTTTTTGTGGTATAATTGGCGTCGGCCGAGGCAGAGGGACCGACTCCTACCGGACTCTAGGAGACTCCCTCGACAACATCATGTCCGCAGTGGAGTTGTGGCACTTCGCGGGGAAGGAGTACATCATGCGATTGCCGTCTGTGGTTCGGGGTAGAAGGGGCAACTTGCTGACCGTGGCGTTGGCCGTCCTGGTCTGTGCCGGAGCGGCCGGTAGCGCCCACGCCGTCAACATCATCGACCTTCATAACAACACGAGCGCGGGCGTTCCCGCTTCGCCGTACACTATAGGAACCGTCGTCACCGTCACCGGCATCGTGACCGTGCCCGATAGCGTGTTCAACACCTACAGCACGGACTGCTACATACAGGACGAGACCGGCGGACTGGACATCTACGTGAGTGGCGGCCTGAACGGAGGCCTCCACTTCAAGCTGGGCGACGAGGTCACTGTGACGGCCAAGGTGGCCCAGTTCAACGGGTTGACCGAGATCGGCACGGCCCTGACGGACATCACCCTGGTGACCAACTCAACTGGTAACCCAGTGCCTGAGCCGCTGGTCATGACCTGCGCCGAGCTCAACTCGTCATTCTACGGCGACTACAGCGAGCCCAACGAGAGCCGCCTGATACGCATCAACAGCGCGCAGATAGTCGGCGGCACCTGGCCGGTCACTCCGTCCGGTTCCAACGTGTCCATACAGATCAGCGACGGCACCGCCACGGTGCTGCTTTACATAGACAAGGACTGCGGAGCCAACGGCACGCCCGAGCCGGTCGGATATTTCGACGTCATCGGCGTCCTGAAACAGTACGACACGTCCTCGCCCTACACGACCGGTTACGAAATATGCCCGCGGTTCGCCACGGACATCATTCAACAGGGTTACGGCCCTGTCATAACCGCCGGCCCCGAGGAGGACGACCCGACTACGGCGGGCACGACCATCCGTTGGACGACCAACACGGCCTCCTCATCGCTCGTCGAGTACGGGCTGACCACCGCGTACGGGCTCATGATGGGGGACTCCGCCTACGTGACAGAGCACGCCATTCCGCTCTCGGGTCTTACCCCCAATACCGTGTATCACTACAGAGTATCCTCGGATGACGGCACCGGCAGGCGGTTCAGCAACGACCGCGTGTTCGTGACGGTCTCGGACCTTGCCAGCGAGATACACCTTTTCTTCAACAGATCAGTGGACCTGTCGTACAGCAAGGGGTATCCCGCCCTGGGTAACATCAGCTTCTCGACTAAGCTCGTCGAGCGCATCAACGCGGCCGACTACTCCATCGACGCGTGCTTCTACAGCTTCAGCCTGTCGCAAGTGACCGACGCCCTCATAAACGCGCACAGCAGGGGCGTCCAGGTTCGCTTCATCATAGAGGACGACAACTCCTCCAGCTACGAAGTCACCCGCCTCATCAGCGCCGGAATCCCGGTCATCACCAGCGTGTTCGGCGGCAATCACGGCGCCGCCCAAAATTGGGGAGTGAACCACAACAAGTTTGCGGTGTTCGATTGCCCGGACGCGACGTCCAAGGAAGACGACTGGGTCTGGACCGGCTCCTGGAACTGCTCCGTGTCGGGGAACGACGACGCCAACAACGCCGTCATGGTCCAGGACTACGGCCTGGCGTCTGCGTACCTCATCGAGTTCAACGAGATGTGGGGCTCGGAGACCGTCACTCCGGACGCGGGCAACGCCCGCATGGGAAACAGGAAGTACAACAACACGCCGCACAAGTTTACAATCCAGGGCTACAAGCTGCAGCAGTACATGAGCCCGTCCGACGCGACGGAGTCGCACATCATCAACGAGGTGAACAACGCCGATTCCACCGTCTTCTTCTGCATCCTTAGCTTCACCAGCAACGAGCTGTCGGCCGCCATGAAGGCTAAGTACCACGGCGTCCCGGGATTCCAGGTGAGGGGCGTGTTCGACAGCGGTTCCATCGGCCCCATCACGAGCGGCAGCGAGTGGTACGCCATGAGCGGCGACCCGACCGCCTACAACTATTGGGATCCGCCCGCCGACGTGGTGCAGGACGGCCTGCCGAGCGGCGTGCTCCTGCATCACAAGTACATGATACTGGACTCCAGTTGGCCTCTGCTGGACCCGACCGTTGTTACCGGCTCGCACAACTGGTCCTACTCGGCCAACACGGTCAACGACGAGAACACAGTCATAATGCACGGCACCGGCATCGCCAACGTCTACCTGCAGGAGTTCGCCAACAGGTATCACGAGGGCGGTGGCACCGGGAACATACTCGTCGGAGTGGACGACGTCGCCGGCGCGCCGGCCTTCGCGCCCACGCTGGAGGCGTCGCCGAATCCGTTCAACCCACACGTGAACCTGCGTTACACCGTGCCGGTCAACTCGACGGTCTCGCTGAAGATCTACGACGTGTCGGGAAGGGTCGTTAGAACGCTGCTGGACAACCGG
>JAFGJU010000185.1 GCA_016928935.1 Candidatus Eiseniibacteriota bacterium | reverse complement strand
GGGATAATAGACCAGCTGAACGGACGGCCCAGGCGGATACCGTGCCGCGCCGGCAGGTACTTCTTCTTCATGGAGCCCAACGGGGACATCTATCCCTGCAACATGTGGCCTGAGAAGATGGGCAACATACTGGAGAAGACGTACGATGAAATGGCGGCGGAGTCCGCCGAGCTCTTCAGGCAGGTGGACGGCTGCCGGGAGGGCTGCTGGATGAGCTGCACCGTGGCTCCCGCCATGAGGAAGAGACCGATGATCCCCGCAATGTGGATAGCGTCGCAGAAGCTGAGAAGACGGCGCTCCGACCGGACGGGTTCGGGGTCATGAAGATACTCCAGGCGAACAAGTTCTTTTTTCTGAAGGGCGGCGCGGAGAGGTACTTTTTCGAGCTGTCGGAGCTTCTCACGTCCAAGGGGCACGAGGTGATTCCCTTCGCGATGGAACACGACGCCAACCTGCCGTCGCCCTACGACCGGTACTTCGTGCGCCGAGTGGAGCTGGACGGTTCGGGTCCGTTGTATCAGAGGCTGCGCGCGGCGGCCAGGGTTGTGTATTCTGTCGAGGCCAGCCGCAAGCTGGGGGCTCTTCTCGAGAGCACGCGGCCCGACGTGGCTCATTTGCACAACATCGCGCACCAGCTCTCCCCGTCCATAATAGGGGCGCTGAAAAGGGCCGGAGTGCCCGTGGTGCAGACCCTCCACGACTACAAGCTTGCGTGTCCCGCCTACTTGATGATGTCCGGCGGGAAGGTCTGTGACGCTTGCGTGACAGGAAGTCTCTGCAACGTTGTCCTGAAGAGATGCGTGCGCGGCTCGACGCTCGCGAGCTTCGTGAGCCTGGTGGAGGCGGCGGTCCACAGAGCGGCGCGCACGTTCTCGGCAGTGGACGCCTTTCTGTGCCCCAGCAGGTTCCTCATGGGGGTGATGAGGCGGGCGGGGGTCCCGGAGGAGAAGCTTTTTCATGTGCCCCTGTTCCTGGCCTCCGGGACGTACGCTCCGTCCGGCGCAGGGTCGGACTATTTCGTGTACGTCGGTCGTCTCTCAGAGGAGAAGGGTCTGGACCGTCTAATCGAAGCCAAGCGGAGAGTCTCGGGGATGCGACTGGTCGTGGCCGGCGACGGGGACCTTCTGGCCGGACTGCGCGAGCTTGCATCCGGAGACCCCGGAGTGTCCTTCACCGGCTTTCTGCCCGGACAGGAGCTGGCCGAGCTGTGGAGGAACGCCGCCTTCACGGTGGTGCCGTCGGTCTGCTACGAGAACTTCCCTTACGCGGTCCTGGAGTCGTTTGCGTTCGGCAAGCCCGTCGTGGCATCCAGAATCGGGGGCATCCCCGAGGTGGTCCGCGACGGAGAGAACGGGCTCCTGGCGGAGCCGGGAGACCCCGGGTCTCTGGCCGAGAAGATCAACTGGCTCGCGTCGAACCCGTCGGAGGTCGCCAGGATGGGTCGAGTGGCAAGGAGGGACGTGGAAGAGGTGTACTCGGCGGAGAAGCACTACGCCAGCGTCATGGGCCACTACGAAAGGATACTCCGATGAAGATCGCCATGATCGGCCAGAAGGGCATTCCTGCCACGTACGGGGGTATCGAGCGGCACGTCGAGGAAGTGGGGACCCGGCTGGCGGCCAGGGGACACCAGGTGAGCGTGTACTGCAGGCTCTACTACACGCGGACCAAGGAGAAATACCACGGCGTGCGACTCATCCGTTTGCCGAGCGTGCGCACGAAGCACCTCGATACGGCCAGTCACTGCGCGCTGGCCACGCTGGACTCCCTTTTCAGGAAATACGACATCGTCCACTTTCACGCCCTGGGCCCCTCGATGTTCAGCTTCCTCCCGCGGCTGGTCGGCGCAAAGACCCTGGTGACGGTGCACGGGCTCGACTGGCAGAGAGAGAAGTGGGGCAAGTTTGCCTCCTGGGTGCTGCGCAGGTGCGAGTATCCCGCCGTCAAGTTCCCGTCAAGGACCGTGGTGGTGTCGCGCACGCTTCAGGACTATTTCCGGGCGAAGTACGGCAAGGACACGGTCGTCATACCCAACGGCACCAACATGCCCACGCCGAGGCCGTTGTCCAAGCTCAGAAAGATGAACCTGGAGCCCGGGAAGTACATCTTGTTTGTTGGAAGGCTCGTGCCGGAGAAGGGCTGCCATTTCCTGGTTGAGGCATACGAGAGGATAGACCCGGACTTGAAGCTCGTCATCGCAGGCGGCTCGAGCTTCTCTTCGGAGTACGTGGACGGACTGAAGAAGCACGCCAGCGACAAGGTCGTCCTGCTGGATTACGTGTACGGCGAGGCGCTGGACGAACTCTGGAGCAACGCGTACCTCGTGGTGCAGCCGTCCACGCTGGAGGGGCTGTCCATCTCCCTGCTGGAGGCGCTCAGCCACGGCAGGTGCGTACTCGTGAGCGACATACCCGAGAACATGGAGGTCGTGGAAGACTGCGCCCCGACGTTCAGAAGCAAGGACGTGGACGACCTCACGGACAGGCTGCGCGTTCTGATATCCTCTCCGGACCTGGTAGCCGGTTACGAAGAGAAGGGCAGGCACCTGATACTCACCCGGTTCACGTGGGACGGCGTGACGAGCTCACTCGAGAAGCTGTACCTGGAGCTTCTGTCCGATTGACGACAGCGCGAAAGACGCTGGGTCCTGGTCGCCGGCGCCCCCGGTCGGCTCCGCCGGGTCATTTGTGTTGCAACTCGCCGCGGCCTGTGGTATAGACAAGACCTTGTGAGAAAGAGGAGGGAGACTCCACGAGAAATCTCTACGCGGTAGTCCTGGCCGGCGGAAAAGGGGAGAGATTCTGGCCGCTCAGCAGGGCGGCAGACCCCAAGCAGCTTCTCTCTCTTGCCGGGAGAGAGTCTCTGCTCGAACAGACCGTGTCGAGGGTGCGCTCCGTCGTGCCGCCCGAGCGGATGTTGGTCATTACGTCGAGCCGCATCGAGCGCCGGGTCAAGCACGTGCTCCGCGGCTTCGGCGGAATCCGCGTGGTGGGGGAACCCTTCGGCAGGAACACCGCTCCCGCCCTGGCGCTGGCGTCGTTCCTCATATCGCGGCGCTCGCCGGACGCCGTTTGCGCGGTCCTGCCCTCGGACCACCTGGTGGGCAAGCGGGCCGAGTTCCTGCTGAACCTGAAGCAGGCGGTCGGAGCTGCCCGGCGGGGCAGTCTGGTCGTTTTCGGCGTGAAGCCCACGAGGGCCGAGACGGGCTACGGCTACGTGCACGTGGGCTGTGCGGCCCCCGAGCTGGGGCCGGGAGTGTTCCGCGTCAGGCGTTTCGTGGAGAAGCCCGGCCGTGCCGCGGCCGAGAGGCTCCTGAGGGACGGCCGGCATTACTGGAACAGCGGGATGTTCGTGTGGCGGGTGGACGTGTTCCTGGAGGGCGTGAAGAGGCACATGCCCGCGCTTCACGGGGAGCTCGCCCGGTTCGAGCGCAACTTGAGCAGGAAGACAAGGCGCGGCGCGCTCAGGGAATTCTATTCGAGAGTGAGCCCGGAATCGGTGGACTACGGGCTTCTGGAAAAGTCTCGGAACATCGCGATGGTGAAGGCCGGTTTTCCCTGGGACGACCTGGGTTCGTGGACGTCGCTCGAGAGAATCCGGGGCAAGGACAGGAACGGAAACGTCTCGCAGGGCGCGGCGGTTGCGCTCGACTCGACCGATTGCGTGCTGTACAGCGGGCAGGGGCTGATTGCCGCGCTGGGCGTGCGGGACGTTGTGATAGTCAGGACGGAGGACGTGACCCTGGTTTGTTCCAGGGCGATGGCCCAGGAGGTCAGACGTATCTCGCGGGCGCTGTCTGCGTCCGGGAGACTGAAGAAGTATCTGTAGCGTGGGCGGAACACTGACAGGAGGCGAGGAAATCGTGAGCAGACTTCGGCCGAGTTCCATTCTGTTGAGCTCTCTTCTTGTGTTGTCGGCCCTCGCGGCCTGTCTGGCGCTGACTTCCTGCGTCGGGCAGACACTCGGTCGCGACAGGACGGGTCCGGCGACGGCCGGGCAGCCGTCCGAGACGGAGCTGGAGGCGATTCCTGCGCCCGTGAGCCCGCAGCGAAAGACCGTCACCACCGGGGAGGAGTCACTTCCATACGTGGAGGAGGAGGAACCTCCGAGGGTGGAGGAGGGCGCGGTAGCCCCCGTTTTCCGCGTGCAGATATTCGCGTCTTCCAGCCTGGAGAAGGCGGAGGCGGTGGCGACGCAGGCCAGGACAGTATTCTCCGAGCGTGTTTACGTGGAGTACTCGGCGCCCCTCTACAGGGTGAGAGTGGGGGACTTCTCGGTTAAGGAGGAGGCTCTTGCGCTCAAGGAGAGGGCCGTCCAGGTCGGTTACGACGGCGCTTGGGTGGCCGAGGTGAACCCCAAAGGGCAGTAGCTCTCATGGCAAAGTTTGGAGTTTGTGTGTTCGAAGACCGGGGTTACAGGGGATTCCTGCCCCTGTCGTACTCCCGGGCCGTGTTCGAGCTGAGATGCGGAATGCTCTCGCTGTGGGAGAAGACCTTCCGGGAGTACGGCGACGTGAGCTTCTACTTCGCGGCCAGGCCTTACCTGGCCGAGGTCCTGAGTGAGAGGCTGCCGTTTCCCGTGAACCGGCTCCAGGACTTCGACGGGGACGGCATGCTGTTCGTGAACGGAAGGCTGCTTTCGCCTCCGGGGCTGGCCCAGCTCGTCCCGGTCGAAGGGAAGTCGTGCAGCTTCTTCGCCGACGGGGAGCTGCTTGCCTGCAGACTGGAGGCCGGAGGGCTCATGCGGCAGGCGGCCAGGCCGGGATTCTTCCTCAGCCCGGATGCGGCTCAGTCGCTGGCGGCCGGGTTGCCCAGGACTGACGTCGTGGCCACTCTGCTCACGTACACCTGGGAGCTGGTGAACAACAACCCGGGCCAGATTGGAACGGATTTCGAACGCTCCAGGCAGGGAGGCAAGATAGAGGGGGACGTGGACGAGAGAGCGGTCGTGTACAATGCCCGCGCCGTTCACGTGGGGCAGGGAGCCAGCATAGACGCCGGAGTCGTGCTGGACGCCCGCGGCGGGCCCATCTTCCTGGGTGCAAACGTGAAAGTTCACTCCCCGTCGAGGGTGGAGGGGCCGTGCGTCGTGTCGGAGGACACCCTGCTTGTGGGGGGGCGGTACACGGGCGGCTGCACCTTCGGCCCATGCTGCAGGATAGGAGGAGAGGTCGAGCAGTCGATCTTCCAGGGCCACTCCAACAAGTATCACGAGGGGTTCGTGGGCCACTCGTACGTGGGAGAGTGGGTGAACCTGGGGGCGCTGACCACGACCAGCGACCTCAAGAACACTTACGGCAGCGTGAGTGTCATCGTGGACGGCCGCGCGGTCGGGACGAATCTGATGAAAGTCGGCTCCCTGGTCGGAGATTTCACCAAGACCGGCATAGGCACGCTGCTGGACACCGGCGCGGTGCTGGGTTTCTCGGCGAACGTGTTCGGGGGCAAGGGCGTGTTGCCGAAGGACGTGCCGTGCTTCGTCTGGGGAGACGGCGAGAGCTTCGAGACGTACATCCCGCAGAGGGCCGTTGCCACCGCACGGGTGATGATGGAGAGACGAGGGACGGAGATGAGCCCGGCGCTGGAGAGGCTCATGATGCGCGTGTTCGAGGCAACGGAAGAAGACAGGAGACGAGTGTTGTAGGCGCGTCGCGCCCGAGCGCGCAGTCTGAAGCCTGCGAGCCGGCGGCGCGTGACGCGCGGATTCTTAGGAGGCGAGATGCCCGAGCTGAGAAGAGACCCCGTGATAGGACGCTGGGTCATCATTTCGACGGAAAGAGGAAGAAGGCCCGTCGGTTTCCCCGAAGCCGAGAAGAAGAAGCACACCGGCTTCTGCCCGTTCTGCAAGGGAAACGAGGACAAGACCCCGCCCGAGGTGTTTGCGTTCAGGGAGCCGGGGACCGCTCCCAACACGCCCGGCTGGACGGTCAGAGTCGTGCCCAACAAGTTTCCCGCGCTGCAGATCGAGGGCGGCCTCAACAGGAGGGGTGAGGGCATCTACGACAAGATGAACGGGATCGGAGCGCACGAGGTGATAATAGAGACCCCGGACCACGACCTGGAAACCAGCCAGCTGTCGGACCAGAACATGAGGCAGGTGCTGACTGCCTTCAGGGAGCGAATCCTGGACCTCAAGAAGGACGTCAGGTTCCGCTACATAATCATATTCAAGAACCAGGGCGAGTCGGCGGGCGCCTCGCTGGAGCACAGCCACAGCCAGTTGATAGCCACTCCCATCATCCCGACCAGGGTCTCGCAGGAGTTGGACGGAGGCAAGCGGCACTACGACCTGAAGGAGCGGTGCGTGTTCTGCGACATAGTGGAGCAGGAGACCGCCGACGGCAAGCGCATGGTCGTGGAGAACGACGGCTTCGTGGCGTTCTGTCCGTTCGCGGCGCGCTTCCCGTTCGAGACGTGGCTGCTTCCCAGGGCGCACGTGTCGGCGTTCGAGATGATAACGGACGCCGAGATCGCCCTCCTTGCCACCACCCTCAAGGACACGCTCAAACGACTTAATATTGCCTTGAACAATCCTTCGTACAATTATATCTTACACTCGGCGCCGTGCAAGACGCCCGACTTGGAGTTCTATCACTGGCACTTCGAGATCATTCCGAAACTGACGAGGGTGGCGGGATTCGAGTGGGGCACCGGTTTCTACATAAACCCAACGTTGCCAGAGGATGCGGCGGAGTTTCTGGGGCAGATACCTGCTGAGCGGCTTAAGGAGGGAGCATGAAGACTAAGTTCAAGGTCTGCATTGTAAGCGCCGAGATGGCACCATTCGCTAAGGTGGGAGGGCTCGCCGACGTAGCGAACTCGCTTTCCAGAACGCTCGCATCCATGGGACACGAGGTATCGGTGTTCGTCCCGCGCTACGGTTTCCTGGACGCACAGGACATGGGGATGAAGAGGGTGAAGCTCAACGGAGAGGTGCGCGTCCGGTTGGGCAACGACACGAAGAGCGTCGAGCTGTGGCAGTGTTCTCTGCGGGGCTCGAAGGCCGCCATCTACCTGGTGGCGAACGACTACCTGCTGGGCAGGAACGGCGTCTACGGCGACCCGGAGACACGGTACGATTACGCCGACAACGCTCTGCGATTCACGTTCTTCTCCAGGGCGGTGCTCGAGATCATCAAGAACCTGTCCCTGCGCTACGACGTCATCCACCTCAACGACCACCAGACCGGACTGATTCCTCTCCTGATGAAGGAGGAATACGCGTCCGAGAAGGCTCTGGCCTCCGCGGCCACTCTGTTCACGATTCACAACCTCGGGTACCAGGGCGTTTATCCCAGGGAGATGCTGGAAGAGGCAGGGTTGCCGGAGGAGCTGGCTTACGCCATGGGGCCACTGGAGTTTTGGGGCAAGGTGAACTTCATGAAGGCGGCAATCGTGTACGCCGACATCATATCGACTGTGAGTGAGACTTACGCCAAGGAGATACAGACCGGGCAGGAGTACGGCTGCGGGCTGGAGGGAGTGCTGAAGGCCAGGAGCGAGGACCTGTTCGGCGTGCTGAACGGCGCGGACTACGTGACATGGAACCCTTCCACCGACAGATACCTTGCCTACAAGTACGGGCTGTCCAACGTCAAGGATAAGGCCAAGAACAAGCTCCATTTCATAAACAAGAACAGACTGAGCGATCTCACTCAACAGAGCTTCCTCATGGGCATCGTGTCCAGGCTTGCGGACCAGAAGGGGCTGGACCTTCTTGAAGCGGTCGCGGACGAGCTGCTGGCGATGGACGCGGGCCTGGCGGTGTTGGGCACGGGCCAGCAGAGATACCACGAGTTCTTCACGAGGCTCCAGGAGAGATACCCGGGCAAGGTTTCGGTGTCGCTGGACTTCAACGAGAAGCTGGCGCACGTGATAGAGGCGGCCTCAGACGTCTTCTTGATGCCCTCGAGGTACGAGCCGTGCGGGCTCAACCAGATGTACAGCATGAGGTACGGCACCGTCCCGGTCGTGCGCTTCACCGGCGGGCTGGCCGACACGGTCAAGCCGTACAACCCCACGACCGGAGAGGGCACCGGGTTCGTGTTCCACGACTACTCGACCGCGGCGCTCATGGACGCCGTGGGCGCGGCGTACGGCGTTTTCCAGGACAAGGAACGATGGGAGCGCCTGATGAAAAACGCCATGCAGGAGGACTTCTCGTGGAAGCGGGCGGCCAAGGGTTACGTGGAACTGTACAAGAAAGCGGTGGGGAGGAAGTGCAGCGCCCCTTTCGCTGATTGGGTCTACTCGGTTTCGGAGAAGGCCCTTTGACGGTACGCGGCCGGCGCTCAGCGTTCGGCAGACTCGCGTGAAGCGGGCTCAAACGAAGATGCGTGCGCCGGGCGACTGGGAGTCTACCCCGCGGCGCCGCTGAAGACATGTGACCAGAATCCGGCCCCGCGGCGCCGGCATCAGGTGCCCGGGGCCTGCTTCTCTTCGATCAGCACCCTGTGCAGCTCGCGCACGGCTTCTTCCAGCTTTGCCTCGGGCATGAGACAGGAGAGCGTGATCGCGCTCGAGCTGACCGCGAACGGGCGCGCGTTAACGGAGTTGAGGACCGCGAGCACTTCTGACGGCGTGGTGCCGGCGGAGAGAAGGCCTCCGCTCACGACCGAGACGAGGCCCACCCCGCGTATGACCTCAAGCTGCGCCCCGAGCTCCCTCGCCTGAGATTGGCACAGTTCCTCCGCGGCCTTTGCGTCCGACTCCGGCACTGCCAGGAGCAGGCAGTCGGCCTCAGGAGGCACGGCCGACTGGCTGAACTGCCTCACCTCCACGCCGGCCTCGGCCATTCGCCTGAAGAGGCGCTCCGCGGCTGGGCCGGAATCGCTGGCGCCGTGCATCCTCAAGAGCGCCATACCTCCCGTGTGGGCTATGCCCCTTATGCGCTTTCCGTTGTTGACAGGGTTGCTCGACACCATCGTCCCCCTTTCGCTCGTGAAGCTGGAGCGCACGTGAAGCGGCGTGTCGTACTGGTATGCCAGCTCCACCGCCGAATGGTGGACGACGCCCGCCCCCGAGTGAGACAGCTCCAGCATCTCCTCGAAGGTCACGGCGTCCAGCTTCCTGGCCCCCTTCACGACCCTGGGGTCGGCCGTGTATATGCCTGCGACGTCCGTGAAGATCTCGCACTCGGCTGCCCTGAAGGCGGACGCCAGAGCGACCGCGGTCGTGTCCGACCCGCCTCTGCCCAGGGTGGTGACCTCCTTCGCAGAGCTCACTCCCTGGAATCCGGCCACTATGACGACCCTGCCTCTGGCCAGCTCCTCGCTTATCCTGAACGCCTTCACGTCCACTATTTTGGCTCTCGTGTGTCTGGAGTCCGTTATGATGCCGCTCTGAGAGCCAGTGAAGGAGATGGCCTCGCAGCCCCTGTCGTTGATGGCCATCGACAGCAGGGCCATCGAGATCCGCTCACCCGCCGTCAACAACATGTCCAGCTCACGCGTGGCGGGATTGCGCGACACTCTGGATGCGAGCTGGAACAGCTCGTCCGTCGTGTCTCCCATTGCTGAGACGACCACGACGACGTCGTTTCCCTGCTTTCTGGCGGCCGCCACCCTCTCGGCCACTTTCATCACTCTTTCGATTGTGGCGAGGGAGGAACCGCCGTATTTCTGCACTATGAGGGGCATTCCGGCTCTCCTGTGCGCGGCGAG
>JAFGJU010000184.1 GCA_016928935.1 Candidatus Eiseniibacteriota bacterium | reverse complement strand
CATCGAAGCGCGTGACGATCATGGACGCACCGCTCTCATCCTTTGTGCCCGCGAAAGGGGGCAAGCGCCTACGGGCCGGCTGTTGATTGATGCGGGCGCGGACGTGAACGCCACCGACAGATTCGAGTCGCCCGCACTTGAACTTGCCGCGTGGCGCGGCAAGAGCGAGTTCGTGGACCTCCTTCTTGAGAAGGGAGCCGTCGTGCCGGCGGCCGGAGAAAAATGGGGGATGATGCTCTCTATGGCTGCTTCTCAGGGTTTGACGGCGCTCTTTGCGCGGCTGACGGAGGGGGACCAGGACCTCAGGGTCGTAGACCCGTCAGGTCAATGGCTGCTTCAGTCGGCGGCGGCCGGCGGGTCTGCTGGAATCGTCGGCACTCTCCTCGAGAGAGGATTCGACCCCGCAAGACCCGACCTGCTCGGCTGGACGCCTCTTCACTATGCCGCACGAGACGGCAGGACCGATGTCGTCCGGATTCTCGCCGAACGGGGAGTCGCCCTCGATGTTCGGAACGCGACGGGCCAGACCGCATACAACGTGGCGACGGATAGAGAGATGGATGCCGTGGCAAGATTGCTGGCCGGACAGGGTGCGGACACATCCGATATCCAATTCCCGTTCCTGGAGGGAGACTATCTCGGTCAGACACCTCCCGGCGACACCCCCAGATTGTTCGCGCCGGGAATTGTCTCTTCTGTGTGGGGCCTTCACTCGACTGCCGTATTTTCTCCCGACGGCAACGAGGTCTATTGGGCACCGATGGTGACTTTCCCGGGCGAGGTCTATTCCCGCGGAGGAATCCTGATGATGAGACGAGTGGACGGCCGATGGACCGCGCCGGCCTGGGCGGGTTTTTCCGGCCCCAAGGGCGAGGATGACGTTCCCTTCTTCTCGGCCGACGGGAATAGGCTCTATTTTATGTCCGACCGACCACTTCCGGGCGAGGAGCGCGCCGGCGGAGAGAAAATATGGTTCGTGGATCGGGCGGCGGGCGGGTGGTCCGAACCTCAACCCTTGGACTCCGTCGTCAACTCAGTCGACAAGCACTGGGAATTCTCTTTAGACAACAGGGGGAACGTCTATTTTGCGGGGCAACCGCCCGACAGCCGCGGTCTGGGCGACATATATTATGTCGCTCGCTTAACGGGTGGCGAATACGAAAAACCCGTCAACCTGGGCGAGCCCATCAATTCTCCGTTGGAAGAAGCGAGCCCCTTTATCGCGCCCGACGCAAGTTACCTGCTGTTCTCGCGTCAGATGGACCTCTGGGTCAGCTTCCGTGAAGCTGACGGAACGTGGTCGGAGCCCGTAGAGACGGGGCCCGAAGTCAACAGCCCGGCACCCGAGCTCTGCCCGGTCGTTACGGCTGACGGGAGGTATTTGTTCTTCCTGAGCGGCCGCGGCGGTGAGAGCCACGCCTACTGGGTCCGCGCGGACATCTTGTCCGCTTTGAAGGCCAAGGTGCTGGAGCCTTGAGAAGCTGGGAATTGCGGCATGGCCGCGCTCCGCGCCGGAGGTGACATGCCGAGACAGAACCGTGTCACGCCGTTCGGAACGTTGATAGCGACCACGGCGCGCGGGACGCTGATGGGGACAGTGAGACCGCGTATTTGGTGCTGCGAGGGGACCTCTTGCGGCGGACACCGGGAGGATACGAAGACCCTACCGTCTCCGACGTTCGTCTTCCGGTGCGCGTGTTGACACCGGCTTCGGTGGTTCGTACACTCGCCGCGGGTTACCCGGTTGACATTCATCCTTCGGCGTGGTTGCGCCGGGCAAGACGACGAACATGAAGCTCAGCGACCCGGGGGTTAGACGACTGGGTCGCCGTGGCGAGGGGCGCACTGAGCGAGCAGCACTATCAGAACTACCTGAAGCTCAAGAAAGAGACAAGCCACTACGAAACTTCGTACGCGGACAGGCGTAGAAAGGACAGGGCGTTCGGACGCTTCTTGAAGTCTGCCAAGAAGCAGATGGAGGGCCGAAAGCCGAAGGGCTAAGAGACGGGCGGGAAATCGACGAGTCTGACCTCGCGTCCCGCACACAGCGGAGGAGTCATGAAACGTGTGTTCTTGGTTGCAGTCTTAGTCATGCTGGCCCTGCCAGGATGCAATGAGACTGACAGAGTGGTGGACAACGGTACCATTGTCTTCATGCAGTTCGAGGGCGGCTTCTTCGGCATCATCGACGACCACAACAGGCACTGGGATCCCTCCAACCTCCCGCCGGAGTTTCAGGTCGACAGTCTCAGGGTACGATTCGAGGGAGTAGTCACCGACCTGGCTACCTTCCACATGTGGGGTCGGACCATAGAGCTGACGGCCATCAAGAGACTTTAGCGTCCGAGGAAGCGTCCATTCGGTCTCAGGCGCTATTTGTCGTTTCGCGGCAGGTGAACTGGAGGGACAACATGACCGGCCCAGACTTGAAACAGAAGAACGGAGAGCACCCAAGAAGCGACGTGGGACAGCAGATTTGTCTATTCATCTTTCTGGTCGTCTGGGTCGCGGATTCCTTCTTCATGCGAACCTCCACATTCTTGTCCGGCCGTGTGCCGTTGTACGTTCGCCTCGGAATCCTCGGCGTTATCCTTGTGACTGCAGTGTATCTTGTCCGCAGCGGTCACACCGTGGCCGGCCACGACAGGCAGCCTCAGGACGTAGTGACGTCAGGAGCCTTCCGACACGTGAGGCACCCGCTGTATCTTGGGAGCGTCTTGACCTACCTCGGTCTGACAATCTCCACGGCCTCGCTCCTCTCGCTGGCGGTGCTCGTAGGAATATTCGTCTTCTACGATTACATCGCGGGCTACGAAGAGCGCCTGCTGGAGGCGAGGTTCGGGGAGCAATACCGAAGATACAAGGACCGCACCGGCAAGTGGCTGCCGAGGGTCGGCGGGGGCCGCTGACCGGCGATGCCGGGCGTCGGGAGAAGCCCCCGGCCGAGAGAAAGACGATGCGATCAAGGGCTATCGAGTCTACGTTTCTGATCGGCGCGCTGGCGTTGCTCGTGTTCGTCTCTTGCGGCGACGACGAGACGACCAGCTGGCCCAGAACGCTCGAGGGCACCTGGGACCTCGTGGGCTACTCCGACCACGGCGTCTCGGGTGTGACCACCGGAACCGCGAGTTTTCTGGATAACGGCACGTTCTCCGTCGTCGGCACTGTGACGTATCCCTCTGAGCCGGCAGACACTGTGGGGATGTACGGGACCTACGAGGTAAATGACAACATCGTGACCCTGACAACGACCGAGGGTTCAGGCGATTGGGCCCTGTCCTTCTCGACCGACCAGGTCGTTCTCACGCGTCTTGGAGTCGACCCCGCGACTGTCATAACACTCAAGAGAAGGCCTTGACCATCAGCACCCCCATTGTTCGCAAGAATGAACAGGCACCCTATCGTCAGTCCGCCGAAGACGTGCTGGCCGCGCTGGGCACGGACGCCCGGAACGGCTTGACACGCGCCGAGGCCCTGTCGCGCCTCCAAGCGTACGGCAAGAACGTGCTCCCGGCCGAGAAGCCGGTGCCGGCGTGGAGGAGATTCCTGGCTCAGTTTCACGACATGCTCGTGATACTGCTGCTCATCGCTACGGCGATATCCGCCGGGCTGTGGCTTCTGGAGCGAGAATCGGCCCTGCCGTACGAGGCGATGGCGATATTTGCGGTCGTCGTACTGAACGCCCTGATGGGCTACGTTCAGCAGTCGAGGGCCCAAGAGGCAGTCGCGGCCCTTCGCAAGATTTCCGCCGACGACGCCAACGTCATCAGGGGCGGCGAGCGGCAGAACATCCCCGCGGCGGAGGTCGTGCCGGGCGACGTCTTGCTGCTCGAGGAAGGCGACACCATTCCTGCGGACGGACGGCTCATCCGTTCGACGGCGCTACAGACGGCCGAAGCCGCGCTGACCGGTGAGAGCCTACCCGTGTCCAAGGACCCGCATCCGATTGCCGGCGAGGTCGGGCTAGGCGACCGGCTGAACATGGTCTTCAGCGGCACGGCGGTGACGTACGGCCGCGGCCGCGCGGTGGTGGTGGCCACGGGACCCAACACCCAGATGGGCCGCATAGCCGGCATGTTGAAGGAAGCCCCACCGGAGACCACACCTCTGCAGAGGGAGCTCAACCGCGTAGGCAACCTGTTGGGCGTCATCGTGTTGATCATAGCCGCCGTGATGGTGACCACCATGATCGTGTTTGGACACGTTGACGGTTTCACTGCCTTTCTCGACGTGCTCATCCTCGGCGTTGCGCTGGCAGTAGCCGCGGTGCCGGAGGGTCTGCCGGCCGTGGTGGCGGCCGTTCTGTCCATCGGCGTCCAGCGCATGGCCCGAAGAAACGCCATAGTTCGTCATCTGCCGGCGGTCGAGACTCTCGGATCAGCCAGCGTCATAGCCTCAGACAAGACCGGCACTCTGACCAAGAACGAGATGACTGTGCGCGTCCTCGTCACCGCCAGCGGACGCGTGAGGTTGTCGGGCACGGGCTACAGGCCGGACGGCGAAGTCACCAGGGACGGCGGCGGAGCCATCGACGGCGCGCTCCGCCTCGAGCTGGTGCGAACGCTCTCGGCCGCAGACCGCGCCAACAACGCCGTGCTCAAGGAACGGAGCGGGCAATGGACGGTGCACGGCGACCCCACCGAGGGGGCGTTGATAGTGGCGGCGCGCAAGGCCGGACTGGAGGGCGCGGCGCTCGACGCTCGGTTCGCGCGCGTCGGGGAGGTGCCCTTCTCGTCCGAGCGCAAGCTGATGAGCACTATCCACACGGACGCCGAGCGGCAAGAACGCCTGCTGGCCCTGACGAAGGGCGCTCCGGACGTCCTGCTGGCGCGCTGTCTGTATGAATCGGTCGGGGACGAGGTGAGGCCTCTGACCGACACACGCCGACAGGAAATCCTTAAGACCAATGAGGAGCTGGCCGGAGAAGCGCTGCGGACGCTCGGCGTGGCGTTTCGGTCTCTGCCGAAAACAGCCCTCGAGCAGGGCGAGTTCGACGAGAGCGTCGAGCAAGAGCTCATATTTCTGGGATTGATAGGCATGATAGACCCGCCCCGGGAAGAGGCCAAAGACGCCGTTGCGCGGGCGAACAACGCCGGAATTCGTTCCATCATGATCACGGGCGACCACCCCAGGACAGCCGCGGTCATAGCACGGGAGCTCGGCATGACCGAGGACGAACGCGCGGTCACCGGAACCGAGCTGGAGAAGCTCTCTGACGAGGGTCTCCGGCGGACAGTCGAGGAGGTCTCGGTCTACGCGCGCGTCAACCCGGAGCACAAGCTCCGAATCGTGAAGGCGCTGCATCGCTCCGGCGAAGTCGTCGCCATGACCGGCGACGGCGTCAACGACGCGCCGGCCCTGAAGACGGCGGACATCGGGGTGGCCATGGGCATTACTGGAACGGACGTCTCCAAGGAGGCCGCGGACATGGTGCTGGCGGACGACAACTTCGCCACGATCGTTGCGGCCGTCGAGGAGGGCCGCGCCATCTTCTCCAACATCCGCAAGTTCCTGTGCTACCTGCTCTCCTCAAACATCGGCGAGGTCCTGACGATGTTCCTCGGCATCCTGCTGGCGGACATTCTGGGGCTGAGGCCCGAGGCACGCGGCGTCGTGTTGCCGCTCCTGGCCACGCAGATACTCTGGGTCAACCTCGTGACTGACGGCGCGCCGGCCCTCGCGCTGGGCGTGGACCCGCCCGACGTCCGGCAGATGACTCGGCCTCCGCGGCCTCGCAAAGAGCGAGTGATCACGCGGGGGATGTGGGGATGCATCTTCTACGTCGGATTCATAGTCGCGGCCGGGACGCTGTTCGTACTGGACGCAAGCCTGCCCGGCGGCCTGATACAGAGCTCGGGCGACATGCGCCACGCGCAGACAATGGCGTTCACCACCCTCGTCCTTTTCTCGCTCGTAACCGTGTTCAACGCCCGTTCGAACGAACGAAGCGCGTTCGTGGGGCTGTTCTCGAACAGTTGGCTGTGGGGGGCCGTGCTGCTCTCGCTGCTGCTTCAGGTGGCCGTGGTCTACGTGCCGTTCTTGCAGCGAGCGTTCTCGACGGTGGGCCTGAGCTTCCGCGATTGGCTCTTCTGTGGGGCGGTGGCCAGCTCGGTGCTGTGGCTGCGCGAGTTGAGCAAGGTCGTCTTGCGCGCGGCGCGGCGCGGGCCGGATGGGCGGGGCCCCGGCCGACGAGTGCCGGTAAAATGATGGACGCTTTCCGTCGGATGTGTGGTATAATCCCGGGCAACACACGCCCACCTCACGAAACCGGAGCGGTGGAAGGTCCTCTCAGATAGCACCGCACCTTGGACGACATCACGGAGGAAATCAGACTTCGCCGCGTCGGAGACCGCCTAAAGGCCGATGCGCCTGCGGCAGGGGAGCGGCACAAACGCTCGGCATCCAGTTGAGCGAGCCGCCCAGGCAGGTTTTACGTCCGGCTGGGCCGCTGTCGGGTCCCGCCGGGTGCCCGAGTGAAGGGAGGTTCGTATGCCGGAAATGAAGGACGGCTGTGTGAAGCCGGCTCGGGGGCCGATTGCGGCCGCACCAAAACCCGCTGGTTCATCTGCTGTCGCTGCACCCTCACAGGAGGCAACCAAGATGCTGGCAGGTGTGGGTAAGGAGGCCCCCGACTTCGAGGCCAACGCCTTCGTGGCGGGGGTGGGTTTCAAGACCATCAAGTTGTCGGACTACAAGGGCAAGTGGATCGTACTCTGCTTCTACCCGGGCGATTTCACATTTGTGTGACCCACTGAATTGGCAGCGGTCGCTGCCCGTTACCAAGAGTTGAAGGCGCTGGGAGTAGAGGTCCTGGCGATGAGCACCGACAGCCGCTTCATTCACCAGGTCTGGCAGGAACACGAACTGACGAAAATGGTGAAGGGCGGCGTGCCCTTCCCCATGCTGTCCGATGCCGGAGGGATGATAGGGGCCATCTACGGCGTGTACGACGAGGCCGCAGGAGTGGACATTCGTGGCCGTTTCATCATCGACCCTGACTTCATGGTACGCGCCATGGAAGTGCTGACTCCGGAAGTGGGACGCAGTCCGGACGAATTGGTCCGGCAGGTCAAGGCCTTCCAACACGTGCGCGCCACCGGAGAGGTCACGCCTTCCGGATGGCAGCCCGGGCAAGTCACGTTGAAGCCCGGCCCGGCCCTCGTCGGCAAGGTGTGGGAGGTCTGGAAGCCTTAGCCCCCGGCCGGCAGCAGGATTAACTCGATGCGTCCGGCGTCTGAGCGCCGTAACGTGACGGTGTTCGGACGCCGGCCCGCAACGCGTCATGCAGCAGGATGGATGCTCGAGACTACGATGCCTGGTACGACACCCCGCGGGGCCGGTGGATCGGCCTGCGTGAGGCCGGGCTTGTGCACTCGGCCCTGAGGCCGCGTCCAGGGGAGTCGTTGCTCGACGTCGGCTGCGGAACCGGCTTCTTCACCCGTGAGCTGGCGGCCCGCATGAGCGGTCCCGTAGTCGGTGTGGACATAAACCCGGAGTGGGTGGCGTACGCCCTTCACCGCGACGGGGGCCGGGCGTCCTACGCCGTCGCAGACGCGCGTGCTCTCCCCTTTTCTGACGCCAGCTTCGACTGCGTGGTGTCAGTCGCCGCAATCTGTTTCGTTTCCGACGAGGAGGCCGCCGTGCGCGAGGTGGTCCGAGTGGCCCGCAGGCGGTTCGCGGTCGGCCTGCTGAATCGCTCGAGCCTTCTGTGGCTGCAGAAAGGTCGAGGTGGGGGCCGCGGCGCCTACCGCGGGGCCCACTGGCACACGGCGTCCGAGGCCGGAGCACTCTTCCGTGGCCTTCCCGTCCGGCATCTCGAGGTGCGCACGGCCGTCCAAGACCCCAGCGGCGGAACCCGCGCGCGTTTCGTCGAACGCGTGTGGCCTCGCGCAATCCTCACCGGCGCCTTCATCCTTGTCGCGGGAGACATCGGCAACACTCAGGCGTGAAACACACTGCCGAGCCGGACCGTACCCGGAGGGCGGAGGCGGTCGTGAAGTGGACTCAGGTCTTATTCCTGCCCGGCGAGCTTGTTCGTGGCCCCAGCCGGGCCGCAGGAGGAAACATGCGCGTCGACAGAAATCGCCGACTGAAGAGGTTTGGGCTGTCCCGTTGGATGGTTGTGGCCGGCGCCTGCGCAATGGTGCTGGCATTGGCGCCGGGAGGTCAGGCTCAGGCCGGGTCAATAGACGCGGCGAAGAGGCTCAAGGGATTCGATGCGTACATGCAGAAAATTCTGAAAGATTGGAACGCACCCGGCAT
>JAFGJU010000183.1 GCA_016928935.1 Candidatus Eiseniibacteriota bacterium | reverse complement strand
TCTAACCTCTGGAGAAAACCTGTTTGTTGTACCCATGACTCCTATCCTCTCACGAATCGGAGTCTCCGGCAATCCCGGGGCGGTTCATACAGTGTGTGGGCGACGCCGTGCCGACGGTTCGCTACACGACGCTCGATACGCTGCTGGGGACCGGTGTGACAGCGGTGGATTACGCCATACCGGACCTCGGGGCCTCGCCCGACTCGGGCTCCAACCGTATCGTGCCAAGCCAGGGGTTCAATTACTACGTTGCCAATCTGACCGAATACACGCTCCCTGCTGAACTAAACTGGTGGGGAACGGGCAGTCCGAAGTCCAACAAGTTCTACGGTGATGTGGACTATAGTCCCTGGGACTCGACCGACCCCGGCACGTCCTACGCCCTAGCCATGCGCTCGTACGTCACAGTTGCCCCGTCAACGTCTTACACCTTCCAGAACTACCCGAACCCGTTCAATCCCCGGACGACTATCGAGTACGGGGTGAGCAGCGCCGGGACGCGCGTCAGGATCGCAGTCTACGACCTGATGGGCCGCTCGGTGAGAGTGCTGGTGGACGAGCCCAGGCCTGCAGGCCGACACCTGGCGGTCTGGGACGGAAGGAACGAGCAGGGAGAGATCGTAGCCTCGGGCGTCTATTTCTACGACGTCGCGATCGGTGACTTCAGGCAGGCGAAGAAGCTCGTGGTTCTGAAGTAGTTACCGGTGTGTGACGACTGAAGGAGACGATGACCATGAAGAAGAGACCTTTGATGTGCTTGCTGGCTGCGGCTGTCGGCAGTCTGTGTCTTGCCGCTGGCGGGGCCGCGGCTCGCACGCTCCTGGCGGAGGCGGCAGAGATGGCTGTGATTACCCACCCGCAGAACTCCGACGAGGCGCGACTGCTTGTCAGGTTCGACATGCCCCGGGTCCTGGAGGGCTCGGCGCTGGACTTTGCCTGCGTATCTTTCCGGGCCGATTGCGAAGCTGAGGAAGGGGCCGTGTGGTTTCAGGCGTTCGCAGTCAGCACTGAGTGGAGTGACGAAACAGTCGGATGGAGCATGCCGTGGGAGAATCCGGGCGGTGATTGGGACAGTGCCCTCTCGGCTCTGGGGACCAGTGAAACTGGGACCGGTAAGACGGTGTACCTTGACGTGACCGACTTCGCGAATGGTTGGCTCAAGCAGCCATCGGGCAATTTCGGCATCATTGTGAAGGTGTCGGGGCCGTTTCTGGGGAACTTCTCTCCAGATGAGCTGCGAACACCAACGATGACGATACTGTACTGACGCCAGAGAGTTCGAGCAGTATAGTAGGCCTCGGGGGGCAGACCAGCGAAAGGACTGCCCCCTCGCTTCTCAAGAGCCCTGGCCACGCCTTCAAGTCACACGTGAACCTCCCGTTGTTACGACTCAACCAGACGCGCCCAGACGCGCGCCTCCGGCGAGGCCTGCGCCAGCGACGTGGCGGGGCACGAGTGAGCGCCCGGTACTCCACGGCGGAAGCATCTAAAAGTTAGTGATTGCTTTTTCCGGATTAGCCGCAACTTTGTGCCGGTTGCGTGGTTGTGCGAGAACCCCTGGCCATTCCCCCTATTCTCTGGACTACAGCGCGCTCTAGCTGGAAGTTCGGGGACGCCAAACAGATCCGAGAAATCGAGTGGCAGGACTATCACTAACTTTGGGATGCATCCGGAATACACGCCCGCCTGCGAAGGCCGAGCTTTGCACGATCGCGGTCTCAGACAAACACGTTTTCCAGCCGCGGCGCTCTCGCAGCGCGCCGCAGACAGGACCAATGAACACTCAACACGCGGCTACCGGCGGCTCTCCGGCCGGGTCATCTCGAGTCGCACCGCGCCCGACCGAGCCCGCCGCGTCACTTGAACAGCGTCTTTATGCGCCCCCAGGTCTCACCTTCAACCGGCGTGGTGCAGCCGTTGGCCGTGCCCGGGCTCGGCGGACAGCCTGTGCCCACGGGCGGCGTCGTGCCTGTGTAGGGGTTGAGCGCGTCGAATATGTACCAGTCTTCCACGCCGTCGGGCTTCCGGCCAACCGACCGATCTGTGCCGGCGGCATTCTTGCCGTAGGCATAGCACCCGACCTGAACGCTTTCCACGCCCACGAACTGCCAGAGCTGAACCGCGTCGCCGGTGTTGCTCAGGCTGAGTCCGTACGCGGGATAGGCGTGCGCCTTTTCCCAGGCGTAGGAGTCGCTCCCGTACACAACCAGGTATCCTCTGGCCGGGAGCACTCCGCTGAAGCCGTACCTCCAGGTCGTCTCCGCGTCGGCCAGGCGGTAACCATCGAGCACGATCGGCCCCTCCGTGTTGTTGTACACCTCCACCCACTCGTCGTCACGGTACGTGTACCCCCCGTCTCCGTTCCAGTCGATTGACGGAGAGGCCAGTATTTCGTTGATGACTAGCTGGGCGGAGCAGAATCCCGCCGACAGGGCCAGGAAAAGAACCACGACCAAGACATGCAGAATCGTGAAGGCAAAGCGTCTCATCTTCTTCCTCCTCCCTTCATCCCATCACAAACCCATTGCCTTCTGAGGAGTCGCTGCGAGAACGTGCGGCTGGAAAGCGGTTGTTGCGAGCTCGACTGCGTCCGGATTGGACCGCCGTTGCCTGTCTGTCACCACCCCCTTCAAGGAGACCCCGGCCGCCCGGTCGGACGGGCCGAGTCACCGGAGAGCACCACATTTCGTGTCATAGCCTGCGGCCGCCCGGTCGGAGGGCCGACGCCGCTCAGGGGGCGTGAGGGCGGGCCAACGCCCGCCCCGGCGCCCCGCTAAAGAACACTCCTAACGCCGGCCCTTCTTGTCGTGGGACTCGACGTAATCCTTCACTTTGGCCAGCCCTTCCTTGATGTTCTCGATTGAATTGGCGTACGAGAACCTCAGGTAGCCTTTTCCGTACTTACCGAAGGCCGTCCCCGACAGTACCGCGACTCCCGCCTCGTCGAGCAGTCGCCTGGCCAGCTCATCGGAATCGATACCGGTGCCGGTGACGTTGGGGAACACGTAGAACGCACCGTGGGGCTTCAGGCACTCGAAACCCCTTATCGCGTTGGCCTCGTCCACTATGACGTCCCTGCGACGCTTGAACTCCGCGACCATCTTCTTGGGCTCGTCCTGCGGGTCGGTCAGGGCCTTCATGCCAGCCCTCTGGATGAAGGAGTTCGTGCACGAAGTGCAGTTCGTCTGAAGGCGGGCGACGTGCTTGGCCAGAGTCTCGTTCATTACGCCGTACCCCAGGCGCCAGCCGGTCATGGCGTAGGTCTTCGAATAGCCGTCGAGTATTATCGTCTTCTCCTGCATTCCGGGGAACGCGGCTATGCTGGCGTGCTTGCCTTCGTAGATGATCTTCGAATAGATCTCGTCCGACAGTATAAAGAGGTTCTTCTTGTACGTCATCTCAGCGATGCGCTTCAACTGGTCGTAGGGCAGCACGCCGCCGGTCGGGTTGTGCGGCGAGTTGAGCACTATGAGCCTGGTCCTGGAGGTTATCTTCTTCTCCAGCTCGTCCACGTCCAGGTTGAACTCGTTTTCCTCTCTAAGCTTTATGGGGACCGCCTTGGCCCCCAAAAATCTGATGACCGATTCGTAGATGGGAAAACCGGGGTTGGGGTATATCGCCTCGTCCCCCTCTTCGAGAATGGCCAGCGCGCAGAAGAAGAGCGTGGGCTTCGCGCCGGGCACGACGACCACGTTTTCCGGCTTCACGGGTATGCCCCTGTCTTTGGTCATGTACGCGGCGATGGTGGCCCTCACCTCCGGAAGACCGGCCGACGGGTTGTAGTGCGTGTAACCTTCCTTGAGCGCCTCGATGGCGGCGTTCTTGATGTTCGCCGGAGTGTCGAAATCGGGCTCGCCGATCTCCAGATGCACCACCTTCACTCCCTTGGCTTCGAGCTGCCTGGCTCTCGCGAGGACCTCGAAGGCCGTCTCCGTGCCCAACCTCTTCATGCGTTTCGCGTACATGTCTGACCTCCGTCGCAAAAAAGTCAAAAGGCAAAATCCAGCTGAAGTCCGAGCTCGGAGCCGGCGCGCGTTCCGTCGTTCGCGTCAGCGGGCTGGTTCTGCGCGAACTTTGCGGTGGCGCCGAGCTTCTTGCCGCGGACTCCGAGCAGTACGTACCATCTCGTGCCTTCGCCCCACAGCGGGTCGAGCGACACCCGGCCCGGTAGGTCGTCCTCGTATTCGTACACGCGGGACTCGTAGGACGAAGTGTCATAGTATATCACACGGCCCTTTAGGCTCACCACCCCCTCCGTGCGGTAAGCGAAACCCGCAAACACTAGGGAGCCCTTCTCGCCTCCGTCGGCCCGGACGTTGCCGTACCGGAGCCCGAAGGAGAGCGGCTTCCCGGTGTTCCACTTCACGTCGCCGTAGTAGGTCTGCCTGGTCGACGTCACCGACTTCCTGGCGTACGGGTCGAGCGGGTCGGCCACGGAGTCTTCGCGTTTTGTGAGCTTGCCCCTCACCTTCGTCGTCACGCCGTTCGAGTACCTTCGCTCCACTGAGGCGACCGCCTCGTAGCCTGACTTGGGGAAGCTCTCGCCGTAGGCGGGGCCCGGGTGCTGGACGCCGTCCACGTAGAAGTTGAACTTGGATTCGGCCACCCGGGTCTTGAGCCCCAGGTACACGCCCCTTTCGTTCCACGGGTCCCCTCCCGAGAAAGAGGAGGCCCTCAAGTTGTAGTACCGGCGGCCGTAGCTCCTGAACACGGTGGCCACCTCGACCCTCTTCAAGTCGCATACCCATCCCAGTAGGAAGGCCTTCTCTCCGCCGCTCATCATTGCCGCCTCGCCGAACAGGTCCGCCTGCGGGAGCGAAAGGTTTGCGCCGAGGCCGGCCACCGACACGCCGTCTCCGGTGTAATACAGCGCGTCCGAACCCTGTGAGCTGGTGTCGCCGGAGGAGAACTCCGGCTCGTAGCGGGAGCGCGTGAACGTGGCCTCGACCCTGAACGCGTCCGACTGTTTCACGGCCGCGTGGAAGGCGAAGAGGTCCTCCGTCAGCGCGTCTTTTCCCGCGAGCTCCCAGTCCTCTCTGTGATAGCCGGAATCGGCCAGTCGCCTGACGCTGCCGTCGTCGTTGAGGTAGACGTCCAGCTCGGAGCGCGCGAGGAGCGCGTCCAGCGACAGCCACGACTGGGCCAACCCGACGTGCACTCCCCTGAGCGCCCCGTTCTCGACCGACGAGCGGTAGCCCCTGACGCCCGCGGGCCCCCTGGCCGCCTGAGACACCGTCTCGTAGCCTCTGAAGAAGCCGCTCGGGGCCCACAGCACGAGGCCCTGGCCGAACTCCGCAGAGAGGTCGCCCGCGCTCACGCGCGACAGAATCCCCTCGCGTTCATACGTGACGTATGCCGCCTGGAAATCCGTGACCGTGCTCTCACCCGCGTCCCTGTCCAGAAGGTAGGATATTTCGACCTCCTCGGACGGCCTCGCGGTCACGCGGCCGTAGAGGTGCAGGTTTCGGGCGGCGCGCAAGGGAGTGTCTCCTGTTGCACGGACCCTCCCCTCTGTCGGAATCCAGTACGGCACGTCCTTGTATGCTATCGTGAC
>JAFGJU010000182.1 GCA_016928935.1 Candidatus Eiseniibacteriota bacterium | reverse complement strand
GTCCTTGGGGCACCCTTTGTCAAACAGATTCTGTGGTAACCATGACCCTACTGCGGTAGTACCGGCAGGCAGTAACAAGTGGCGGGGATGCTCGCGCCAGGGCCGATGCGCTAGAACGCGAACATGGTCTTGATCGTGCAATTCGACTGGCGTCGGGCTGTTCAGGGCAGCCTAGATGCTGTCACCGCCGTTCCGAGTGTCCGGTGACGAGCACTCCTCTTAGCCGCTCTATGTCCGCCCCGGGCAGCCACGAGGCCTCGAGAGCGTTCAACGTCAGGCGTCGTATTTCCTCGTGGGAGAAGCCCAGACGCTCCTCCAGCAGCCTGTATTCTCCGGCAAGCGAATTGCCGAACATGCCCGGGTCGTCGGTGTTGACTGTGACCAGGAGGCCGCGGTCGAAGTAGCGCCGCACTGGGTGGTCCTCGATCTTCCCAACGACGCCGGTCCTGATGTTTGACACGGGGCAGAGCTCGAGCGGTATGCGGTGCTCGGCGAGATAGTCCAAGAGCTTGGGATCCTCCTCGGCCCGCGTTGCGTGGCCGATTCTCTCGGCGCGAAGACTTCTCAACGCGCCCCAGACGCTTTCGCTGCCGGCGGCCTCGCCCGCGTGCGCCGTCGTGTGAAAGCCCAATCTGCGTGCTTCCTCATACACCGGAGCGAACGGTTCCGGCGGGAACTCCTGCTCGGAGCCCCCGAGGCCGACTCCGACTATTCCCAACGCCTTGACCTCCGCCGCCTCGGCGAGAGTCCTGGCCGCCCTCTCGGGCGGAAAATCGCGTATGAGGTCCGCTATGAGAGCCACCCGCACCCGCGCCTCCCTCGCCAGGCCGGCCCGTATGGCCTCGGCGATTCGCTGAGTTTTCAGGCCAAAGCGCGCGAAGTCGCCCGGTGAAAAGAAGACCTCTGCGTACAGGATGTTCTGCTCCGCGAGGCTCCGCGCCACGGCCTCCGCCACGAACGCAAAGTCTTCGTACTCGCGCAGAAACGTGTTCTTCCAGAGCCAAGTCTGTATGAAACCGGGGAAATCCGGATACTGGAACTTGCGCTCCAGGGCCTCCTGGTCGGGGATCTCGGGATCCCCGCCATACTTCTGTATGAGCTGCCAAAGAGCGTTGTGAGGAATCGCTCCCTCGAGGTGGAGGTGGAGCTCCAGCTTGGGCATTCCGTGAAGCCAATGGCGACCCGATTCCATGCTGCCTCCCCACGGTCCGACTCAAGGGCCCGGACCTCAGCCCGTCCGCCGGCGTGCCCCACTATTCGGTAGGCCGCGGCCTGCGCGCGGCCCGCGCTCGGCCCACCCCGCCGCCCGCGCTCGGTGGTTCGTTTACCGCGGGCCGAGGAGTGCGAGGCGATTGACGGCGGCCAGCGGGGCTCAGCCCGTCCGCGCCCCGGTCCTGAACTCGATTCCCGGACCTGCCGACTCCGTATGCCCGCCACACCACCGCCTTCGCACATCACTTTGGTGAGAGTATCATCCGCTGGAAACAGAATCAAAGTCCCTGTACACTAGATTGACGGTCCGGGCGGCGCGATCGGAATCCGCTACGCAACCAGGCCGTGTAAACGGAGGACAGTTATGGACTGCCCAGCCAAGCGTGCACTAACCTTGCTATGTGTGTCTTTGCCGTGTCTCATTCTGTTGAGTCCAGGGGATTGTCTGGGTAAGGGAGACGAGAAACCGATGAAACCGCCGAAAGCCCGCATCTCGCCCGTCAAGCTCGAAAAACACGGGCACGTCAGAACCGACGACTACTACTGGATGAGCGACAGGGAAAACCCGGAGGTCGTCGAGTACCTCAAGGCCGAAAACGCGTACACGGATGAGATGATGCGCCACACCGAGGCGCTGCAGGATACTCTCTTCGGCGAGTTCAAGACGCGCATAAAGCAGACGGACGTCACGGTCCCATACAGGCAAGACGACTACTTCTATTACAGCCGCACCGAGGAAGGCAAGGAGTACCCCATCTTCTGCCGGAAGAAGGGTTCTCTGGACGGGCCCGAGGAAGTGATGGTAGACGGCAACAAGCTGGCGGAGGGACACGCTTTCTGTTCGATAGGACAGAGGGCGGTAAGCTCCGGCCAGGACATCCTGGCCTTCTCTGTGGACTACGCCGGCCGCAGGTTCTACACCATCCTGTTCAAGAATCTTGCCACGGGGGAGATGCTCGGCGACACGATTCCCGACGTGACGCACAACATCGCCTGGGCCAACGACAACAGGACGCTGTTCTACACGAAGCAGGACCCGACCACTCTGAGGTGGCACAGGATCTACAGGCACGTGCTGGGCGCCGACCCGCGCGAGGACGAGCTCGTGTACGAGGAGGCGGACGAGACCTTCGGATGCTCAGTCTCCAAGACCAAATCCAAGAAATACGTGCTGATTGAATCGGAGCAGACGCTCAGCGCGGAGTACCGCTTCCTGGACGCGGACAATCCCGCGGGTGCTTTCACGGTTTTCCTTCCCAGGGAGAAGGACCACGAATACCAGGTGAACCATTACGGCGATTTCTTCTACATCCGAACGAACTACCAGGCCAAGAACTTCCGTCTTATGAAGACGCCCGTGACGGCCACGGCCAAGGAGAACTGGGTCGAGTTGATACCTCACCGCGAGGGCGTGCTCTTCGAAAGCTTCCAGGTGTTCAAGGATTTCCTCGTGGCCGTAGAGCGCAAGAACGGGCTCTGTCAGGTGCGGATTCGGCCGTGGGACGGCAGGCCCGAGCACTACCTGGACTTCGGCGAACCTGCCTACACTGCCGGGCTAGGGGACAACTTCGTGCTCGACTCGCGCGTCCTCAGGTACGTCTATACGTCCCTGACCACTCCGTACTCGGTGTTCGACTACGACATGGACAGAAGGACGAAAACCCTCCTCAAGCAGGATGAGGTCCTGGGTGGATTCGACTCCAGCAACTACGTGACGGAACGTCTTTACGCTCCGGCCGGAGACGGCGCGCGCGTGCCCATCTCGCTCGTGTACCGAAAGGGCCTCGAGAAGAACGGCGACAACCCGCTTCTTCTCTGGGGATACGGCTCTTACGGGTACAGCTGGGACGTTACGTTCGACCCCTACGCTGTAAGCCTGTTGGACAGGGGATTAGTGTACGCCATTGCGCACGTGCGGGGCGGGGAAGAGCTCGGTAGAAGCTGGTACGAAGACGGGAAGCTGTTAAGGAAGAAGAACACGTTCATGGACTTCATTGCGTGTGCGGAGTTTCTTGTGAAGGAAAAGTACACGAGCCCTGAAAAGCTGTGCGTCTCGGGCGGCAGCGCGGGCGGGCTCTTGATAGGAGCGGTCGTCAACATGCGGCCGGAC
>JAFGJU010000181.1 GCA_016928935.1 Candidatus Eiseniibacteriota bacterium | reverse complement strand
GCGGCGGGCCCGAACATGTCCACGAGCACTCGTTCGCCCGAAAGAGTTTCAAACGTGAGCGGCGTCACGAACTCTCGTGCGGCCGCCGTCATGCACACCGTCACCCTTGCCCCTCTCTTCGTCAGCTCCCTGAGCAGGTCCACCGCCTTGTACGCTGCGATGCTGCCGGTCACACCCAGCAGTATCTTCTTGCCGGCGAGCCTCTGCTCGCCGCCGGTCGGACTCTGACTGCTGCCCGCGAGACCCCGACTGCTGCCCGTGAAACCCCGACCCGGGGCGCTTCCGACCCCAGGCGCGACCGGCCTAACGCTGGCCGCGCGCCGAGAGCGCGCGGCCGCCTTCGTGCGAGGGCTCATTCGCCTCTCCCTTCCAGGGATTCGTACGTGTACCTGACCTTTCCCTTCTGGACCTTGTCCAAGGCATGGAGCGTGACCCGGTCATCAAGCTCCTGGCCGGCCCTTCGCAAGATGTCGTTGATACGCCTGGCCTCTTTCGCGGCTATGACCGCGAGCTCGTACCTGTTCGCGAAAGAACTCACGCTGTCCATGGTCTTGGGCTCGTTCCTCTTGTCTGCCATCAATACTCCTCTCGTGCGTTCGTATACGACCCGTCGCTTCTCAGCTCCCGGGAATGAGACGTCTCAGCCGCGAATCCTCGGCCGCGATTATGCTCTTCAGGCGGTCCAGCGCCACGTCCAGCTCATCGTTCACAATCAGGTAGTCGTATTGTCTCCAGGACCGCGTCTCCTCTCTTGCGTTCCTGAGACGCGTCCTGAGCACCTCCTCCGACTCGGTGCCTCTGTTTCTCAGCCTCTCCTCCAGTATCCGCATCGAGGGTGGAATCACAAACACGAAGACCCCGTCCGGGAACACTTTCCTCATGCTGGCGCCACCCTGCACGTCTATGTCCATTATCACCTTCTTACCGCTCTCCAGGAACGGCACCACCGAGAAGCGGGGTGTTCCGTACAACCGACCGTGCACTTCCGCCCACTCCAGGAGCTCCCCAGCTCCCATCAGCTCCCGGAACCGGTCCTCGTCCACGAAGTGGTAGTCCCGGCCTGTCACCTCGTCTTCTCTGCGGGGTCTGGTGGTGGCGGAGACGGAGTAGGCCACGTCGGGGCAGTCTCCGACGATTCCTTTGCAGATCGAGGTCTTTCCGGCGCCCGAAGGGCCCGTCACCACGATGGGGTAGGCCACCCTTTCCACACGACCTTCGAACAGGATACTACTTTCGTCCACCTCGCTCAAGTCTCCGGGCGTTGCTGGTCTTGGCAAAGTAAAAATGTCCGGTTTTCTGCAAAATAGAAACGTCCTATTTCGGGGTTATGGGTGCAGTGCTCCCGGCGTTCAGGCTGTCGCCTCCGCTGACGCAGTCCGTCCCGTGGGCTCTGTCGACCTGGTCCGTTCCGTGGGCTCTGTCGACCTGGTCCGTTCCGTGGACAGCGACCCGCGACCCGACAGCCACCGGGCTACTCCACGTTCTGGACCTGTTCTCTGAGCTTCTCTATCTCGTCCTTGATTGTCACGACCTGATTCACGACTTCCACGTCGAGCGCCTTCGCGCCCATCGTGTTCGCTTCACGATTCATTTCCTGCAGAAGAAAGTTGAGCTTGCGGCCCGCCAGCTCGTCGGAATCCAGGAGCGCCAGGAACTGCTTGACGTGTGCCCGAAGCCTGACGCACTCTTCCGTGCAGTCCAGCTTGTCGGCGAATATGACCACTTCGAGTGCCAGCCGCTCCTCGGGGATTTCCCCTCCTTCGAGCAACTCGGCCAAGCGAGCCCGCATCTTGTCCCTCGCCTCCGTTACGCGCAGCGTAGCGCGCGCCTCGACGGCCCGCACGTGGTCTAGCAACCCCGTCGCCCGGGCCTTCATCTCCTCTTTCAGGCTGGCGCCTTCCGCCTCCTTCATCGACACCGCGTCGTCTATGGCCGTCGTGAGGCCCTCCTCGATCAACTTCCAGCTGGCCTCGTCCGTGGCCGGCGCCTTCTCCGGGCTCAACAGGTCCGGAAAGCCGACGAGCGTCTTGAGGTCTATCTCGCCCGCCAAGTTGTACCTGGCCTTGAGCGTCTTGAGCAGCTCGACGTACCTGTCCGCGACGTCTTCCGCCAGGGCGAGCGAGCCCACC
This sequence comes from Candidatus Eiseniibacteriota bacterium, assembly GCA_016928935.1. Classification (GTDB taxonomy): domain Bacteria; phylum Eisenbacteria; class RBG-16-71-46; order JAFGJU01; family JAFGJU01; genus JAFGJU01. Next base: position 2,862 of record JAFGJU010000181.1, on the reverse strand, counting down.
CCGCCGTCCCCGTTCCAGGTCACGGCGACACTGAGTTTGCCCCTCAGTATGCGCTTCTGGAGCAACGCCCTGACGTTCCCCTCGAAATGGGCAAGCCACTTGGGAAGCCTGAGTGAGATCTCGCAGTACTTGTGGTTGACGCTGCGGATCTCCGTTACGAGGAGGATGCCGTCTCTGAGTATCTCGCTTCTGCCGAAACCCGTCATGCTTCTGACCACGGAACCGTCCCTCCTCGCTAGTGGTTACGACTGTCGCAGAATTTTACTCTAGGTAACGGGGTGACGGGTGTCAACGGAAAGTTCTGGAGCTCGTTTTGAGGCAGCGTGTGGGGTTCGGGGGCGGGCGGGGCGACGCGCTGAGAGAACGCCGCACAGACGGAGCTCGCCTGCATATGGGTTTCGGGGGCGAGCTGTGGCGCGGGGGGCGGGGTTGCGAGCGTTGTGGCCGGCTCACTCGTGAATCGAGACCACGACAACAGCGACCGCGGCCACAGCGGCCGGGTGATGCTGACCACAGCCGGGTGATGGCGGCGCGACGGACTATCTGATAGACTCGCGACACCATGGAGAACGTGTTCCTCGCACAGGTCGTCAGAGAGCTCACCGCCGGTCCTTCCCCGGACACTCGGGGCGTTCCGTCCGCCCCCGGCGTCGTCGGCCTGAAGGTGGTGCGCGTCAGCGGGGCCGCGCCCGCGACCCTCCTCCTGGAGCTTTCCGCGTCGGAGTGGCGGCAGGAGCCTCCCTCACGGGAGCGCGGACGCTCGCGGCCGGGCATCGTGCTGGCGGTCTGCCTGGACGCGGCGCTGCCCTGTCTCGTGACGCTCGACGGGCCGCTGCCGGCCGCCCCGGCCGCGAACAACCCGGAGGGGTTTATCAGGACGCTGTCGCAGACGCTCAAGGGCACAGTCGTGGCTCGCGTCGAGCAGAACGGCAGGGACAGGGTCGCCCGGGTCGTCTTCGCGCGCGAGTTCGACAATGCCGAGCTTGTGATGTGGGTCGAGCTCTTCGGCAGGCGACCCATAGCCGTCCTGGTGGAAGGCGCCACCGGCGCTGTCCTGGCATCCAGCCGCGAGGGTGTGCGTTCGGCCTCCGGCGGTATCTTGCACGTCGGCGCAACCTACAGTCCGCCCGTCGAAATGAACAAGACGGCCGTGGACGCCCTTACGCTCGAGTCTCTCCGGGGGTGGATGGAGGAAAAGTCTGAAGAGGAGTTGAGTGTGAGGCTTTCCCGTCGTATCGAGGGACTGAGCCCCAACGCAGCGCTGGAAGTCATCCACTGGGCCGGCGGCGGGACGGAGAGTCTTCTCGAGGAGCTGGGACGGCGACTGGCGCGCCCGGAGCAGTCTTTCGCACCTGCCGTCAGGACCCCGGCCGCTCCCGAGGCCCGCGCGCCGGACGCTCGGGAGTCACGCGTCACCCCGGCAGCGGGTTCCGCGGCCGCGACACAGGGTATGCTCGACGGGCAAGCGCCGCCTGCCCGGTTTGACCTGGCGCTCTTTCCGTTCGGAGGGGCGGCCGTCGCCGGCGACCCCCGGTATACGGTTCTGCGCTTCAACAGCGCCACGGAGGCGGTCCGGCACTCCCTCGTCCAACTGTGCCTGTGGTACAGGCTCGCGGCCTCGCGCAGGCTGAAATCGGACGCAGTGGCCGTCCGAGGCAAGCTCGAAAAGCTCAGAGTCGCCCTCGCGGAGGACATGGCCGTCGCCGAGCGCGGCGACCACTACAGCAGGGCCGGAGAGCTTATCCTTTCGCACATGAAGGAGATACCGCGCGGCGCGGACACAGTCCAGTTGAGAGACATACACGGCGACGGTACCGAGACAGTCGAGGTGCGGCTCGACCCGGCGCTCTCCCAGTCAGAAAACGCAGACAGGTACTTCAGGAAGGCCAGGAAGGCTAAGAGGTCGCGCGAGGTGCTGGACAAGCGAATCGCCGACGTCGAACAGCGGCTGCGCGCAATAGACAAGTTTGTGTCCGAAGTCCCTGACGAGGTGGGGCCGAACGACCTGACGCGGCTCCGACAGCGCCTGGGTACACTCGGCGGAACCGGCGCGAAGGCCGCCACGGCGGGGCGCGCCATTCCTTACTCAACCGGTCGGGGACGCGACGCAGCGGCCACGGGCCGCGCCGCCGCAGGCACGAGCGCTTCCCGCTCACGCCGCGCTGCTGCCACCAGCCGGGCGCAGTTCAACCCACGCATATTCACTACGTCGGAGGGCTACACGGTCGTCGTGGGAAGAAACAACAGCGAGAACGACTACGTCACGCACCGCTTGGCCAAGCCGGAGGACCTGTGGTTCCACGCTTACGGCGTGACGGGTTCGCACGTCATCCTGCGCCACAGGGGCAGGGCCGCCCCTTCACGCAGGGCCATCGAAGAGGCCGCGTCCATCGCCGCTTACTTCAGCAAAGCCAAGACGTCGTCCGCCGCCCCCGTCATATACACGCAAAAGAAGTTCGTGCACAAGCCCAGGGGTGCGCGGCCCGGGACCGCGGGGTGCGCGCGGGAGAAGATGGTGATGGCTAAGCCCGTAAAGCCCAGGCCGACGGAGCCGGAGTAGGCCGGGAGGGCCACAGCCGGCCGAGCGCGCGGTCAGTCCTTGATATCTGAGGCGCACCCAGACGGCGGACGTTCCAGCGGAAACACGAACGGCCGGGCACCCACCCACGGCCGCCCGGCCGTTCTGAAGAGGCGCTGCAGATTCCCCCGCACCTCAGGCAGCGGACACGCTTGTTTCAGCGGTCTCGCTAGCACGCTCTGACTGCCGCGCGCCTCCTGAGGACAGCAATCACGCCGGCAGCGGCGATCAACATGGCCAGTATTATGACACCCCACTCCGTGAGTGAAGGCACCTTCTGCGGC
>JAFGJU010000032.1 GCA_016928935.1 Candidatus Eiseniibacteriota bacterium | reverse complement strand
CAGCAGGTCCCGGCTATGAACACGCACGAATTGGACGTGCCGAACGGGTTCAGCTTGGGATGCTGCTCTATGAAGAACCCGGCCTTGTTCCTGGACACACCGAACAGCCTTCCGACCTCCTCGGCGTCCTTCTGCGGCTGCAGCCCGTTGGCCAGGATTACCATGTCGAGCGGTATTTTTCTCACGACGCCGGCCAACGTGTCCTCCACCTGCACCACCAGCCTGTCGCGCTCCGAGCTGTTAGCCGGCTCGCTGGTGACGGACGCCACCTTGCCGCGCACGAACCTGATATTCTCGTTAAGCAGCCTGTCGTAAAACTCCTCGTAGCCCTTGCCCACGCAGCGCATGTCTATGTAGAAGTTGTAGACTGTGGCGCCGGTGTGCTCCCTTATGAGGTGTGCGAACTTGAGCGAGTACATGCAGCAAACCTCGGAGCAGTACGGCAAGTAACGCTGGTCCCTGCTGCCGACGCAGTGGATTATGCCCACGGTCTCGGGCGTTCTCCCGTCCGACGTCCTGATGTGACCCTGCGTGAACCCGCCCGCGTTGACCATGCGCTCGAACTCGAGCGACGAGTACACGTCGGGGTACTTGCCGTAGCCGTACTGGGGCATCTCTGTCGCGTCGAAGACTCTATGGCCGGTGGCTATTATTATCGCCCCTACCTCCACCTCCACCACCTTGTCCTGGTCCTCGAAGTTGATCGCGCCCCTCTTGCAGAGCTTCTCGCACGCACGGCACTTGCCCTTCTGGAAGAAAATGCAGTTCTCCTTGTCTATGACGGGTGTGTTGGGCACCGCCTGCGGGAAGAGCGTGTAGATGGCCCTCCTCTGGCCCTTGCCCTGCTCGAACTCGTTGGGGACCTTGACGGGACACTTCTCCTGACAGATGCCGCAGCCGTTGCACTTCTCCGTGTCCACGCAGGTGGCCTTGCGCCGGATCTTGATCTTCATGTTGCCGGCGTAGCCGCTGACTTCCTCCACCTCGCTGTATGTCATGAGCTCGATGTTCGGGTGCTGGCCCACCGAGACCATCTTGGGGGTGAGGATGCAGGCGGAGCAGTCGAGAGTCGGGAACGTCTTGTCCAGCATCGCCATGTGTCCGCCGATTGATTGCTTCCTCTCGACCAGATAGACCTTGTACCCGGCGTCGGCGCACTGCAGCGCAGCCTGAATGCCGGCTATCCCGCCTCCCAGGACCAGGACCGCGGGCACAACCGGAACTTCGCGCTCCGCCAGGGGCCTCAGGTTCCTGACCCAGCCCACTGTGCCCGAGACGATAGACTTGGCCTTTTCCGTGGCGGCGGCCGGGTCCTCGGTGACCCACGAGCACTGTTCCCTGATGTTGGCCATTTGCATCAGGTAGTGATTCAGGCCGGCCGTCGCACAGGCGCGGCGGAAGGTCTTCTCGTGCATGAGCGGCGAACAGGCGGCAACTACCACTCCGTCCAGGTTGAGGTTCTTTATGTCCTGGCGTATCAGCTCCTGTCCGGGCTCGGAACACATGAACTGATAGTCTCTGGCAACGACCACGTCCGACAGCTTGCCGGCGGCGGCCGCGACCGCCTTGACGTCGACCTTGGCGGCTATGTTGGAGCCGCAGTGACACACGTAGACGCCGATTCGTGGTGAACGCTTCTTGGGCGACATTGCTCTCCCCCCTTAGACCTCAGCGGCTTCCAGCGAAGCGCTGTATTTCTTGGCAGTCTTTATCTTCTTCTCGACGCCGGGAAGGATTGAACGGGAAAGTCCCAGCTCCTTCGGCGCCAGGCCCAATCCCAAGCCCACCAACTGTGACAGGTTCAGGACCGGAAGCTCGGTCTCCTTCCAAGGCTGTTTTTCGTCGAACTCAGCCAGCTCCAGGTTGAGCTGACACAGCGGACACGGCGTGACCACGATGTTCGCCGAGGCGCGCTTTATGCTGTTCAGGATGTTGCGGCTCATCTCGACGCCGTCGTCCTTCATTGTGGCCATCAGCGCGCCGCTGCAGCAAGTGGTCTTGCCCTCGAACTGCGCCACTTCAGCACCCAGAGCCTCTATTATCTTCTCCAGATTCTGCGGGTTGTATGTGTCGTCGTTCTGGGCGTACGGCCGCACTATCTGGCAGCCGTAGTACGGGGCAATCCTGTAGCCCTTGAGCGGGTTCGTGACGGCCTTCCGGACCTTCTCCAGGCCGACGACGTTCACCAGGAAGTCCATCAGGTGGCGTACGTTCACCGTGCCGTTGTAAGTGAGCCCTCCGGCGGCCAGGGCCTCTCTGACCTTGTCGGCCGGCTCGGTGCCCTCTCGGAAGGCATTGTTGGCCTTGGTCAGCATCAGCCAGCAGCTGGGACAAGGCGTCACCATCTCCTTGCCCTTCTGCTCCGCCAGGGCCAAGTTCCTGGCGCTGAGCGCGAATGCAAGGACTTTGTTCACCGCGACGACCGACGTGGCGCCGCAGCAGGTCCAGTCTTCGAGTTCCTCCAGCTCGATGCCGAGCTTCCGGCAGACGCTCAGCAGAGACTCCTCGTACGCCCTGGAGGTTCCCTTTGACGAGCAACCGGGGTAGTACAGATATTTCATGGCCAGTCCTTCCGTTTTTGGTTATTGCCGTGCTTCCAGAGCAGTCGCTTTCTCCACGATCTTCTGGAAAGATTCGGCGTTCTTCACTCGATGCGGCTGAACCTGCATCACGCCGGTCATCATCATGCGCAACCCCACCGGGACCCGTGACATCATGGCCACGGGATGACGCAACGCCATGTACTTCATCATGAGCAGCATCTCGTTCATGCGCCCGTGCTTGCTGACTATGTCCGTGAAGTGCTGATAGAACCTGTACACGTCGGTGCCCGGGCTCACCAGCCCCTGCTTGATGGACTCCCTCTTGAGCGCGTACATGATCTCGGTGATCTTTATCTGCGCCGGGCATTTCACCGTGCACTCGTAGCACGAGGAGCACATCCAGGGCGTGACGCTGGTCAACACTTCCTTCTTCATGCCGGCGCGGATCATGGCGAATATCTGCCTGGGAGCGTAATCCATGAGAGGCGCAACGGGGCACGTCCCGCTGCAGGTCCCACATTGCAGGCAGGAAAGCACGCGCTCCCCTTCAGGGAGCGCAGCTATCTCTTCGAGGAAGTTCCTGTGTTGCTCGCTTTCGAGCAGTGTTTTCTTTTTCATGGATTCCCTCTCGAGCGTTAGTTCTTGGTCATCTCCTTCAGAAGGAACTCGGCGAGTCCCTTCGAGGTGCGGCCGTCGTACACCAGCGGCGCGCTCTTCTCGGGCCCGGGCTGGACCGTCACAGTCTGGACCTTCTGCTCGTTGGCGCCCATGCCTTTGAGCATCTCCGAACCCGCGGTCACAGTCGCGCTGGCGGGGATTCTCCCCGTGTCCTTGGCCTCAAGAAGAATCACTCTGTCACACTTGTCGGTTTCCTCGATAAGCTCTATGACGTTGAAGTCCTTCGAGCCCAGCGTGAACGTTATCGGGTAGTTCCCGGCGAAGATGATGTCCCTGAGCTGAAGCCCCAATCCCCTGTGGCTGTTCAGGATCTCGCCCGATGCCAGCAGGTTCACTTCCTTGCCGTTACGGCCGATTATGCGGATCTTGCTGATCCAGTTCGGCAGTTTCCTGGATGGGGCAATCTCGGGCGCCGGCTGGAGCGTAGGGCCGAACACGGAGTTGAGAATGTCGATCATCTCGGGGACCGACCACGGGCCCACCGAGAAGTAAAGAATCTTGCCGGCCCTGTACTCGGCCTCGTGCTTGGAGCCCTGGGCTCCCCGCACGACCACCTTCACGTCGGGATACCCGGCGTTCACGGCCCTCACCAGTTCCGGGCCCTTTCCGTCGTAGGAGCCCGCGTCGATCACGAACAGAGCCTTCTTCGCCTTCTTGAGAGCGTCCAGCGCGCCCTCGGCCGTCCTCACTGTCTCGACCGTGCAACCCAGGTCGGTGAGCAGCTCCAGCTCCTTGTCCAGCTTGGCGCCTTCGGCGGTGGCAAGCACCACGGTGCGGGTCGGCGTGGCCGCGAACTCGGCCTCCAGGTCGGTGGGTTTCACCAGCGCTATCCAGGCCTGCTCGCACGGGTTCTCCCATGCCTCCTTATTGGAGGCCAGAGTGTCGTTCACCCGGGTTATGCGGCCGCTGACCGGCGACAGGACGGAGCGCGACATGCCGGCGATGGTCATCACCGCAATCGGCAGGCCCCTGTAGATGATGTCTCCTACCCTGGGAAGCTGCAGCGCAGTGAGCCGCTTCGCTTCGTGAGTCGAGAGAGTCGCTCCGACGCGAGCAGTTCCGTACGGTGACTTCTGCACCCACACCTCGTCGTAGAACCTGTAGTCCTTGGAGTACTCGACCGCCTTTTCCTCCTCCACTACAGGGGCAGGTTCGGCCACCACTGCGGTAGCCGTCTTTGCGGTAGCTCCCGGCACCGGGAGCAGACGACCGACGGCTTCAAGCAGCTCGTCGGGCGAGAACGGCTTGGGTATGAAGTCGACCGCACCCAGCCGCATGCAGGCGGCTGCGTTCTCGGTGGTGGAGTAGCCGGTGATTATCATCACCCGCACGTCCTTCTGCTTCTTCCGCAGCTCCTTCAGGAACTCGAGTCCGTCGAGGCCCGGCATCTTCAGGTCCAGAAGCACGGCGCCGTAATCCTTGGCCGTAGCCAGCTCGAGCCCCTTCCTTGGGTCGGTGCTGGTTTCGACCGAGAAACCCCGGCCCCCCAGAATGCGCGAGCAGCTCTCGCACACTACGTTCTCGTCATCGACGACGAGCAAATTCGTGGTTTTCATCGCATCCTCCTTGCCCGCGCTCGGCGCAGGACTCTGTTGTTACCTCTCAGACTCGGGTTTCCTCACAGACTCGATTGTCACTTCCGCCCTTGTTAATGGCAACTGCCGTGCCAAGTAAGCCGCGCGCACTATGGATCGCGCAATTAGTTGAAAAGCAGAACATTACACTGTTTTTCCGGTTGCAGAAGCGCAGATTGAGTGGTTGGGCAAAAATGAAGGCGAGTAACGCGGTTAACTCTATGAGCTAAAATCAATTGGGGCGATAATGAGGCCGGCTGGTATGTATATCGACATCATACAGTCGTCGGAAAGTGTACATATCTGATATACAGTGGAGCGCAAGACCTAAGCAGGAGATTCGAGGCACTGAAACAAGCCGTCGCGACCCGACTTACTGGCCTCCATTTTTGGGAATGAGGTCCTCTCCGGTCAGGCGGTACTTCCGCATCAGTGCGTGGAAGTTCGTGCGCTGCATGCCGACGTCCTGGGCGGCCTTGCTGACGTTCCCACCGGAGCGCTCGAGGGCCTGCATTATGAACTGGCACTCCAGCTCCTGAACTGTGGCCTCGCAGGCCTGGTGCTTCAGAGCCCTGAATTCCTCCCATGTCCGCGGTACGCCGCCCTGTACCGGCCGCGCGGGGACCCTCTGCATCTCCAGGGGCATGTGGTGTGGCCGTATCATCTCGTTGTCGGACATTATGGCTATGCGCTCGACGACGTTCTTCAGCTCCCGCACGTTGCCGGGCCAGGCGTAGCTCTCCATCAGCGCCATGGCTTCGGGCGCAAAGTACTTCGCCTTGAATTGGTACGTCTTCCTGTAGCGTTCGAGAAAAGTCATCGCGAGACGAGGGATGTCGCCGGACCTCTCGCGCAGCGGGGGAATGTGGATCGGAACCACGTTCAAGCGGTAGAACAGGTCCTCTCTGAACGTCTGCCGTCGAACCATCTCCAAGAGGTCCCTGTTGGTTGCCGCTATCAGCCGGATGTCCACCTCTCGCTCGACTGTGTCGCCCACTTTCTTCACCATGCGCGTTTCGAGCACTCTCAGGAGTTTCCCCTGTGTCTCGAGGCTTATGTTCCCGACCTCGTCCAGGAAGAGAGTGCCCTTGTCGGCCACCTCGAAAAGCCCTTGCTTCGTGGCTATGGCTCCGGAGAACGAGCACTTGACGTGGCCGAACAACTCGCTCTCGATGAGAGACGGCACCAGCGAGCTGCAGTCGAACGCCAGGAACGACTTCTCGTTCCGCGGGCTCAGGTTGTGGATGGCTCGCGCTATCATTTCCTTGCCCGTGCCGCTCTCTCCCGTGATGAGCACGGTGCCCTGAGTGGGGGCCACTCGCTTCACCAGTTTGAACACCTGCTCCAAGGCCGCGCTCCCGCCGATGATGCCTTCGAATCCCTCCTGCGACTGGAGTTTCTTTCGGAGCTCGACGTTCTCCCTTATCAGGGCGGAGCGCTCCAGCACCTTGCGCACGACGAGGCGCAGTTCGTCGGGCGTGAACGGCTTGCTTACGTAGTCGGCGGCCCCGAGCTTCATCGCGTCCACCGCGGTCTGGATGGTGGAGTAGCCGGTTATTATCACGACCTCGCTCGGGACTCCGGCCTGCTTCAGCCTCTCCAGCACCTCAAGCCCCGTCATGTCGGGCATCACGAGGTCCAGAAGGATAACGTCGTACTGGCCGGTCAACGCCAGCTCGAGGCCCTCCTCGGCCCGCTGCTTCGAGTCCACCTGGTAGCCCTCGGAAGCGAGGATTCTGGCGCAGCTGAGGCAGACTACGGCTTCGTCGTCTATGACGAGGATACGGTGGGATTTTGTCTGTTCCGGTGTTGCAGCTTCGGACTCGGGCATCTTCAGTTTCCCTTTTCTTTCTCGGGTTCCTCGACGGGTAGTACTATGGTGAATGTGCTCCCCTTGCCCAACGCGCTTTCCACTTCTATCGTGCCGCCGTGCCGCTGCACGATCCCGTAGCTGACGCTGAGCCCCAACCCCGTGCCCTTGGTGGGCGGCTTGGTCGTGAAGAACGGTTCGAAGATGTCTTCCAGGTTTTCCTGCTTGATTCCACAGCCAGTGTCCTGGAAGGCGACGCGCACACGGCCGCCGTCGGCCGACGTGCCTATCTTGAGCGTTCCTCCGCCCTCCATCGCCTCACAGGCGTTCAACGAGATGTTGAGAAAGACCTGCTGGAGCTGATTCTTGTCCCCGAGTATCCTGGGAATGTCGCTTCCCAGGTCTTCCACGATGGTGACCTTGTGGAAATCCTT
>JAFGJU010000180.1 GCA_016928935.1 Candidatus Eiseniibacteriota bacterium | reverse complement strand
GTGGTCATAGAGGCCAAGGTGGAGCAGGGCCGCGGAGTGGTGGCCACGGTGCTGGTCCAGGACGGAACGCTCAGGGTGGGCGACCCGTTCGTGTCCGGTCTCTACTACGGGAAAGTGCGCGCCATGAACAACGAGCGAGGCGAGAAGGTCAAGGAAGCGGGTCCGTCCCGCCCGGTGGAGGTGCTCGGTTGGACGGGCACGCCGCAGGCGGGCGACATATTCGCTGTCACAAAGGACGACCGCGAATCGCGGGAGATATCCGTAAAGAGGCAGCAGCTCCACAGGGAGCACGAGTACCGCCTGCGAAGGCACATGACGTTGAGCGACCTCTACGAGCAGATCAAACACGGCGTGAACGAGCTGCGCCTGATTGTGAAGGGGGACGTGGGCGGTTCGGTGGAGGCGTTGAGCGACGCGCTGTCGCGTATACCCTCGACCGAGGTCAGGCTCAACATAATCCACCAGGGGGTGGGCAGCGTGAACGAGTCGGACGTGCTGCTGGCGGCCGCGTCCGACGCCGTCGTAATCGGTTTCGGAGTCAGGACCGACGCCGGCGCGCTCCTGCTCGCCGAGCGCGAGAAGGTCGACATCCGGCTGTACGGAGTCATTTACGAGGTCCTGGACGACGTAAGGAAGGCCATGGCCGGACTTCTGAAGCCGGAGAAGAAGGAGACGATCATCGGCACCGCCGAGGTGCGGGCCGTGTTCAAGCTCTCTCGCGCGGGAGCGGTCGCGGGAACGTTCGTCACGTCCGGCGTCGTGCGCAGGAACGCCAAAGTGCGCTTGCTGAGGGGCGGGAAGGTTCTGTTCGACGGAGCAACCAGGTCGCTCAAGCGCTTCAAGGACGACGTCAGGGAAGTGAACGCTGGTTTCGAGTGCGGAATAGCCCTAGAGGGCTTCGAAGCCATACAGGTAAACGACGTCCTCCAGTTTTACACAGTGGAGGAAATCGCCAGGACGATCTAGCCGGACCCGGCCAGGGTCCTGCCCGGTGGTCGACATTGGTAGTAGGTTCCGTCCTCGTAGAGCTCCATATTCCTCAGAGCACGTCGCTCAAGGCAAAGCGCTCCGTCGTAAACAGGATAAAGCAGAGGCTCGCGAGTCGGTTCAACGCGTCCGTGGCCGAGGTGGACTATCAGGACCTGTGGCAACGGGCGGCGATAGCAGTGGCCGTTGTGGGCAGCGAGAAGGCCGTGGTCGAGAGCTCGCTCGCCAAGGCAGTGAACCTCATACAATCGGAGCCGAGCGTAGAGGTGCTGGCCGCGGACGTGACATTCTACTGAGTCGGGCGTGAGTCAGGTCCGGCGGTGGCTCGCCGGAACGGTTTGTTGCCCGTGGCTCGCCGGCGGCCGGGGACAACGGGGGTGGTCCGGATGGACTCGCAGCGTGTTGCGCGCGTGGGCGAGGTTCTCAGGTACGAGCTGAGTGAGCTCGTCAGGTTGAGAGTCAAGGACCCTCGCCTGGGGTTCGTGACCATAACGCACGTCGAGGTAAGCGCGGACCTGAGGCACGCCAAGGTGCACGTGAGCAGCTTGGGCACGCCCGAGGAGGCGTCCAGAAGCATAGAGGTCCTGTCCGGAGCGGCCGGGTTCCTGAGGAGCGAGCTCTTCAAGCGGGTCCGCCTCAGGTTCATACCGGAGCTTTCGTTCAAGATAGACAGGTCCATTGAGCACAGCGTCAGGATAAGTCAGGTCCTCCGGGAGCTGAAGGACGAGTCGGAACGGAGAGAGTCTTGAGTCTGGACAGCGTAATACAGGCCCTGAGTTCGGTCAGTTCGCCTCTCGTCACGTCGCACGTCGACTTGGACGGGGACGCCGTGGGCTCCGAGCTCGGGTTGAGCCTCCTGCTCGAGCGGATGGGTAAGAAGCCCGTCGTCGTGAACCAGGACGCTCTGCCCTGCCAGTACGATTTCCTGCCCGGCCGCCATATGGTCAGGAAGTCCGTGGAAGAAGCGGCCGGAGTGGACGCCGGGGTGGTCCTGGACTGCACGTCCTTGGAAAGGACGGGCAGCGTGGGAAGGTTCATGGCAGAGAGCCGGCTCCCCATAATAAACATAGACCACCACAGCGGGAACGTGGGCTTCGGCACCGTCAACCTGATAAGGCCGGAGGCCTGCGCGACTGCCACCATAATACTGGACCTGTTCCGCGCGCTGGGCCAGTCCATCGGCCAGGACGTGGCCACTTGCCTCTACGCCGCTCTCGTGGCGGAGACGGGTTCCTTCAGGCTGTCCAACACGTCAGCAGAGAGCCTGGAGGCGTGCGCCCTCCTCGCCAGGGAAGGAGCCAAACCTTACGAGATCGCGGCCGGCCTGTTCAGCAGTAAATCGCCGCAGGCGCTGCGTCTCATGGGCGACGCCATGAGCTCCCTCGAAATCCACTTGAACGGGACGTTGGCGGTGCTGAGCCTGCCGCATTCCAGGGTGGAGGAAAGCGGAGTGGGCGGCGAGGAGCTGGAAGGCATAGTCAATTTTGCCATGTCGGTTCGGGGCGTCGGAGTGGGCGTTTTTCTGCGCGAGCTGCCCGGCTCCGTGGTCAAGGTGAGCCTGCGTTCCAACGGCACCGTGGACGTGGACAAGGTCGCTCGAGGGTTCGGCGGAGGCGGCCACACAAACGCGGCGGGCGCCAAGATACCCGGCACGCTGGATGAAGTGAAGGGGATCGTCGTTGAGAGAATCGCTCAGGCAGTCCGCGACGGACAGCGTCATCAACCTTGACAAGGCGCCTTCCCTGACTTCATACGACGCGGTTGAGGAAATAAAGCGGCTGTTGGGCGTCCGGAAGGTCGGCCACGCCGGCAGTCTGGACCCGTTCGCCACGGGCGTGCTTCTGGTGTGCACCGGAAGGGCCACCAAGCTGACTCGCTTCCTCATGGAGCTCGAGAAGGCATACTCGGGCACCATCAGGCTCGGTTTCGAGACCGACACGGACGATTCGACGGGAAGAGCTGTTTCGGAGACGACGGAGCTCACGGTGACGAAGGAGGAGCTCCTCCGGGCCGCCGCAACTTTCACCGGGGAGGTCCTCCAGAGGCCGCCCAGGGTCTCCGCCCTGAAATTGAACGGAAGGCGACTTTACGAGATGGCCAGGAGCGGGGAGAGCTTCGAGCCCGAGGCCAGGAGCGTGACCATTCACGAGTTTGAGATCACGGCGTTCGATTCTCCGGACGTGGAGTTCCGGCTCAGGTGCTCGCGGGGCACGTACGTGCGGTCGGTGGCCAGAGACCTGGGCAGGCTGTTCGGCTGCGGCGGACACCTGAGAGAGCTCCGGAGGACCAAGGTCGGGCAGTTCGCGGTGGAGGAGGCGGTCACCCTGGACCGCCTGAGAGAATGCCTCGGCCGGCCCGGCGAGCAGGCGGAAAACGGCCCGGCGGAAAGAGTGCCCGGTCTGTGGTCGATGGAAGAGGCCTTGAGTTTTCTTCCCGGCCTTTTCTTGAGGAAGGAGGCCGTGGTTAGAGTTCTGGACGGGCGGAGTCCCGGTCTCGAGGATATCGAAAAGACGGACGGTCGGGCCTCGAAGGGAGGCCGCGTCAGAGTCATGTCTCCGGAGGGCGAGCTCTTGGCAATAGGTACAGTGCCCGCCTCCGAAGGGGAACCGGTCGTGAGACTGGAGCGAGTGCTGGCGCGAAGGCGCCTGCCCGAATAGCTGCGTCCCGGCGGGGCGAGCACAGTGCGGCACATGACAGGGAATTCGGAGAAAGGCACAGTCGCGACGATTGGCGTGTTCGACGGAGTGCACGTCGGGCACGCTCGAATCCTGGGTGAAGTGGCGCGGCGCGCCCGGGAGGGGAGCCTTCTGGCGGCAGTGGTGACGTTCGACCCTCATCCCGACGAAGTTCTGGCCGGGCGCACGGAACCCGAATCCATGCTGACCAGTCACGACGAGAAGGCGTCCCTCTTGGCCGAAAGCGGGATGGACATGGAGGTCGTCCTCCGCTTCACGCGTGAGGTGGCCGGTCTGGACGCCGAGGAGTTCATCAGGCGCTACCTGCTCGACCCCCTGCGGCTCAAGACGCTGGTGGTGGGGCACGACTTCAGGATGGGCAAGGGGAGGCAGGGCGGCAGGGAAGTCCTGGGCCGTTTGGGTTCCGAGCTGGGGTTCTCCGTTGTGGACGTGGGAGCCGTTCTGGTGGACGGGCTGCCGGTGAGCAGCACCAGGGCCAGGGAGGCGGTGCGCGCGGCGGACCTTACACTGGCGCGTAGACTGCTTGGGCGGCCCTACGCGGTCGAAGGGAAAGTCACGAGGGGCGACGGCATAGGCGTTCGTCTGGGTTTCCCCACGGTGAACCTGACGTGGCCCGAAAGAAAACTGCTTCCGCCCGACGGCGTCTACGCGGGTGTCGCCGAATCCAGGGGCGAGACTTTCAAGGCAGCGATCAACCTCGGCAGAAGGCCCAGCGTGGGAGGAGGGTCGAGGCGGCTCGAGGCACACCTCATAGGGTTTGAGGGAGACCTCGTGGGCGAGCGTTTAAAGTTGAACTTTATGTCCAGAATCAGGCCTGAGAAGGCGTTTTCGACGACGGAAGACCTAAGAAATGCGATTAGGCAAGATGTGATTACAATATCACAATTGCTTGATAAAACATAAGTTGCCGCCAGCTTTTGAGAATTAACTTGAAGATTATTAGGCGCCGCATCCGGGTGGGGCAGAAGTTTTTCGCTTGACTTTTTTTCCTTTTGCTCTGTATATGGCGCTGTGCTATCATGCCAGCCGGGCTTGGAAGACGAAGCGGCACGTGTCCGGTTGCAGCTTCGTTCGGATGCAGCAAGGGAGGTGACATTTTGCCGCTTTCCAAGGACAAGAAGAAGGGGATAATCGGCCAGTTCCAGCTGCACGAACACGACTCCGGTTCTCCCGAGGTGCAGATCGCCCTTCTGACAGAGAGAATCAAAGCTCTCACTGAGCATTTCAAGGTTCATAAGAAAGACCACCACTCTCGCAGAGGTCTTTTGAAAATGGTGGGCCAGAGGCGCAGGCTGCTGGACTACCTGAAAGACACGCGGATTGACAGGTACAGAGCCCTTGTAAGGGAACTGGGGCTTAGGAAGTAGAGGGGTAGCTCTCTCCACTTGTGTTGTGCCAGTCGGTTTCTAGCACGCAGGACTGGCGGGAGCTACCCGTTTGTTTTGGAGGAGAATCCCATGACGGAATTAGTTCAGATGGATTTGGCCGGAAGGACTCTGACCATAGAGACCGGGAGGGTCGCAAGACAGGCCTCCGGCGCGGTCACTGTCCGATACGGCGACACAGTTGTGCTCGTGGCGGCAGTCGCTTCCGAAGAGCCGCTGGAAGCCTCGCTCGATTTTGTGCCCCTTCTCGTCGATTATCGCGAGAAATCATACGCGGCCGGCAGGATACC
>JAFGJU010000031.1 GCA_016928935.1 Candidatus Eiseniibacteriota bacterium | reverse complement strand
CGGAGCACAAGGAGAACTACGCGGGTGACGACGAGCAGTGGGAGGCGGCGGAAGCCGCGCTCAGGCAGGCGCTCGAGCGCCGCAAATTGGCGTACACGCGCGCCGAGGGCGAGGCGGTGTTCTACGGCCCGAAGATCGACATGCAGCTCCTGGACTCGCTCGGGAGGGGGTGGCAGGGCACCACGATACAGTTCGATTTCAACCTGCCCGGCAGGTTCGGCGTGACTTACGTCGGACGCGACGGGAAGGAGCATCCGATAGTGATGATACACAGGACGCTCCTGGGGGCGCTGGAGCGGTTCATCGCCACGCTGATCGAGCACTACGCGGGGGAGTTCCCGCTTTGGCTGGCTCCGGTCCAGGCGCTCGTGGCGACTGTCAGCGCCGACAACGCGGCCTGGGCTCAAGAAGTCGTGCAGTCGCTCAAAGACGCGGGTCTGAGGGCGGAAGGCGACCTCAGGGACGAGAAGATCGGGAGCAAAATCCGCGACGCCGAGCTCCAGAAAATCCCTTACGTGCTGGTCGTCGGGAAGCGCGAGGTGGCCGACCGGAAGGTGTCCGTCAGAAGCAAGAAGAAGGGTCAGTTGGGCGTCGTGGGAGTGGAAGAGCTCGTCAAGAATTTGCTTGATGAGATAGAGAGGAAACTGTAACATCGCTGCAAACGGTCGAAGCAGAAGCCGCCGGCTTCTCACCTTGGAACGGAGGTTACCAGGGTTGATGTCAATAGCGCTACGCGATTCAGGTTCTGCTGCTGGAGCTGGCGGAGGTCCTTGTGGACGTTCCGCCTTTTTGCTTCTCGATCCCAACAGGGGGTGGTAACAATCGTGATTGAGAAGAGAGTGCGAGTGAATGAGAGGATTCGTGTCCCTGCGGTCAGGGTGATCGGGCCGGACGGCACTCAGCTGGGCGTAATGACGCCGAAGGAAGCCCTGACGATAGCCCAGGGGCACAACCTGGACCTCGTGGAAGTCTCTCCGAATTCCAGGCCGCCGGTCTGCCGGGTGATGGACTTCGGGAAGTTCAAGTACGAGCAAAGCAAGCGCGCCAGGAAGGCCAGAAAGAAGCAGCACATCATCCATCTGAAGGAAGTCAAGCTCCGCCCCAAGATCGAGGAGCACGACTACCAGTTCAAGATAAACCATGCGAGAAGGTTCCTGGAGGCGCACGACAAGGTCAAATTCACCGTGACTTTCAGAGGCAGAGAAATGACCCACGCCGAACTCGGTCACAAGCTGCTCGAGAGAGTGGTGGTCGACCTGGAGATCGTGGGTCAGGTCGAGGGAGCTACGCGGTCCGAGGGGAAGAACCTGGTAATGCTGATGGTGCCGAGGGCCCAGAGGCCACGACCTGTCGGAGGGGCGTGAGCTTCTCCGGGTTTCTGGCGAGGGCCGGGCCAATGCCCGGGCCTCAACGTGCATGGAGGAATGAACAGAATGCCCAAGCTCAAGACCAACAGGGGCGCCAAGAAGAGGTTCAAGAAAACGGGTACCGGGAAGATACTCAGGAGGCAGGCGTTCGGCGCCCACATAATGACCTCCAAAGCGCGCAAGAGAAAGCGCAGGATCAAGAGGGTCACCGTGGTGGCAGAGGAAGACGCGCGAAGGATAAGGCGTCTGCTTCCCTGACGGGGTTTTCCCGCAAACCCGGGCGTCGGGGAGCGCGACGTGTCATAGAATGAGAGGTGAGGTCAATGCCGAGAGCTAAGACAGTCGTGCCTGGTAGGGCCAGGCGCAGAAAAGTCAGGACGGCCACCAAGGGATTCCGCGGCGGCAGGCACAGACTCCACAGGACGGCCAAGGAGACGCTGGCAAGGAGCCTGCAGTACGCGTATCGGGACCGAAGAGCCAAGAAAAGGGAGTTCAGGGGGCTGTGGATATCGCGCATCAACGCGGCGGCCAGGCTCAACGGGTTGTCGTACAACACGTTTATCTCGGGCCTGAAGAAGGCGGAGGTGCAGATAAACAGGAAGGTGCTTGCGGACATAGCGCTCAACGACAGAGCGGGCTTCGCGAAGCTGGCCGAGCTGGCGAAGAAGGCCGCTGCCGTCTAGCCGGCGGCGCGGGTGTCGGTCGGAAGCAGGATTGATGGTCAATGGATGAGAAGTCCGTGATCGACATTAGGGACGCTGCTGTCGCGGAGGTGACGGGGGCGCGCAGCGCTCAGGCACTGGACGCCGTCAGGATCAAGTACCTGGGCCGGAAGGGCCTGCTGACGGCCGTTCTGAGGGGCATATCGTCTCTGGACCCGTCGGAGCGGGGCCGCGTGGGAAAGGCCGCAAACGAGGCGAAGTCCGTCCTGGCCGGTCTCATCTCGGACAGGGCGCGGGAGCTGGAGGAGGCCTCGACGCGGAAGGCCGGGGCCGCGACGGACATCTCACTCCCCGGCGTCGGGCAGTGGGTCGGCAGGAAGCATTTGATCTCCATCGTCACCGGGGAGCTCAAGAGGATCTTCGTCGGCATGGGGTTCTCCGTGGCCACCGGTCCGGACGTGGAGGACGTCTTTCACAACTTCACGGCACTCAACACCCCGGAGGGGCACCCTGCCAGAGAGCAGAGCGACACCTTCTTCGTGGACGGCGGGCTCGTCCTCAGGACTCACACCTCACCCGTGCAGATCAGGGTGATGGAAACGACGCCGCCTCCCATCAGGATGATATTTCCAGGAAGAGTATACAGAAAGGACGCATGGGACGCCGTGCACTCCCCGGAGTTTCACCAGCTGGAGTGCCTTTACGTGGACAGGGGGGTTACTTTCCCCGACTTGAAGGGCACGCTGGCCTACTTCGCGCGCCGCTTCTTCGGGCCGGGGACGGGAGTGCGTTTCAGGCCCGGGTACTTCCCGTTCACGGAGCCCAGCGCCGAGGTGGACATAACCTGCGTCGGTTGCCGCGGAGGCCAGTCTCCGCCGGACTCCGGTGCGTGCAGATTGTGTGGAGGAACCGGTTGGCTGGAGATTCTGGGCGCGGGCATGGTGCATCCGGCCGTATTCAGGAGCGTCGGATACGACGCAGAGGAGTTCACGGGCTTCGCCTTCGGGATGGGCATAGACAGACTCATCATGCTCAAGTACGGGATTCGTGATATCAGGTATTTTCTGGAAAGCGATTTGAGGTTCCTGGAGCAATTCGGATGAAGTTCGGTTACAACTGGCTGCGCGAGTTGGTGGCCGTGGACATGGAGCCGGCCGTCCTGGCGGACAGGCTGGCGATGCTGGGCTTTCCCGTGAGGGCGGTCGAGGAGGTGGGTGCCCGTTTCCCTGGAATTCTGGTGGGGCAGGTCCTGGAAGTGGGCAAACATCCCAGGGCGGACAGACTGGTGCTCTGCCGGGTGTCGGTCGGTCAGAGCGTGCTCTCGGTCGTGTGCGGCGCCACGAACGTGAAGGCGGGGATGAAGGTCCCGGTTGCGTGCGTGGGGGCCCGCCTCCCGGACGGAAAAAGGATAGAGAGGGCCGTGATAAGGGGAGCGGCCTCCGAGGGAATGCTCTGCTCCGGGTCGGAGCTGGGCGTGAGCGAGGACGCGTCCGGGATACTGGCTTTGGCCGAGGCGAGCGTGGCCGGAAGGAGCCTCGACGAGGAGCTGGGCGTCTCCGAAACGGTCATAGACATAGAGGTCGGTCACAACAGGCCGGATTGTCTGTCGGTCCTGGGAGTGGCCAGGGAGGTGGCCGCGCTCACCGGCGCGAAAGTGACGCTGCCGGAACCCGGCTTTCCCTCCGAGGCCGGACGTGGGGAGGAAACAGTCAGCGTGGCAGTGGAGCAGCCTTCCGACTGTCCGAGGTACTGCGGCGCGGTGTTGACCGGGCTCAGGCCTCAGGCCTCGCCGGCCTGGCTGAGGACGAGGCTCGAGATCGCGGGCTTCAGGTCCCTGGGGAGCGTGGTGGATGCCACCAACTACTGCCTGGCGACGTTCGGGCAGCCCATCCACGCGTTCGACCTCGACAGGCTGACGCGTAAGGCCGTCGTGGTGAGGAGGGGGCGGCCGGGTGAGACACTCGTGACCCTGGACGGAGTGAAGAGGCTTCTGGGGCCCGACGTGCTGCTAATCACGGATTCGGATGAGCCCGTGGCCTTGGCCGGTTTGATGGGAGGTCGGGCCACTGAGGTGACGGATTCCTCGACCCGCGTGTTCCTAGAGAGTGCCCACTTTGACCCGAAGGCGGTCATGGGCGGGTCCAAGCGGCTGGGGCTCGAGACCGAGGCCTCCGTCAGGTTCTCGCGCGGAACGGACCCCGGCATGGCGCGGTGGTGCGCGGAATACGCCGCGTCACTAATTGTCAGCCTGGCCGGGGGCGCGGCCGGCGGCCTGATTGACTACTATCCTCGGGCTCTGCCGCGGAGGACGGTCAGCATGCAGCCCGCGAGAGTGTCCGCCGTCCTGGGTGGGGTGGTGTCGGAGGAGTTCATGAAGGAGAGCTTGACACGCCTGGGCTTCGAGTGGCACGCGGACAGCCGGGGCGTGCAAGTTGGGGTGCCGTCCTTCAGGCACGACGTCTCGGAGGAGGTGGACCTGACCGAGGAGGTGGCCAGGACCTTCGGCTACGACAAGTTCGCGGAGCGCTGCGCCAACCTGAGCTGGGTCCCGGGCACGGACGAGGAGACGGAGCTCTTCCTGGACCTTTGCAGGGAATCGCTGGTCAACCTCGGCCTCGCCGAGGCCATAACCAGGACGCTCGTGGACGCCAGGAGGGCGACACTGTTCGGCAAGGGCGCCTCCGAGCTCGTGACCGTGTCGAACCCCGCCTCTCAGGAGGAGTCCGTGCTGAGGCCCTCTGTGTTGGTGAGCTTGCTGGGCGCTGTGGGGTTGAACCTGAGGCGCGGCGCGGAGAACGTGCGCCTGTTCGAGATAGGGAAGGCGTTCGGGATTGGACCCGACGGCCAACCGGTGGAGAAGGTGTTTGCCGCGGGGGCGATGGTGGGCACGAAGAGGCCGCCGAGCTGGCAGGAACCCGGGCCTTCCAGAATCGACCTCTTTGACACGAGAGGCACCATCGAAGGCCTGTTGGCCAAATTGAACGTTGACAACTATGAGGTGCTTTGTTATGATGGCCCCGTAGCAGACAGTGAAGCGTCTGGCTCTATCTGCTGTAATGGCAAGCCGTTAGGGCTGTTCGGAAGGGCGGGCAGGGAGCTCTTGCGCGCGTTCGATATAGAGAGTGACGTGTACGTCTTCGAACTCGATGCGGAGGCTCTGCGCGCTGCTTCCTCCGGCCGGCGGGCCCTCGTGGAGCCCTCGCGGTTCCCCCCAGTCAAGAGAGACATTGCGGCAGTGGTCGACGAGGCGCTTGCGCAGGAGGAGGTGGCCAGGCTCATCAGGGAGATCGGCGGCTCCTTGCTGAAACGGCTCAGACTTTTCGACCTTTACAGGGGAGAAGCCATAGAAGGGGGAAAGAAGAGTCTGGCCTATTCGCTGAGTTTCCAGTCGGACGAAAGGACGCTGTCCGACGCCGAGGTGGACGAGGCGATGGCCCGGATCGTGGAAGGGTTGATCGCCGGCGGTGCCAGGATACGTGGCAGAAATTGAGGGGCCGAGCAGCCCACGGGGCCGGCCCGAATGTGATTCCGTCGTATGGAGAACATATTCACAGAGCTGGAAAGGAAAGTTGAACGAGTTGCTTCGGCAATCAAGAGACTTAAGGAGGAGAACTCTAAGCTTAGGTCGGGCAATCAAGAACTCAACCAGCGCCTTCGGGAGCTGAAGGCGGCCGAGTCCGGCAGCGACGGCACTTTCAGGGAGCTGAAGTCGCGCATAGCGCAGCTGGAAGACGAGCGTGACTCGCTCGTGGATCTCAGGAAGCGCGTGGAGACGCGGCTCGAGGCTATACTGTCGCAGTTCGAATGGCTGGAAAGGTGACCGGCCGGACCGGTGAGAGCTCACGCGGTAGGGAAACGGAGCTGGCGGATTCAAGACCCCATGGATTGACTGAGAGAAGACATGAACGAAGACCAGAACGTCATCAAGGTCCAGATATTCGGGGGGGAGTACAAGATCAAGGGACAAGCCGACCCCGACTACATAGCCGAGGTCGCACGCTACGTCGACAGCAAGATGAGAGAAATAAACGAGAAGCTGTCCGTGGCGACTCTGGGTAAAGTGGCGATTCTGGCCTCTTTGAACCTTGCAGACGAGTTGTTCAAGGAGAGAAGGGAAAGAGAACTGACGCTCTCACAGGTCCGTGAGCGGGCGGCCGGGATCGTCTCCAAGCTGGAGATAGCCCTGGCAGACGAATGACAGACCAGCTCCCGCCAATTCCGGGCAGAGGTTCAAGGAAGGAGGAATGCAGGAGCGACCGGATCTGCCTGAATCAGACATCAATAGGGCAGATGCCATAAGACGGAAATCCCTACCGTGCGCGTGATGATATAGGCGTTTTTGAGCCAACAGTTGTTCTGAGGGAGCCTGTTCTTCGGGGAACAGCGGGACCCGCACCGCGGGGGCGTGACGCCCCGGAGTCTGGCGCCCACCTGGACTCTTCCAGGTTCAAAAGTCTCTGTCACACGGCAGACCGGTGGGGATTTTCATTTCAAGTCTGCTGTACGAGGTGGTGGTCATAGATGAACTACGCGGTGCTGTCCTACATACTGGCGGGCGTGCTGGCGGCGATCGGTGTCTTTTTCATCGGCTGGTACACGTACAAGAAAGTGTCGGAGACCAAGGTGCTCAACGCGGAGAAGCTGGCGGAGAAGATAGTCCGCGAGGCGCACAAGGAAGCCGAGACGAGGAAGAAGAGCGCCGTGCTCGAGGCCAAGGACGAATGGTACAAGGCCAAGGCCAGTTTCGAGAAGGAAAGCCAGGCGCAGCGGCAGCAGCTGCAGGCGCTGGACAGACGGCTGGGCGAGAGGGAGGGAAGCTTGAACAGGCGCGCCGACCTCCTGGAGAGAAAGGAACGGGACGTGAGGCGCGTGGAGCGCGACACGCTGACCAAGGAGAAGGCCGTAGAGGAGCGGAACAGGGAGTTGGCCGACCTCATCAGGGAGCAGAATTCGAGACTGGAGAAGATAGCCGGTCTTAGCTCGGACGAGGCAAAGCAGCTTCTCATGTCCAATTTGGAGAGCGAGGCCAGGCACGAGGCGGCGCGTCTCCTGAGCGAGATAAAAGAGAACGCGGTCAAGGAAGCGGACAAGGAAGTCCGGAAGATCCTGACGCTGGCCATACAGAGGTGCGCCGCGGAGCACGTGGTCGAGTCCACCGTGTCGGTCGTGTCGCTGCCGAACGACGAGATGAAGGGGCGAATAATCGGAAGGGAAGGCCGGAACATAAGAGCCTTCGAGACCGTCACGGGCATCGACGTCATAATCGACGACACTCCCGAGGCGGTTATCCTTTCGGGCTTCGACCCAATCAGGCGGGAGGTGGCGAGGATTTCCCTCGAGAAGCTGATAAACGACGGCCGCATCCATCCCGGCCGCATCGAGGAAGTGGTGACCAAGGTTCAGAAGGAGATGGACGAGCAGATTCGCGAGACGGGCGAGCGGACCTGCCTGGAGGTGGGCATCCACGGCCTCCACGGAGAGTTGGTGAGGCTGCTGGGACGGCTGAGATATCGCACGAGCTACGGGCAGAACGTGCTGGAGCACAGCAAAGAGGTGGCGTTCCTGGCCGGAGTCATGGCGTCCGAGCTGGGACTGGACGCCGCGGTGGCGAAAAGGGCGGGCCTGCTGCACGACATCGGGAAGGCGGCGGACCACGAGGTGGAGGGGACGCACGCGCAGATAGGTCGCGAGATCGTCATCAAGTACGGTGAGTCCCCGGTCGTGGCGGAGGCGGTGGGGGCTCATCACGACGACCCCAATCCGGACTCCCTGATGGCCGTCCTGGTTCAGGCCGCGGACGCGGTGTCCGGCGCGAGACCGGGCGCGAGAAGGGAGACCCTCGAGACGTACGTGAAACGCCTGGAGAAGTTGGAACACATTGCGGATTCGTTCCCCGGGGTCGTGAAGTCGTACGCGATACAGGCCGGGCGCGAGATCCGAATCATGGTGGAACACAAGGAAGTCGACGACGCGAAGGCGTCCATGCTGGCGTCGGAGATAGCCAGGAGGATAGAGCGCGAGCTCGAGTATCCGGGACAGATAAAGATAATCGTCATTCGCGAGACGAGAGCGGTGGACTACGCGAAATAGACTGGCGACCGGCCAGGGACCGGCGCGAGCGTGAACGTCGGGCGTCTGGACGGCACGCGACGAGCGCCGCGGAAGGCCCTGATGAGGATATTGTTCATTTCGGACATCGTGGGTTCGCCCGGGCGGGGGGCCCTGAGAATGCTGCCGCGGCTCAAGAAGGAATGGGGTTACAGTTTCTGCGTGGCCAACGGTGAGAACGCGGCCGCCGGGTTCGGGCTCACCCCCTCGACCGCCGAGGAGATCTTTAGGGCTGGCGTGGACGTCATCACTTCCGGCAATCACCTGTGGGACAGAAAAGAGGCGATGGATCTCGTCGCGCACGAGCCCAGAATCCTGAGGCCCGCCAATTACCCGCCGGCCGTGCCCGGCTCCGGCCAGGGGGTCTTCCTGTCGGCGGACGGTCACGCGGTAGGAGTGTTGAACCTCCTGGGAAGGGTGTTCGTCCGTGAGGTGGACTGCCCGTTCAGGAAAGCGGACGCCTCCGTGGCCGAACTCAGAAGGGAGTCCAAGATAGTCCTGGTGGACATGCACGCCGAGGCCACAAGCGAGAAGGTGGCGATGGGATGGTACCTCGACGGACGCGTGAGCGCCGTCGTGGGCACTCACACTCACGTGCAGACGGCAGACGAAAGGGTGCTCCCGGGTGGCACCGGCTACATCACTGACGTCGGCATGACCGGCGCCTTCGACTCGGTGATAGGCATAGAGAAGGAGCCGGCCATAAGGCGCTTCCTCACGCAGGTGGCTGTTCGGCTCACTCCGGCCAAGAACGACGTCAGGCTGAACGGAGTGATAGTGGACGTAGAGCCGTCGAGCGGGGTCTGCAGTTCCATCACGCGGCTTTCGGTTCCGTGCGACGCGGGATGCGGACCCGGAGCGAATCAAGTCGGGGAGACCTCGTAGTTCGGACGCGAACTGCCCGGGGTGTCGGCCCGACTGGAGACACTGGAATGGGCGCGAGACTTCTGGAAGGCAAGCCGGTCGCAGCACAGATCAGGAACGAGATCAGACAAGGGGTGCTCGGCCTGTCTGAGCGCGGCGTGCGGCCCGCGCTGACGATGATAAGGGTCGGGGAGGACCCCGGCTCGGTCGTCTATATGAGGGCCAAGGCCAAGGCCTGCGAAGAGGTGGGAATCCGCTCGGCAATACTCGCCTTGCCCCGGGAAACGGACGAGCAAACTCTAAAGTCACTTCTTAAAGGTATCTCTCAAGACGACACCATACATGGAGTTATAGTTCAGCTACCTCTGCCGGGACACCTGGATCCCCTGAGAATTCTGGAGCTTGTGGACCCCCGGAAGGACGTCGACGGGTTTCATCCGCTGAACGTGGGCAGGCTGGCCATGGGGGACCCCCTGTTCCTTCCCGCTACACCGTCGGGCATCTGCGAACTGCTGGCCCGGAACTCCGTCGCGCTGGAGGGGACCCACGTGGTCATCCTGGGCAGGAGCAACATCGTGGGCAAACCGCTAGCCAGCTACCTGAGCCTGAAGAGGACGGGGCTCAACGCCACGGTGACACTGTGTCATTCGTTCTCGCGCGGCCTGGCCGACATAACCAGGTCGGGCGACGTGCTGGTGGCGGCCGTGGGGAGCGCCGGGTTCGTGACGGCATCCATGGTGTCTCCGGGCGCGGTGGTCGTGGACGTGGGCACGAATCGCGTGCCGGACCAGAACGCCGCCAGCGGCACGAAGCTGGTTGGCGACGTGCGGTTCGATGAGGTGAAGGAAGTGGCTTCCGCCATAACTCCGGTGCCGGGTGGGGTGGGGCCGATGACGGTGGCGATGCTCCTCAGGAACACGCTTCAGGCCTGCGGAGCCCTGACAGGAGGTTAGAGTGGAAGCGTCCCCGAGAACCTTCCCCGCCGGACCGTATTCGGTGGCCGAGATAACGCGCCTCGTCAGAGAGGTGCTGGAGGGCGCGATCCCGGTCGTGTGGGTGAAGGGTGAAGTGTCGAACTTCACCCTGCACACGTCGGGGCACATGTACTTCTCGCTCAAGGACGAGACGGCGCAGCTCAGATGCGTGATGTTCCGGAGCGCCAACAGCAAGCTCTCGTTCGGCGTGGAGAACGGAATGTCCGTGGAGGCGAGGGGCGAGATAACGGTGTACGAGAGGAGCGGGCAGTACCAGCTGTGCGTGTTCGAGATGATACCGGCCGGCCTGGGCTCGCTCCAGCTGGCCTTGGAGCAGCTCAAGAAGAAGCTTTCCAAAGAGGGCCTCTTCGACGAGGCCAGGAAGAGGCCGTTGCCGCCGTATCCCACGAGGGTCGGCGTCGTCACGTCGCCCACGGGCGCGGCCGTCCGGGACATCGTGCGCATAATACGAAAGAGGCAGCCCGCAGTCGAGATAATCCTGCGGCCGGTCAGAGTGCAGGGCGAGGGGGCCGCGCAGGAAATCGCCCTGGCCGTCGAGGAGTTCAACAGGTTCGGGGATGTGGACGTGCTCATAGTCGGCAGGGGAGGCGGCTCTCTTGAGGACCTGTGGGCGTTCAACGCGGAGGTCGTGGCGCGCGCCATCTTCGCCTCCCGCATACCCGTCGTGTCCGCCGTGGGGCACGAGATCGACTTCACCGTGTCCGACCTGGTGGCGGACGTGAGGGCTCCGACTCCGTCCGGGGCGGCTCAGATGGTGGTCAGGGACCGGAGTGACGTGGCGAGAGAAGTTCTGGGTCTGGCCAGAGGGCTCGCGTCGGGCGTGAGGAACAAAGTGTCGAGCCTCAGGCGGGAGATAGAAAGGACCAGGAGCCGATACGCTTTCGCGAGGGCTCCGGACATAGTGAGGCAGCGCGTCCAGAGACTCGACGAAGTGTCGAGGAGGCTCCAGACTTCCGGTTCCAGGATAGCCACCGAGAGGAGACAGCTCCTGGATTCCCAAGCCGGAAGGCTTCGGGCGCTGGACCCCGCCGAGGTGCTTCGCAGGGGCTACGCGGTGTGCAGGCGCGAGGCCACGGGCGAGGTGCTGAGAGAGGCCTCCGCGAGCCTCGTCCGGCAGAGGGTCAGGGTCGAGCTCTATCGCGGCTCGCTGCGGTGCAACGTGGAGGGGGTGAGCGAGAATGAAGGACTCGCGTGACAAGCCCGGCGGAAGAACGTTCGAGCAGGCTTTGGGCCGGCTGGAGGAGCTGGTCGACGGCCTGGAGAGAGGGAACCTGTCGCTGGAGGAATCGCTGGCCTATTTTGAGGAAGGCACCAGGCTGATACAGGAGTGCACTTCGATGCTGGAGGCGGCGGAGGCGAGGCTGCAGAAGCTGACCCCGGCGGGCGAGGGGTTCAGGCTTGAGCCGCTCACGTTCCCGGACGACGAGACGTCCGCCAAGTAGGAGAAGGAATGGCTTCACTTCTGGAGCCTTTTGTGAGCCGCGAGAGAGGTCGAATTGAATCCGTCCTCAGGGACGTCCTCCCGGCGGCGAGGGCCAGGCCCGTGTCGGTGCACAGAGCGATGCGCTACGCGGTGCTTTCGGGCGGGAAGAGGATAAGGCCGCTGATGTGCGTCATGGCTTACAGAGCCTGCGGCGGACGGGGTGGCGAGGTGTATCGCGCGGCGGCGGCCATAGAGTTGATACACAATTTCACTCTCATTCACGACGACCTCCCGTGCATGGACGACGACGAGCTGAGAAGGGGTCGTCCGACTGTGCACGTCAAGTTCGGTGAGGCGGTGGCGCTGCTTGCGGGCGACGCGCTCCTGTCGCTGGCGTTCGAGCTCGTGGCGACTCTGGCCGTGTCGGGCGGGGTAGCGCCGGGCAAGGTGGTCGGGGTGATTCATGAGATTGCCGGGGCCGCGGGGACCAGGGGCGTCGTGGGGGGTCAGGTAGTGGACATAGAATCCGAGGGGAGGCGCGTCCCGCTGAGCACTGTCACGTACATCCACACTCGCAAGACGGGCGTTCTGATGGCCTGCTCGCTCAGGGTGGGTGGACTTCTCGCGGGTGCGGGGCCGCGGAACATGAAGGCCCTGAGCGCGTACGGAGAACGCCTCGGGCTGGCATTCCAGATAGTGGACGACGTCAGGGACGTGAGCGCCACTCCGAGGGAGCTGGGGAAGAAGAGAGGTCGTGACGTGGAGAGGGCCAAGGCCACCTACCCCCTGGTGTTGGGTCGGGCCGAGTCTCTGAATAGAGCTCGCCGTCTGGCGGAGGAGGCCAAGCTGGAGGCGGTTCATTTCGGCAAACACGGCGCGTGTTTCTGTGAGTTGGCCGATTACGTCGTAAGGCGAGGAACGCCGCAGGAAGGGTGAAGCAGATGAGCGTGACCGAAGTCATGCAGGCGAGCCCGCTTCTGGTGGCCTGCACGTGCGGGGTCATGGTGCAAGTCGTCAAGGGTGTGGCCTTCTGGCTCAAAGAGAAGGACCTCAACTTCAGGAGATTCGTTCAGACCGGCGGGATGCCGAGCTCTCACTCGGCGGCGGTGTGCGCGCTGTCCACCGCCGTGGGAAACGTGCAGGGCTACGGCTCCCTTGTGTTTCAGGTGACGGCCTTCTTCAGCTTCATCGTCATGTTCGACGCGGCGGGCCTGAGGCGCGCCGCGGGCAGGCAGGCCACAATTTTGAACCGTCTCGTTCACGAGCACATGAAGAAGGCCAGAGAAGAGAAGCTGCTGGAGCTCTTGGGCCACACTCCGTTCGAGGTGTTCGTGGGCGCCGCGATAGGCATACTGTACGCCCTCGCCTGGTATTGACCGGCGGCGTGTGGGTGGGCGTGCGCTGAGAAACGCGGCGATTCCGCCGGACTCGGCTCGTGGAGTCCGAGCGTCGTGACGTGGAGGGGGGACAGTTGGGAGAGTTGCTCTACCGGGTGAGCGGCCCGGACGACCTGAAGAGTCTCACAATGCCGGAGCTGGCCGAGCTCGCGTCCGAGATACGCGAGAAGATCATCTCGGTCGTCTCAAGCACCGGCGGCCACCTCGCGCCCAGCCTGGGGGCGGTGGAGCTGGCCATAGCGATTCACTACGTGTTCGACTCGCCCAGGGACAGAATAGTCTGGGACGTGGGGCATCAAGCCTACGCCCACAAGCTGCTCACGGGAAGGCGAGAGAGGTTTCAGACTCTCAGGCAGGAGGGCGGACTGAGCGGGTTTCCCAGGCTCTCAGAAAGCGAGCACGACGCGTTCGGGACCGGGCACGGGAGCACTTCCATATCCGCGGCCCTGGGCATGAGCTGCGCCAGGGACGCGATGGGCGAGGACTTCCACGTGGTGGCCGTGATAGGCGACGGCGCTCTGTCGGGCGGGCTCTCCTTCGAGGGGCTCAACCAGGCGGGCGGTCTGGGCAAGCGCCTGATAGTGATCATCAACGACAACAAGATGTCGATCTCGCCCAACGTGGGAGCGCTGGCCAAGTACATGACGAGGTTGATCGCCGGTCCTACGTACCGGAAGTTCGAGGCCGACCTGTGGGAGTTGCTGGGGCGCACTCCGTACGTGGGGCGCACGGCCCGGTACGTGGCGGGCAGAGTGACGGAGAGCTTGAAGGGCTTCATCGTCCCCGGCACCATCTTCGAGGAGCTGGGGTTCAAGTACTACGGCCCGATAGACGGGCACGCGCTCCCGGATCTGATATCCGTCCTGAAGCAGTTGAAGGAGGTCCGCGTTCCCGTCATACTGCACACGCTGACGACAAAGGGCAAGGGCTACAGGTTCGCCGAACAGAACTCCTCTCAGTTTCACGGCATAGGAGCCTTCGACAAGGTGACCGGCACCGAGGAGAAGAAACCCGGGTTCCCGACTTACACGGACGTGTTCGGGAGCTGGATGGTCGAAATAGGCGAGCGTTTCGGCAGCGTGGTGGCGGTGACGGCGGCCATGAAGGACAACACGGGGCTTGCGCGGTTCGCCGAGAGGTTTCCCGGCAGGTTCTTCGACGTGGGCATGGCGGAGGGGCACGCCGTTACTTTCGCGGCCGGCCTCGCGACGAGAGGGCTTCTGCCGGTCGTGGCGATCTACTCGACGTTTCTGCAGAGGGCCTTCGACCACCTGGTGCACGACGTGGCGCTCCAGAAGCTGAAAGTGGTGTTCGCGGTCGACCGCGCGGGCCTGGTCGGACAGGACGGGCCCACCCACCACGGGTGTCTCGACCTGGTGTACCTGCGGGCGGTTCCGGGTCTCACGGTCATGGCGCCCGTGAACGAGCGCGAGCTGCGGGACATGCTTTACACGGCAGTCGAGTCGTGCAGCGGGCCCGTGGCGATACGATTCCCACGCTCGGAGGGAACCGGCTGCCACGTGGGAGAGGCGATGGCCGCGGTGCCTGTCGGACGAGCCGAGATCCTGCGGGAGGGAAAGGACGTGGCGCTGTGCGCCATAGGTTCGATGGTGAACCCGAGCCTGGAGGCGGCCGGCCTGCTGGCCGAGAGGGGCGTGGAGGCTACGGTCGTGAACGCCAGGTTCGCCAAGCCGCTGGACGCGGGTACGATAGGGCGTGTGGCGGCCGAATGCGGTAAAATCGTGACGGTGGAAGAGGGCACACTGGCCGGAGGATTCGGCTCAGGCGTGCTGGAAAGTCTGACGCCGGGGCGGGTCTGCCCGAAGGCCCTGCGACTGGGCATTCCCGACGCCTTCGTGGAACACGCGAGCAGGCCGGCGCTGCTGAGACGCCTGGGGCTGACTCCGGAGGGCATAGCCGGCGCAGTGCTGAGCTGGTTGGAGGCCGACAGGGACAAATGAAACACGTCAGCATAGTGGCGAACGTGCGCAAGGAAAACTCCGGGCGCGTGGCCGCCGAGATTGCCGAGTGGCTGGAGCGGCGCGGCGTGGCCGTGTCGTTCGAGAACGAGATTGCCGCGCTTGAGGGCAGGACCGGGTTCGCGCTGGCGGAGCTGCCTCCCGACTGCGACCTGGTTGTGGCCCTGGGGGGGGACGGCACCCTTCTCTGGGTGGCGCGGCACGCCTGCCTCAGGGGGGTCCCGATCCTGGGAGTGAACCTGGGAGGTCTCGGCTTCCTGACCGAGCTGAGTGTGGCCGAGGTCATACCGACTCTCGAACGAATGCAGAAAGGCGACTGCCGGGTGGAGGAGAGAATGATGCTGGAGGCAGTGGTGGAGGGGCACTCGGGGTCCGGCAACTCCCGTTACGTGTGCCTGAACGACGCAGTCATCAACAAGTCGGCCTTCGCGAGGGCGATGCAGCTCGACATGTCCATCTCGGGCCATTACGTCGGGACTTTTCTGGCGGACGGGCTGATCGTGTCCACGCCCACGGGTTCGACCGCGTACTCGCTCTCGGCCGGCGGTCCGATAGTCAAACCCACCATAGAGGCTCTCATCGCCACTCCGATTTGCCCGCACACTCTGGCCGTGAGGCCGCTCATCTTCTCGGGGGACGAGGAGCTCTCCGTGGAGGTCGTGTCCGGCAAGACCGACGTGGCGCTGACCATAGACGGGCAGGAATGCAGGGAGCTCGCGCACGACGAGAGGATAGTGTTCAGGAGGGCGCCGGAGAAGACGTCCCTGGTCTGCTGCGGCGAGAAGTCTTTCTACGAAGTCTTGAGGACGAAGCTGTGCTGGGGCGGCCTGGCGAAGCGCTGAAGGGGCACCACGCGTGCTGAGAGAGCTGTCCATAAACGGGCTCGCAGTAGTGAAGGAGCTGTCGCTGGAGTTCGGCCCCGGGCTGAACGTGCTCACGGGCGAAACCGGGGCCGGGAAGTCCATAATAGTCGGAGCAATAGGCCTGCTGGTGGGTGAGAAGGCGGGGGCCGAGATGGTAAGGAGTGGAGAGAGGGTGGCGGCAGTGTCGGGAGTGTTCGAGCCGTCGCCGGGGGCTAGGGTGTCGGCCAGGCTGGAGGCCGCGGGCATACGCGACGCGGGCCACGAGGTCGTGGTGAAGCGCGAGCTGTACGCGGACGGCCGCAGCCGAGGGCGCGTGAACGGCGAGCCGGTGCCGCTGAGTGTTCTCAAGAAGGTGGGGGACGTCTTGGTGGACTTCCACGGGCAGCACGAGCACCAATCGCTGTTGGACTGGAGGACGCACGTGGACTACCTGGACTCCTACGGCGGCCACCAGGAGCTGAGAGAGAAAGTCTGGGAGGCCTGCCGGCGAGTCAGGGACGCGCGGTCGCGACTGGAGGCCTTCCTGTGTGAGGCCCGCGAGGCTGAGGCTCAGGCCGACTACATGAGATTCCAGCTGGCGGAGATCGATGCCGCGAAGATGGAGGAGGGTGAGGAGGAAAAACTCGAGGAGGAAAGGAAGGTCCTTCAGAACTTCGAAAGACTCTCGTCCAGTGTGAAGGAAGCGGGTGACCTCCTTTACGAGGACGAGCTCTCCTGCGCCGGGAGACTCTCCAGGGCTGTGAGAGCCCTAAGAGCGGCCTCGGAGATCGACCCCAAGCTATCGGAGCTCGGGGCCGAGCTGGCCGACGCGGAGATTGCAGTCAACGAGGCCGGCCGGGTCTTGGCCAACTACCTTCAGTCGCTGGAGTTCTCCCCCGGCAGGTTGGACGAGGTGGAGACGAGACTCGCTCTCATCGCGAGGTTGAGGAAGAAGCACAACGGAAGCGTCAGTGACGTGCTCAGGGCGGGAGAGGAGCTGCGGGCGCGGCTCTCGGCGTTGGACTCGGGCACGGAAAAGAAGGAAGAACTTGAGGCCGAGATTGCCCGGTGGGGTCGAGAGCTGAGAGGGCTTTCGCTGAGCCTACTGGAACGCAGGAGGGGGTCTGCGGGGAAGATGGAGGGCCACGTGCGGAGGGAGCTCGCCGGGCTAGGCATGAAGGGAACGCGCTTCGTGGTGGAGATAAGGCTCGAAGACGACGAAGGCGGAGACGTGGAAGTCGAGGGGAAGAGAGTGAGGGTGGCCGCGTCCGGCGTCGGCGACGTTCAGTTTCTCATCTCTCCCAACGTGGGAGAGGAGACGAGGCCGCTGGTCAGAATAGCTTCGGGCGGAGAGGTGTCCAGGATCATGCTTGCCCTGAAGACCGTGCTCGTCAGGGCGGACGACGTGGACGTGATGGTCTTCGACGAGGTGGACGCGGGCATAGGCGGAAAGGTCGCCAGAGTGGTCGGAGAAAAATTGAAGGCGCTGTCCGGCGCCAAGCAGATAATATGCATCACGCACATACCGATGATTGCCTCACTTGGGGACGTCCACTTCTCCGTCTCGAAGGAGGTGGACGCCGGAAGGACTTTCGGCACTGCCAGGGTCCTCGGGAAAAAGGACAGGGTGGAGGAGCTGGCGAGGATGTTGGCCGGCGACAAGGCCTCCCCGGTCACCCTCAGGCAGGCCAAAGAGATGCTTGAGTACGCGGCGGCCCAGGCGGGGGCCGGACCTGACAGGATTGTGAAGACAGCGCGCGCCCGTAGCTCAGTTGGATAGAGCGGCAGACTCCGGATCTGCAGGCCGAAGGTTCGAGTCCTTTCGGGCGCGCCATCCGAACGGGGAGGTCCGTCATGAGCTTTGGTAGCCGTGTTCGTGGGGCGGCGCGGTGCAAGGCGGCAGTCGTTTTCGGCGCCGTCGCCTTGGCAGCCACGATCGGCCTCGTGCCCTTGAGTTCAGCCCGGAGCGGCTCGTCCGGCGTTCTCTTGAGTCTGGAGTTGCGTGACGATTCCGACCTGCAGAGCCTGACTGCTTTCGGCGCCACGGTCAGGTACTCCTACCGCGGCCGGGGCGTGGCGCAGGTGCCGGGCTCGAACTTGGAGACGTTCGTGGCGCGCTTCCCCGGGGCGGTGGTGTTGGACACCCTGGAGCCGGGGGTGGGGTATTGGTTGGTGGTGCCTGGTGTGGGGAGCGCGATTGACTCGATCGCCGCGTACGCCGAGCTCACTCGACTGGAGCAGGAAGGCTTGTGGCTCGTTGCCGTGGGGGAGGGCCTGGAGGAGTGCGTCTCGCGTTTCGCTTTCTCCATGATGCCGTTGCCGGACAGGGTGGAAGCCAGGGCGCTCCTGCGGCGGAGAATCCCCTCCGTGCCGGCCTTGGGGGCGGCCGCGAGGGCCGCCATCTCTCCTGAGAAACTGGAGCTGATGAGAGAGGTTGCGGGAAGGGTGAGTGAGGACTCCGTGAGGGCGATAGTCCACTGCATGAGCGTGGACGACTCCACTGGTGAGCTCAGGAGTCGCTACACCTTTCGCCGGGAAGCGGCCTGGATACCTCACATGGTCCGCGAAAAACTCAAGGCCGCCATGGGCGGCGCCGGGACCGACTCCCTGCACGGGTTCCCGATACGGTTCTTCGGGATAGACACTTTGCTCTACAACGTGGTGGGCGTCGTGCCGGGGAGGGTTCCGGGCACGGGGAGGTTTGTGGTGTGCGGCCACTACGACGCCATAGGGAACCGCACCCAATACTCCGAGCCGGGGCGGTACTGGGACTACAGGGTGGACCCGGCGCCGGGAGCTGACGACAACGCCACCGGTCTGGCCAGCGTCTTGGAGTGCGCCAGGGCTCTCAACGGCCTTCAATTCGACTTTGACATAGAGTACGTGCTGTTCTGCGCGGAGGAACAGGGGCTCTTCGGGAGCAAGGCCTACACGGGGTACAACGACACTCTGGGTTCGAACATCATTGGCACGTTGAACTTCGACATGCACGGGTTCCGTGACCTGGCAGACAGCACTTTCGTCCGAACGAACGTGTCGTCGGCCTGGCTGTCAGACCACGTGGCGGCCGTGTCCCAGGCTCTTTACGACAGTCTCGGGCTGGGTGTTGGAATAACTACGATAGACGGCGTCATAGACGCCAGCGACCACTCGTCCTTCTGGGTGCGCGGCTACGATGCGATCCACTTCTTTGAGCACTTTTCCATCCCGCCGCTGTATCCGTACTATCACACGATCTACGACACCGAGGACAAGGTCAACTTCGACCTCTGCAGGAAGGTGGCCGCTCTCGGCGCTGCGAGCCTGGCCTACTTCGCGGAGACCGGTGACTCGTGGGACCTGGAAGTCCAGTCCGGCGACATCGAGTTTCGAGTTGAGAGCTCGCCCTGGCCCGTCATCAGGGCGGTGGCGGGCGAGGTGCTGACTGTGGTGCCCAGCTTCCACAACGTCGGCGGCCCGGCGTCCGAGTCCCTCGCCGTGTTCGTGCGCGTGTACGACGGCGACCCGGCGGCAGGCGGGAGGCTCGTGGGCGAGCGGCTCGTCGAGGGAGAGATGGCCGCCGGTGCGAGCCCGGAGGTGCAGCCGTTCGACTGGCTGCTGACCGAGCGGGATGTGGGGGAGCACGCCATCTACTTGGTGGTGGACGCGGGAGAAGGCGAGGGTAACGTGGCAAACAACAAGGCCTCGGCGGAGCTCGTGGTTTCCTCGACTTCTCTGGCGCTGCGGCATTCGTTTGTGTTCCCGAACCCGTTGGGGCCGGACGGAGACGGGGGGAAGCTCAGGTTCTTTCTGACCAAGGAGGCCGGCGCCGTGGAGCTGGACCTGTACGATGTGTCCGGCAGGAGGGTAGGTGGGTGCAGGGACGGCTCGTGTGGAGCGGTGACTCTCGAGCCCGGAGACGACAACGAGATAGACTTGGCCGCGATCATCGCCGAGGCGAACCTGGCCCCGGGAGTCTACTCATACCGACTGCGGGTGGAGGACGGCCAGGACACGAAGGGATGTGTCGGCAGTTTCGCGGTGGTGCGGTGATGCGAGGAGTGTGATATGAGGCCACGCTACACCGGGCGCAGCTTTCCGGGGCCGTCGGCGCTGCGCCGGGCCAGGCAGCCGCGCACGGCCTGGCCGCGGTTGCCGGAGACCGCGGGGGGCGGAGCCCAAGCCGTGAGCAGGGGCCTATCGCTCGGCTTGGCGTGCGGTGTGGTGGCCGGGCTCGTGTACGCACTGTTGAAGTTCTTCGGAATGATGCGCACTAAGCATCTGGACGTGCGCGACCTCTGGTTTGTGCCGGCGGTCATGCTGGCCGTCATGCTGGTGCTTCTGGTCAGGGTGGTGCGGCCCCTCCTCAAGGAAATCCTCACAAAGCCCCCGCGCAAGTGACTGGCATGGAATTTGCTGTCTAGCCAATGGGCTCAATGGGCGACGGTGTATTTTCATGCGGTTAGAGGCGCGAAGGATGACTTCTGTTCTTCGTGAAGAAAAATTCCTTAACACCCTGGTGGAGATCACGGGCCTGATTACCGCCGGCCTGGACAGGAGAATGACCTTCTCAAAGGTCCTTTCCTGCGCTCTGGAAGTGCTGGCGGCCGAGGCGGTGTTCCTGGTCACCCTGGAAAACGGGGTCGTGGTCAAGTACGCCAAGCGCAGGGCC
This sequence comes from Candidatus Eiseniibacteriota bacterium, assembly GCA_016928935.1. Classification (GTDB taxonomy): domain Bacteria; phylum Eisenbacteria; class RBG-16-71-46; order JAFGJU01; family JAFGJU01; genus JAFGJU01. Next base: position 7,399 of record JAFGJU010000031.1, on the reverse strand, counting down.
CGGGGCGACGTGGAGGCGCCCATGGAGCGGTACGAACGCACAGGCGACCGCGGTATCGCGTGGTGGGTCATGATGGAGGGAAAGGCGGTGCTCATACCCAAGGTGACCGACGAGTTCAGGCCGTCGACGCCGGGGGCGTCCGTGTCGGGCACCGGCGGTTGCATCTGCGCGCCGCTCAAGGCGCGCGAAACAGTGCTGGGAGTTCTGATCGCGGTCAACAGACTGGAGGCCAGCGCGTTCAGCGAGGCGGAGTTGAGTGTGCTCAGCGTGCTCGCCAACCAGACCGCCATTGCCATCGAGAGCGCCAAGCTGTACGAGCAGGTGCAGGAGCAGGCGGTGACGGACGAGCTCACGCAGGTGTTCAACTTCAGATTCATGAAGGATGCGCTGCACAGGGAGTTGGACAGAGCGTCGCGCTTCCGCCAGTACTTCTCCGTTCTAATGCTGGACGTGGACCATCTCAAGGACTATAATGACCGGTTCGGACATCTCAAGGGCAGCACGGTGTTGAAGGAGCTGGGGGCCATTCTCAAGGCCACGGCCAGGAGCATCGACACCGTGGCCAAGTACGGCGGAGACGAGTTTCTCATAATCCTGCCTCAGACCCCCAAGGAAGGGGCCCTGGTGCTCGCCGAGAGAATCCGGTCCGCGGTGGCCACTCATACGTTCCCGGAGGTGAGCTGCGGCGACATAAGCTGCAGCATAGGCGCCGCCACGTATCCCGAGGACGGCAAGAGCATCGGAGCTCTGCTGGAGTCGGCGGACACGGCGCTGTTCGGCGCCAAGAGGACGGGAAGAAACAGGGTGGTGGGCGCGGGAAGGCGGGCGTCGGGAGAGGACGCAGCCGCCAGGACTGCCGGCGGCAGCGCTCGTGACGTGTCCGAGGAGCTGATGGAATAAGGCTGTCTCAGGAGTCGAGGGAAGGACGGCATGGCCGGTTCGTACGAGTCTTCATCTCCAGGAGGCGAAGTCCTGCGGTACTTGAGGGCCGTGAGGAGGAGGGCGGAGCTGGTCCTCCTTCCGGTGGTCATAGTGCCTTGTGCGGCGCTCGTGGGCTTGAGTGTGGTCCCCTCCACGTACGAGGCGACCAGCATCGTGCTCTACGAGCAGAAAATGCCGTTCGCCGGCGACATGGAGAAGATGCTCGTCCAGAAGCCGGAGTACCGCACCAGGGACTCCGAGCGCCTGGGACAAATAGAAGCCAGGCTAAAGGGGCGGGTCTTCCTTCAGGAGGTGGCGCGGAAGCTGGGCCTGGACCTGAACGAGAAGGACTCTCGGAAGCTGAGAGCAGGTGAAGCCGGAGGCGTGAGCGTTGAGGAACTGAAGGCCCGCGTGATAGCCGAGCGCCTCAAAAAGAACATAAAGGTCGAGGAGACCGACCCCGACCTTTTCAAGATTACCTTCACTCATCCCGACAAGGACATGGTCTACTTCCTGGCCGACGGGATAACGAAGTCGTTCGTCCAATTCGTCACGAAGGGCCAGTTGGCGGACATACGGGCCGCCGGCTCCTTCAGCCAGGACCAGTTGCCGGCGTACGAGAAAAAGCTGCGGGACAGCGAAGCGGAGCTGAAGCGGGTCAAGGCCCGGATGGCCGCGGGCAGCGGGGGCGGCTACGACAGGGACCTCGAGAGGGCCAGGAGCCTCATCAGGGAGGCGGGCATCGAGTCCCGCGACCTGGAGGCCAGGGCCTCAGGCGCCAGGGACAACATCAGGAGAGACTATCCCAACGAGATCGACCCCACGACGCTCGTCAGGAGTGGCTCGATACGCTCGGCTTACGCGGAGCTGGTGAGAGAGGAGGAGTCGGCTGTGCGTGCCCTGGTGGAGGCCGGGTCCGGAACCGCGGCCAGGGACAGGATCGGACAGGCACGGGAGGCCCTCCTGGCCAGGATAGAGGAAGTCGCGGCCACCGCCTTGAGCGGGTCGCCGGCTGCTCTTCGGTCCCTGGTCACGGAGGTGGTGTACGACGAGCACGTGGCCAACTCGCTCGAGGCGAGAAAGAGCGGGCTGTCGGGCCTCATAACGAGCTACGGGCGCTCGGTCGTGGCCAGGCCCTACGATGAGGTGGAGGTGGCCAGGCTGGAGCAGGAAGTGGAGAACAACAGGAATGTGCTCCAGTCGCTCAAGACCCAGCTCACGTCTGCGCAAATATCCGAGGCGGCGCAGTCCACGAACCTGGGAATACGAATAGAGATTATTGAGCCGCCGGCCCGGCCGTTCGGCCCGGCCGGACCCAGAAGAGAGAGAGTCCTGGTGTTGGCCTTGATACTGGGCCCGTTTCTGGGGCTCTCGTTTGCGGTCTTCGCCGAGTACATGGACAACACAGTCAGGTCCGTGGACCATCTTTCCAAGGGCCTCGGGCTCCCCGTTCTGGGGACGATACCCAGGATGCCGGGCAGCGAGTTCTGGCATCCGGTGAAGAGGAGGAAGTGGCCCTACCTGTCGGTGCTGGCGGCGATCGTTGTCGCCCTCATTGCGCAGCTGGCCCACGGGCCCATCATGAACGCCACGGGGAAGAACGACTTGGGCATACAAGCGCCCGGGTTTAGCGGCCGGGACGACGGGGCAAAAACGAGCGATGAGTAAACCTGAGACTTGGGGAAAAGCCGAAGGGGACGAGCTGAGGCTGGGGAGTGGGCGGGTGGGCACGCTTCCCATGAGCGCGCTGGACGGCGACTCGCCGGTGGCCACGGAGTTTCACCGGCTGTACTCCAGACTGACCAGGATGGACGTTCAGAAGAGACTCAGCGTGATTCTGGTTACGAGCGCGAGACGCGGAGAGGGAAAGACGACGACGTCCGCCTTCCTTGCTCAGAGCGCGGCGGCCCACTCGGACAAGAAGGTCGTCGTGGTGGACTGTGACCTCAGAAGGCCGCGGCTGCACGAGGTATTCGGCGTGAACCAGCGAGTGGGGATGTCCGACCTGTTGGGGAGCCTCGTGCCCCTCGGCTCGGTCATAAAGAGCACCGAACTGCCCAACCTGAAGCTGATAACGAGCGGCAGGATGATAGGAGTGCCGACCGCGCTGTTCGAATCGTCCACGTTCAAGGCGGCCGTGGCGGAGCTCCGCGCGAACTTCGACCTTGTGGTAATAGACTCGGCGCCGGTCCTCCCGGTGGCCGACGCGTTCTTCATATCCACGACCTGCGACGGAGTGCTGTTGGTGGTGATGGCGGGAAAGACACCCGTGGAGGTAGTGGCCCGGGCGGGGGAGTTGCTCAGCGAAGGAGGCGCGAACCTCCTCGGAGCCGTGATAAACAACGTGGAGGAGGTTCTTCCTTATTACTATGACTACCACTACTACGGCTACAAGGAAGGTGAAGAGGGCGGCGAGAGCAGGCAGGGCAGGAGGGTCAAGAAGACCTAGGCGAACGCGGCCCGGAGGAGGGTCGTTCGAGCGCCTCAAGGCCAGGATCGACAAGAAGAAGTCCCGCATGGCCGTAATAGGGCTGGGGTACGTGGGGCTGCCGCTCGCGGTGGAGTTTGCCAAGGCGGGCTTCCGTGTGACCGGAATAGACACTGACGCGGCGAAGGTGGACAGAGTCAACGCAGGCGCGTCATACGTACAGGACGTTCAGGCCTCAGACCTCAGGCGGGAGGTCCGGTCGGGGCGACTGACAGCGACCACGGACTTCTCCGCTCTCAGCCAGACGGACTGCGTCAGCATCTGCGTTCCCACTCCCTTGAGAAAGACGCGCGACCCGGACGTGTCCAGCATCGTGAGCGCCGCCAGGGAGATCGCGCGCTTCCTGCATCCCGGCCAGCTGGTGCTGCTGGAGAGCACGACGTACCCGGGGACCACAGACGAGCTCATCCTGCCGATGCTGGAGGAGACGGGGCTCAAGGTGGGGGAGGACTTCTTTTTGGGGTTCTCCCCGGAGAGAGTCGACCCGGGCAACAAGGAATACAACACCAGCAACATACCCAAAGTGGTGGGTGGTGTGACGGAAAGGTGCACCCGGGTCGCCGTGGCGGTCTACGAGAAGACCCTTTCAACAGTGGTGCCAGTCTCGTCCACGAGAGTGGCGGAGATGGTGAAGCTTCTGGAGAACACCTTCAGGAGCGTGAACATCGGCCTGGTCAACGAAATGGCCCTCATGTGCGACAGGATGAAGATCGACGTGTGGGAAGTGATCCAGGCGGCCGCCAGCAAACCGTTCGGCTTCATGCCGTTTTATCCCGGGCCGGGGCTGGGCGGCCATTGCATACCCATAGACCCGTTCTATCTGTCGTGGAAGGCCAAGCTGAGCGGGTTCGAGGCGCGCTTCATAGAGCTTGCGGGTCAGGTCAACGCCAGCATGCCGTATCACGTCGTGAGCAAGGTGGGAGAGGCTCTCAACTCCGTGAGGAAGAGCGTGAACGGCGCGAGGATTCTGCTCTTGGGCGTTGCATACAAGGCGGACGTGGACGACTGCAGGGAATCGCCTGCGCTGGACATCTGCCAGATGCTGACGTCGTTGGGCGCTGAAGTGTGGTATTCCGACCCGCACGTGGGAGAGCTCAAGACCGAGCGCTTTCACGCAAAGTCGAAGCCCCTGACCGCCGGGCTGCTGCGGAGGGCCGACTGCGTCGTGATAACCACGGCGCACAGCGCGTTTGACTACAAGCTGATAGCGTCCGAGGCCAGGCTCGTATTCGACTCCAGGAATGCGCTCAGGGGCGTCAAGTCGGACAAGATATGGAGGTTGTGAGGGAAGAACCTTCCCCGCGACACGCGTGAGGGCATGAGCGAGTACCTTGTCACCGGCGGAGCGGGCTTCATAGGCTCCAACATAGTCGAGAGACTGCTGCGGGAAGGACTTTCGGTCAGGGTCATAGATAACCTGTCGACCGGGAAGGAGGCGAACCTCGACTCGGCTGCGGAGGCCGCCGGCCGCGGGACGACGGCGGAGCTCGTGCGCGGAGACGTGCGGGACGACGCCGCGTTGGAGGACGCGCTCCGTGGCGTGAAGTACGTGTTCCACGAGGCGGCCCTGTGCTCGGTCCTGCGCTCTGTGGAGGATCCCCTCTCGACCAACAGCGTGAACGTTGAGGGCACGCTCAAGCTGCTCGTCCATGCCAGGAAGGCCGGCGTGAGGAGGGTCGTGTACGCGAGCTCCTCCTCCGTCTACGGAGACACCGCCGCTCTGCCCAACAATGAGGACCTGGCGCCCGACCCGCGGTCGCCGTACGCGCTGAGCAAGCTGACCGCAGAGCATTACTGCCGGCTTTTCACTCTCGTCTACGGCCTCGAGACGGTCTGCCTGAGGTACTTCAACGTGTTCGGTCCCAGGCAGGACGCCGCCTCGCAGTACGCCGCAGTGATTCCTCTTTTCATGTCGCGCCTCCTTTCGGGCGAGCCGCCCGTCATATTCGGAGACGGCGAACAGAGCAGGGACTTCACCTTCGTGGAGGACGTAGTCAACGCAAACCTCCTTGCATGTCACAAACCCGCAATACAGGGCCGCGTGTACAACGTGGCGAGGGGCAGGAGGAGGAGCGTCAACGAGCTTGCCCGCGTGCTTTCAGGCCTGACCGGGGACGGAGTCCGCCCCGTGTACCGGGAGCCCCGCCCGGCCGAGGTCAGGCACTCCGAGGGCTCCACCAAGAAGGTCGAGGCCGAGCTGGGGTTCAAAGTCAGGGTCGGCTTCGAAGAAGGCCTGGAAAGGACCCTGGGCTGGTTCAGGCAGCAGAGGGCGTCCGGCCGGGCTTAGGGTGCTCGAGTGGCCGTCATCAACGCATTCTCAGTCGACGTCGAGGACTACTTCCAGGTCAGGTCTTTTGAGTCTCTCATCCCTTACTCGTCCTGGGGCTCCTACGAGCTCCGAGTGGGGGAGAACACCCGGAGGCTCCTGGACCTGCTCGCGGCGCACGGGGTCCGGGGTACGTTCTTCGTGCTCGGCTGGATTGCGGACAGAGACCCTCGTCTCGTGAAGGATGTGTTCGACGCGGGGCACGAGGTCGCGTCACACGGGTGGTCCCACAAGCCGATCTATCGCCTCAACCGGAGCGAATTCAGAGAAGAGGCGACAAGGACCAAGGCCGCGCTGGAGGACATAACCGGGGCCCGCGTCGTCGGCTTCAGGGCGTCCAATTACTCGATTGTGGCCGACACGCTCTGGGCTCTGGAGGTGCTGGCCGAGACCGGGCATCTGTACGACTCAAGCATCTACCCCATACGGCGCAGGGTGTACGGGATTCCCGACGAGCGAGTCAGTCCGCACGTCCGGCAGACTGCGAAGGGCAGCCTGGCGGAGTTTCCGATGTCGACGTGTAGACTGGCGGGCGTGAACCTGCCGTTCGGCTCGGGCGCCTACCTCCGTCTTCTGCCCTGCGGCCTGACGGCACGCCTGTTGAGACGACTCAACGCCGCCGGCCTCCCGGGGGTCATAAGCGTCCACCCGTGGGAGCTAGACCCTGAGCAGCCGCGAGTCACTTCCTGGTTGAGAAGGCCCAACCACTACGCCTTCCTGTCCCGCACCCGCCCCCGTCTGGAGAGACTCCTTCGAGAGTTCAGGTTCGAGCCCCTCGCTGACTGCCTCCGCCGGGCCGGGACCCTGCCCTAGTCAACCTATTGCGGGTGTCGCACGCTGCGGCAGCCGGCCTCAGACGCCGCCACCGTGGAAGCGTTCGCATACCAGGACGAGATGCGGCCGGCCGGTCACTTCCACGTTCGCGGGAGCGCGGCAAGGCGGGCATATTTGTCCCGACTGCGACAATGATGGCACGGCAAACGGCACCGTCTGCGGGAGGGCGAGGCGTCTGGGCGATCTTGAAGGTCGCATAACTCCCCAACTTATAATGAGTTACATGAATGTCCCGGAAACCATCAGGCGTGGCACAGCGATTGCTCTATACATGCGTGACAGACAAGGCAGCGCCCCGGAACAGGAGGGGGCAGAATTCGCTTGACATTACTTCGCCCGCTGCAATAGATTGCGGGCGGCAACTAGGAAACGCAATCGTAAGGCGTGATTGCGCTTCACACAAGGAGGTGTTGCCAGAAAAGGGGTAAAGACGGAGGTTCTTGTTGACGATTAGTGAGTTGTTCGAGCCGTGTGAAAGGAGGAAAGGACAATGAGGTTCCTTAGGAATCTGTTTAAGGGTACGAAGGGTGCAGCGATTACTGAGTATGCGCTGCTCATCGCTCTGGTCGCGATAGCCGTCATCGCCGCGATAATCCTGCTGGGGGAGGAGCTTATCCGGGTGTTCACGGCGATCACAGACGCACTCGGCGCGACCCCGTAAGGATTGGGATCACAATCCGACCCAGTTGTATTCCTTCGGGCGGGCGACCCCGGGAGGGGTCGAGACCGCCCGAAGGACACTGTGGTGAGACTCGTACATCGAGAAAGCTGGTATGTGATGAGGCACCTTAGGAAAACACAGTCAACCAGAGGCGCGGCCGTAGTCGAAT
>JAFGJU010000179.1 GCA_016928935.1 Candidatus Eiseniibacteriota bacterium | reverse complement strand
CTGGGCGATTCACACGGCAACGTGGTGCACCTGTTCGAGAGGGACTGCTCTCTCCAGAGAAGGCATCAGAAGCTGGTCGAGGAATCGCCTTCTCCCATATTGACCCCGGAGCTGCGCAAGGTAATGTGCGGCATGGCAATCAGGGGCGCCAAGAAGATCGGCTACGAGAGCTCGGGCACGATAGAGTTCCTGGTCGACCAGGATCTCAACTTCTACTTCATCGAGATGAACACCAGGATACAGGTCGAGCACACCGTCACGGAGATGGTCACGAGGCTGGACCTGGTCAAGGAGCAGATACGCGTGGCCGCGGGCGAGAAGCTGGGCTTCAAGCAGGAGGACATTCACCTGTTGGGACATGCTTTGGAGTGCAGGATAAACGCCGAGGACGTGGAGGCCGGGTTCAGGCCCTGCCCGGGAACGATAACCTACGTCCACCTTCCGGGCGGGCCTGGCATACGGGTGGACACGCACGTCTACCAGGGATACTCCATCCCCCAGCACTACGACTCGCTCATAGCCAAGATCATCGCGCACGGTAGGGACAGGGCGGAGGCACTTCAGAGAATGAAAAGGGCGCTGAGAGAGTGTATTATTGAGGGTGTCAAGACCACGATTCCTTTCCTCCAGGACCTGCTGTCGCACGAGGTCGTGGTGAACGGAAAGGCAGACACGACTTTTGTGGAGCGTCTGAGCGCAAGGGAGGGCCCCAAGTAGGGCGGACCCTGGGAGAAGCGGGCGCGGAGGCGGTCCGGATGGCCGCACGGCCCGCCGCAGAGATGGGTCGGATGAGATGAAGCTGGATTGTTATTTCACGCCGTCGGAAGTGACGGAGGCGTCTCTCAAGGGCAGAGTCGTCGTGATCATCGACGTCCTGAGGTCCTGCACGACCATCGCCTACGCCCTGCTGAACGGGGCTGAGAAGATAATACCCGCGGGCACGGTCGAGGCGGCCACCAAGCTGATGTCGTCTCTGGACAGGGAGAGCACGCTCCTGTGCGGGGAGAGAGACGGCAAGAAGGTGAGCGGCTTCGACCTGGGGAACTCGCCGCTCGAATACACCCGCGAGGCGGTGGCCGGGAAGACGCTCGTTTTTGCCAGCAACAACGGCACGAAGCTCATGTCCAGGGCGATAAAGGCCGAAGAACAACTGGTTTGTTCTTTCGTCAACGTCGGTCAGGTCGTGGCGACACTCGGCTCGCAGGGCGTTGAACCGGTCATACTGTGTTCCGGGACAAGCGGCAGGTTCTCCCTGGAGGACTCCGTGTGCGCCGGAATGGTGGCGCACGGCCTCGAGAAGACTCACGCGGACGCTTGGGAGCTCAACGACGGGGCGAAGGCGGCCCTGGCCCTGTACGAGAAGTGGGGAGGCGACATTTACGGGATGGTGTCCGGCTCATCCCACGGAAAGTTCCTTCTTGAGCTGGGATTCGGTCTCGACCTCGAAGTCTGTTCGCGAGTGGATTCGGTCCCCGTGCTGTGCGTGCTCAAGGAAGGCAGGATAACGGCCTCGCACCAGTGACGGACGACCCTGGAACCGAAGTTCTACTCCGCTTTCCTTCCGCTGACTTGTCCTCCAGTGAGGTGTTCGTTTGGGAACCTCCGGCCGCCTCTCTCAGAAAATGCTCAGGGCGATTGACGCCAACTCGAACCGCGTGTCGGAGGGCGTGCGCGTCGTGGAAGAGGTCGCCAGGTTCATGCTGGACGAACCCGGCCTCACGCAGAGGCTGAAGGCGGTCAGACATTTCGTAAGACAGGCCACGCACCAACTGGGCGGCTCGGCGGCCGAGCTCACCGCAGCCAGGGACAGCGACGCCGACGTGGGGAAGGCCCTGAGCACCACCGATTCCTCCGACAGAAAAGACGCGGCCGGGCTGGTCTCGGCCAACTTAAAGAGGGCAGAGGAGGGTCTGAGAGTGCTGGAAGAGATGTCGGCGCTCCTGGACGCGGAGCTGTCAAACGGTTTCAAGCAGCGCAGGTTCGAGCTCTACACGCTGGAGAAGGAGATAGTGGCTCTTCTGGCGCACGCGGAGGGCCGGTGAGCTCACGGCCGCCGAGTGTCGCGGCTCGGATGCGCCGGGGCCGTACGTCGAGGGCCGGTGAGGCTCACGGCCGCTGTGCCGCAGTGCATGGGGCTGAGGCTCGTCTGCTGCTTGGCCCCGCCTGCTGAGCCGGGACGCGGGCGTGGTGGTGACGCCGCTCTCCGCGGCCTCAGGCCCTGTGACTCCTGTGAGGTGCGGAATGCCCGCTGACATGGACCTCAGCCTCTACGCCATCGTGGACGAGGAGCTCCTCGGAGGGCGCGACCCGGCGGCCGTGGCGGAGTCGCTTGCTCACAACGGAGCGTCGGTGGTGCAGTACAGGGCCAAGCGCCTGGCTTCGCGCGAGTTCCTCAGGAGAGCGCGGGCGATGCGCGACGCTCTGGCCCAGAGCAAAGTCCCCCTCATAATAAACGACAGGCTGGACGTTGCGCTTCTCTCGGGCGCCGACGGCGTCCACGTCGGCCAGGACGACGTGCGCGTGACTGACGCGAGGATTCTCATGGGCGAGCGCGCCGTGATAGGGATGTCCGTCAGCACGGCGACCGAAGCTCTGGAGGCGGAAGAGGACGGAGCCGACTACGTCGGAGCTGGCGCGGTCTTTCCGACCGGCACCAAGTCGGACGTGCCGCTGATGGGAATTCAAGGCTTGAGGCTGATCCGGGCGAGCGTCAAGCTGCCGTTGGTGGCAATAGGCGGTCTCACCAGAAGCAACGCGGCGGAGGCTCTGGCGGCCGGGGCGGACGGGCTCGCGTTCATCTCGGAGCTGATGCGCGCACAGGACCCCGGCACGGCCGCGCGCGAGCTCCGCAGAATCATTGAGGCCGCCAAAAGGCGGGGCCGGCCTGGCCGCGAGGAGCAGCGATCGGGTTGATTCCGCGCAGGCGCGGCCCGAGCTGGAGAGACACCCCGACCTCTCTCCCGGTACCCGCTGATTCCGCGCACGGGCGGGTGGAGCTTTCGCCCCTGCGATTCGAGCGAGCCCAAAGTCGCTGATTCAACGCACGAGCCGGCCGCGCCGGGTGTCCGTTCACGCCCTACCTGCGCGCCCTCAGCAGCAAGAATATCCCCAGCCCGCCGAAGAACACGTTTCCCATCCAGGCCGCCACGAACGGCGGCAGCGCGCCGCTGTGCCCGAGGGCCTGTCCGGTCTTGATGAAACCGTAGTACGTGAAGCTGATGAGGAGGCTCAGGCCGAACCCCAGCGCCAGGGTGCCCCTCCTCACGCGAGTGGAAAGGGAAGCGCCCACCAGGGTGACTATCAAGTTGGTGAGAGGAAAGGCCAGCTTCATGTGGAGCTCCACGAGGTACTTCTGAATCCTCCCGCCGCTCTCCCTGACCCTGCTCACGTATCTCGTCAGCTGGACGAAGTTCATCTCGTCCGGCTCGGCCTCTTGCTTCGCGAAATCCTCCGGCGTCTCCCGCAGACCCGGGATGGTCAGCGTGCTGAACTGGGACGCCCGCTCCACTCCGCCTTCGAACGACCTTATCATCCCGTTCTCGAACACCCACTGAGTGCCGTCCCATCTGGCCTCGGCGGCGTCTATGCGCCGCTCCAGTGTGTTGCTGCCGAACTCCTGGATGACCACCTCTTTCATCGACTTCTCGACAGAGTCGTACAGCTTGATGAGAAAGATGCGGCCTCCTGTTCCCAGGTAGTTCACGTTCGCGCGCCTCGTGGTGGATGAGGGGGGCATCTTCTTGATGACTGTCCTCATCGTGTCTTCCTTGGCCTTGTTGCAGGCGGGCACGACGAGCTCGCCCAGGGCCAGAGAGAACCCGCAGCACAGAAGCGCCAGCATTAGGACCGGGGCCATCGTGCGCAGGAAGTCCACGCCCGAGACGCTCATGGCCATTAGCTCATTACGCCTGGCCATCTGCCCGAAGGTCAGAAAGCACGACAGCAGCATGGCCACGGGCAGGACCAGGATCACGATGTAGGGCATGCCGTAGAGGTAGAACCGGGCCACGGAGAGCGGCGGCGCCTTGTAGTCTATGAACGTGTCTATCTTCTCGAAAAGGTCGACCACCACGAAGATGGCCATGAAGAACAGCAAGGCCAGCGAGAAGGCCACCAGGAACTCTCTCAGGACGTATTTGTCGAGGATTCTCACGACCTTTGCCGCCTCCTGAGACGCGAGAAATCTATGAGCTCGCACGCGCTGAGCGTCAGGATGATTCCCAGTGCTCCCAGGACCACGTTTGGCATCCAGACCGCGGGCCCGGGCGGGAGGAGCCTCCTGTCCGCCAGCTGCTCTCCGCCCAGCAGGAACAGATAGTAGAACACAAAGAAGCCCATGCTGGCAAACCCTATGGCCAGGCCGCTCTTTCGCGCCCTCATGCCCAGCGGAGCGCCCACCAGTACGAACACTATGCACGCGAACGGAATCGAGAACTTCTTGTGGATTTCCACCTTGAACGAGTTTATCTGCTTGTCCAGGGCCTGGAGCTCCATCATGGAGAACTGGATCCCGCGCGGAAGGTAGGACTCGGGAGGGGCGGTGTCCCCGCCGCCGCCAGGAACCCAGCGCCTCCAGAACGCCAGGGAGCCGGCCGCGTCCTTGATGAGTCCCCACAGGCTCGGCGGGCCGAACTTGTCCATGAACTCGTCGAACGAGTCGTAGCCCATCGACTTGACCTGGGGCACGAGGGTCCTCCTGACAAGGAATTTCTGCGTGGAAAGCTGCCTGATCCTCTCCTTGAGGCCGGCCACGTTCATCTCTCTCTCGCCCCTGACCTGCCTGTCCGAGCGCTCCAGCTGGTCCGCCACGCTGGAGATGTTTATGACGTGAGTCTTGAACACTAGCCGCCTGTATTTCCGGGGCTCGTTCACGTCCGGGACCTCGTGAATCTCTCCGTCCTCCAGGTCGAGCGTCAGCACGTCCTGGTTTTCCGAGAACGAAAGCCGGCCCTTCTTGGCGAATATGGTCGTGGGCACGCTTCCGGCGTGGAAGTCGTAGATTGTGACGTTAGACATCCTGCCTGTCCTGTCGTCCAGCTTGCTGATCAGCATGCTGTAGCCCTCGAAGTCGTCTATGAACACGCCCTCCTTTATCTGCGCGGTCGGCCGCTTCCTGCCTATGTCTATGAGCAGGTTGGCGAAGGCGTGGTTCGTCTCGGGCAGCACGAAATTCATGAAGAGGGCGAGAATGACACTCAGGCCGACCGCCGCCACGAGCGGCGGGGTCATGACCGAGAGCACGTTGACGCCGCTCGACCTCAGGGCCACTATCTCGTTGTCCTGCGAAAGGCGGCCGAACGTCATGAGGCAGGCAACCAGCACGGCGCACGGAACTGAAAGGGCGATCATCCAGCCGAGGCCGTAGATGAACAGTTGGAGCACGATGAAGCCGGGTATGCCCTTGCCGATCAAGAGGTCCAGGTAGTCGAACAGCATGTCCATCGTGAGAAGAAACGTCACGACGGCGAAGGCCATTATGAACGGGAACACGTGCTCCTTGAGGACGTATTTCTGAAGGATGGACATAACGATATAGTTAACCCAGGCGGAGGGAGAGTGCAAGGCATATGTGGGGG
>JAFGJU010000178.1 GCA_016928935.1 Candidatus Eiseniibacteriota bacterium | reverse complement strand
GTATGCCGGACGTGCAGGAAATGCTGGCGCTGGCGAAGGGGTCGGGCGTCAAGCTCATCGCCTGCACCACGACCATGAAGCTGATGGGGATTCCGAAAGAGCAGCTCACCGTGGACGCAGACGCCTGCGCCGGTGTGGCGGCTTACCTGGCGGAAGCCAGCGAATCCAGCGTCAACCTGTTTATCTAGAAGGGCATCGCTCGGGCGTACATACGGGCCGTCGGACACCCTGACGGGACGACGTTCGGGCGCGTACCGGAGACACAACAAGCGAGAGGACACGAAGACAATGAAAGCGGACGCGACTTTGGATTGCTTTGGCCTCCTTTGTCCGATGCCCATCGTGAAGACCGCGGCCAGGATGAAAGAGCTCGAGCCCGGGCAAGTCCTGGAGATACTGTCGACTGACGAGGGCATAAAGGAAGACATGCCCGCCTGGTGCAAGGCGACGGGGAACGAGTTCCTGGGGGTCGAAGAGGACGGCGACCAGTACAAAGCCTACGTGAGGAAGAAGTAGTGCCTGGCGGGGCTGCGCAGGGCGCGAGACCGTTGCAGTTCTGTGACTGCCGGGATGAGCGCGTGACGGCGGGTTCAGAGCGCGCCCGCGGGATCAGCGCGCGGCTGTCGGGCTCAATCCCGTCCAATACATTGCCGATAATGTAATTAAGGGCAGGAAGACACAGCTATGAGCAACCTTCGAACCAGAACCGGCCACGGCAACCCGACTTCGGGCAAGGCAGGCGCCTCCGGCGCGGAGAAGCCCCGGGGACAGTGTGCCCCCGCTCAGCAGCTTACCCGGAAGGACGCGGAGCAGGTGGCCAAGACCCTGGCGGCTGTGGCGATGGAGAACAAGGTGGGGGGAAGCAAGCTCTCCAAGCTGGAGCAACGACAGCTGGAGAAACTGATCGTAGACTCCATCTCACAGAATATGCTCGACCTCTCGAAGCTCCACGCGCCGGTCCAGTCGTTGGCGGAGTTTCTGGGAGCTATGTACTCGAGGGTGCAGATTGTCCAGCGGAAGGGGGCGTTTGCTCTTCATCCGCAGGCGGAGACAACGAAGCTCGCGCATAGCTTCGCCGAGAAGTTCTTCTCGGAATTCATGAAGAAGGCCTACGAGATAGCCACGACTTTCTCCATAGAAGTGCCCGCCGGCGGCAAAGCCGACCAGGGAAGGACCGGCGAGGCAAGCGCGGCCGTGAAACCTTCGTCCGAGCGGCGCACCGCTGCCGGCAAGTACGCCATCAAGAAGTTCATGCCGGAGCTTCGCTTCAGGGACGTGGGAGGCAACCCGGAGGCCAAGAAGGAGCTCGCCAGGTTCGTCGTATTCTACAAGACGCCCGCACGCTTCCGCGAGATCGGTGCCGACCTGCCGAAGGGGATTCTGCTCAAGGGGCCTCATGGAGCCGGAAAGCCCTCTCTGGCGATAGCGATGGCCGGAGAGGCCGGAGTCCCCGTCATCAAGATAGACGCGACCGACCTCTTCGCCATGTACAACGAGCTGGGCTCGGACGGAATGGTAAGGGCCATAGCAACGCTCAAGGGCGACAGCCCGACCGTGATGCTGGTGGACGAGATCCTTCCGGTTCCTCAGACCGGGCAGGACTTCGGAGCGGTGGCCCTGAGGGCCCTCTTCGACGGGTTCACCAACAGTGATGACGTGCTCATCGTGGGGGCGACCAGCAACCCGGAAGGTCCGGACGCGTCGCTCCTGAGGCATGAGATGTTCGGGCGTGTGATCCCCGTGGACAAGCCCGACTTCAAGGCGCGGCTCGAGATATTCAGAATCTACACGACGACGAGCAAGAAGGTCGTGGGCAAGAACCCGAGAAAGAAACTCATAGACAAGCGCCTGGATTTGGCCAAATGGGCTCGCGACACGGCCGGGTTCACTCCCGAGAGGATCGAGAACCTGCTGAACGACGCGGCCATCCTCACGGTGGTGGAGGAAAAGCAGTCCGCCATCGGCGAAAACGAAATGCAGAACGCCTTCGACAGGATCATGGAGGGGGCCGGAGCCAGCCGCACGCTGCGCGACAAGGAAAAGGAGATCGTCGCGGTGCACGAGCTGGGCCACGCTCTCGTGTCCCATTTCCTCCCGAACGCCAGCCCCGTGGCCAAGATCTCCATCGTGGGCAAGGGCGAGGCCCTGGGCTACACGAGACCCTACCAGAGAGAAGGCAGATACCTCATGAGCAAGGACATGCTGCTGGACGGCGTGGCCACTCTGATGGGAGGGCGGCTGGCGGAGGAACTCCTCTTCCCCGAAAACCAGAAGACGGATGGCGCGTCGAGCGACCTCCAGGTCTTGACCGACCTCCTGGAATACGCAGTGACCGACATAGGCCTCGGAAACGGCTACGTCCTGCCGGACAAGGAGCACGACAGGCCCAAGGTGAGGCGCCAGGTCAACGAGATGGTCAAGGAGGCCGAGAGGCGGGCGCTGGAAGTGCTCACATCACACTACTACGAGCTCCTGCGCCTCAAGAGCATCCTCGTGCAGAGGGAATCGCTCACCGGCAAGCAGTTCGTCAAGGCCCTGGCGAAGATACAGCGCAGAAAGAAGCGTCTCTCACCGAAGCAGCTCGAGAGAGAAGTAAAGCGGCTCGAGAACAATCACATCAAGAAGCTGTCCCGCCCGTCTCACAAAGCGGCGTTCCTTCCGACCCAAGAAGGTTTCGGGGCGTGAGAAAGAGCGACTACTCCAGCATAGCCAGCTACTACGACGAAGTCCGCCCGGAACCCGCCGCAGCCTGGATAAAGGCCATAGTGAAGCTGGCGGGCATCGGGCCCGAATCGCGCGTGCTGGACGTCGGGTGCGGGACGGGCAGGTTCGCGGTCATGGTGCGGCAGTACCACGACGGCGAGTCGTACGGCGTGGACAGCTCAGTGAAGATGTTGGAGAGGGCCGCCACCAGGCGCG
>JAFGJU010000030.1 GCA_016928935.1 Candidatus Eiseniibacteriota bacterium | reverse complement strand
CTCTTGTCGTTCCTGAGGGCCATGCTGGTAGACCCGGACATACTGGTCCTCGACGAGGCGACTTCGAGCGTCGACCCGCAGACCGAGCGGCTGCTCCAGCGGGCGATGGCCGAGCTCATGGCCGGGCGCACGTCCATCGTGATAGCGCACAGGCTCTCGACCGTGGTGGACTCGGACAACATCCTCGTCATCCACAACGGCGAGATCACGGAGCAGGGGAGACACGAAGAGCTGCTCAAGCGGGGCGGCTACTACAGCAAGCTGTTCACGCTTCAGTCTCTGGCTGTGCGCGAGAAAGAGGAAGAAGCCGTGCCGACTGGAGGCGGCGCCGCTGAGCCGCAGCAGGTAAGCATAAAGGGAGGTCCTCCGGCCGCGGAATAGACCCGGAGGGATTGGACCATGAGAACAATGAAATGGCTTTTCGAAATATGGCGGAAGAAGAAGCGGCTGGCCGCGTTCCTGGTGGTGATGTCCGTCCTGAACGCGGCGTTGGCCGTGGCGTACCCGTACTTCCTGCGCGCGGTCATAGACGGGATCACCAGCAGGGCGAGCTCCGAATTCATTGCAAGGAACATCCTCTACCTGATTGCGGTGGGATTCGTCAACTTCGTTGCCTACTCGTTCATGATGGGCACCAGGGCGTGGACGAACATCCGGCTGGAGCGCGATTTGAGGCAGAGGATGTTCGAGCACATCATCCGACTGGGCAGGGGCTTCTTCCAGAAGTTCCGGACTGGCGACATCGTCACGCGCCTGACCGACGACCTGAGCACAGACATGAAGCTGCCGTGGTTCGTGTGCTCGGGCATCTTCAGGACCGTGGAGGCGCTGTGCATGATCGTGTTCGGCCTGGCGGTCATGATACGGCTCAACCCGACGCTGACGCTGGCCGCGGTGGGGCCGCTGCCGATTCTCATAGTCATCTTCATGGCGACGGCGTCGGCTGTGGAGAGCCGGTACGAGAGGTTGCAGAGGAGAATATCCGACGTGAACGACCATATGGAGGCGTGTTTCTCCGGCATCCGAGTGGTCAAGGCCTACGGCCGTGAGAGGTCGCAGCAGAAGAGCTTCCACGAAGTCATGGCCAGGCGCCGGAAGGCCGAGATAGACGCAGTGAAGGTCGGTACGATCGTCCAGTCCATGTACGGCTACATCTGGCAGTTCGGTGTGGTCATCGTGCTCCTGGTGGGAGGCAAGATGGCGATGGACGGGACGCTGTCGCTGGGCACACTGGTGGCGTTCGACGCCTACGTGCTGATGCTTGTGTTCCCGATGTACGACATCGGCACGTTCTTCGTGATGGGAAAGCGCGCCGGTGTGTCCATACGCAGGATGAACGGCATGGAAGACGTGGAGCCGGAGATAACGGAGGTGCCCAGCCCGAAGACGCTGGCGCTGATGCACGTTGCGCCGGAGGGCGCTGACGGCGGGGCGGCAGACGGCGCTGCCGCGGGTGGCCCGGCTGTCCCCACTGACGCCGAGCAGCAGCAAGAAGCCGCCACCACGAAGGGCCTGGTTGCAGCCGGAACCGCTCCGGAGGCCGCTCGGAGAGTTGCAGCACTAAGCGCGATGCCCGCTGTCCCCGCTCCGGCCTTCCGCGGAGTGCTCCGGTTCGAAGACGTGTCACTGGTATATCCCAGCGGCAGGAAGGTGCTCGACCGGGTGAGCTTCGAGGTGAAACCCGGCGAGATGGTGGCCCTCGTGGGCAGGGTAGGCTCGGGGAAGTCGAGCGTCGTGAACCTGATACCGCGGCTCATAGACCCAACCGGCGGGCGCATCATGCTGAACGGCACGGCGGCGAACGAGCTGAGCCTCGATTCGCTGAGGCGGCTGGTCGGATGCGTGCCGCAGGAGGCGCTCCTCTTCTCGGACACCATAGAGAACAACATAAAGTTCCACAGAGACTGGGTCACGGACGACGACGTCGTGAGGGCGGCGGAGGTCGCCAGGCTCATGCAGGAGATCTACGTCTTCCCGGACGGGCTCAAGACCAAGATCGGACAGCGCGGCGTCACGATTTCCGGAGGACAGAAGCAGCGCGTGGCTCTCGCGCGGGCTCTCGCCGGGAGGCCCGGGATATTGATTCTTGACGACTGCACCGCGAGCCTGGATGCTCAGACGGAGGCCGCGCTGTGGGACGGCCTCCGCCAGGTATTCCCGACCTGCATCACACTGATCGTATCTCACAGGGCGGCGACTCTGGAGAAGGCCAATCAGATACTGGTCCTGGAGCACGGCGCCATCGTGGAGCGCGGCACGCACGACGAGCTCGTGGAAAAGCGCGGCGTTTACCACACGCTCTATGAGCTGGGGAAGCTCGAGGACGAAGTCGGAAGAGACTGGGGACAGTAGGCGACTCCTCGCGCCTCCATTGTGGCTCATTCGTGTCGAGAGCTGACGGCGTCACTTGTGTGCGACGTGAATGGCCGCTATGCCCAACAGGACGGGCGCGACCTTTACCCGCGAGAACCCGGCTTCCCTGATAATGGTCGCCAACTCCTCCGCATCGTAGAAGCCGCACATCGAGGCGGCCAGGTAGGAGTACGCAGGCCTGTGTCCGGAGAGAGCGGACGCCACGGGTCTCACCAACCAGTTGACGTAGGCGTGGAAGAGCCAACGCACTACGCGTGCGCGGGGCTGGCTCGTCTCCAAGTTCACGAAGCGGCCGCCCGGCCGGAGGACTCTGCAAAACTCCCTGAAGCAAGAGAGAAGCGCGTCTCGTGAAGAATTGAGGTTCCGCGTGCCCACCGATATCGTGACGAGGTCGACGGAGGCGTCTCGAAACGGAAGCCTCCCGTCGTCGGCTGCGAGTACGAGCATTCTTCCTGCGCGGGCGCTTTTCTTGCGCGCAGCCACCCTCAGCATCTGAATCGAGAAGTCCGCAGCCAGCACGGTCGTGCCGGAGCCTGCCCGCCGGCTCAGCATGTCGGCCATCTCGCCGGTCCCGGTGGAGACGTCGAGCCAGATTCGACGCGCCAGGCCGCGGCCGTGTTCTGGGGTAACACCGAGGCCGAGCTCGGGAGCGGGGACAGAGCTGAAACCGGCGCCGGGGCTCGGAGTGGCGTTGAGGTCAGTATTGAGGTCGGCATTGGGGCCAGTATTGAGGTCAGCATGGGGGTCGGCGGGGGTGCCTGCCGCCACATTCTCCGCCGCGATTCTTAGCGCCTCTTTCCGCCAGAGCGTGTCCATGCCGAACGTCATTATGTGATTGAGCAGCTCGTAGCGTCTGGCCAGCGGCTCAAACATTTTCTGAATGGACTTGTTCATGCAAGGAATGTGACTCAACGCGGCCGTCATGGCCCGCCTCAGCCCCTACTTGGGCAGCTTTCCAAACAGCCCGCCAGCGAGCGAGGCACGACTGTCACGGCCCCGCCGCCGCGCTCCGGAAGGCTTCCGAGTAATTTTACTCAGTATACTGAGTAATTTGTAGGGGGTCTTGGCAAAACCTGTCGCCCCGCAGAAATTGCTTGAACCCCAGTTGCTTGGGGTGGTATGATGGCCTATTACGTGTCCGTAACTCGTTGAGAGCACAAGTATGTACTTCGACTTCGAACGACTGGATAGTATTCTTTCGCGTCACAAACCCGCTCCTGAGTCCCTCATTGCCATCCTGGAGGACGTCCAGGATGCGTTCCGCTTCCTGCCCGAAGAGGCAATGGTGCTCATCGGCTCCAGAATCGGAGTGCCTGCCAGTCGGGTATTCAGCGTGGCCACTTTCTACAACGCGTTCAGCCTTATTCCGAAGGGCAAGCACGTGGTGAGTGTGTGCCTTGGGACTGCCTGTCACGTGCGAGGGGCAGGCGAGATCTTCGACCACCTGCGCAAGCGCACCAACGCTGATTCGTCCGGTACGACCGAGGACCTGATGTTCACGATCGAGGAAGTCAGGTGCCTTGGCTGTTGCAGCATCGCGCCTGTCATCAAGGTGGACGACGAAGTGTACGGTCACACGTCTCCGGACAAAGCCCTTCAGATCCTGGAGAATTACAGAACGCAGGAAGTCGGCACCGCTTAGTCGCCCCAGTACCGTGGGAGCCAGATGAAGATTCGTTCTCTCGAAGACCTCGCTGCTGCAAGGACAAGAGGCCTTGCCACGCTGTACCCGAAGAAGGTCAAGATCTCGGTCGGCATGGCGTCCTGCGGCGTTGCCACGGGCGCCAGGCCCGTGATGAAGGCCCTGCAAGAGGAAACGAAGAAAGTCGGCCTTGACGCGCTCATACTGCCCGTGGGGTGCATCGGTTCATGTCACAGGGAGCCACTCGTGGACGTTGTGGTTCCGGGCGGACCCAGGGTGACCTACGCCAACGTCAACGCCGACATGGCCGCGGAAATAGTCCGCGCCACCGCGTCCGGGGAAGTCAAGAAAGAGTGGCTCTACCTGAGGACGGAAGAGGACGAGAACCCGGTGGACGGCACCCGGATGTGCATACACGAGGCGGCGGACGGCGCACAGAAGAGCCGCGGCGCCGGCTCTGCTTCGGGCTCGTCAGGCTCATCGTCCGGCCCGTCGGCGGGGTCGCCCGGGAACTCTCCGTCCGGCTCACCGGCAGGTTCATCGCCCGGCCCATCGCGCGGCCCATCGTCGGGCTCAGCACCCGAGCTCTCGGACGTCCCGGCCTTCGAGACCATACCGTTCTTCAAGAAGCAGATGCGAATAGTGCTGCGCAACTGCGGCATCATAAGCCCGGACAGCATAGACGAATACATCGCCCGCGGCGGTTATTTCACGCTGTTCAAGGTCCTGAACGAGCTCACTCCCGAAAAGGTCATCCAGGAGGTCAAAACCTCGGGCCTCCGGGGTCGCGGTGGGGCGGGTTTCCCGACGGGGCTCAAGTGGCAGTTCACGCGCCAGGCGCCCGGGGACGTCAAGTACATCGTCTGTAACGCCGACGAAGGAGACCCCGGCGCCTACATGGACAGAAGCGTCCTGGAGGGCGACCCGCACAGCGTGCTGGAGGGTATGACGATCGGCGCTTTCGCAGTGGGCGCGAACGAGGGCTACATATATGTGAGGGCCGAGTATCCGCTTGCTATAGAGAAGCTCAATCAGGCCATTCGCCAGGCCGAAGAGTACGGCCTCCTGGGAGAAAACATCCTGGGCAGCGGCTTCAACTTCAGAGTCAAGCTCAGCAAGGGAGCGGGCGCCTTCGTGTGCGGTGAGGAGACGGCGCTGATGGCGTCCATCGAGGGCAGGGTCGGCGAGCCCAGGCCCAGGCCGCCCTTCCCGGCTCAGTCGGGTCTCTGGGGCAAGCCCACGAACATCAACAACGTCGAAACGTGGGCGAACATCCCGGTCATCCTCTCCAGGGGTGGCGCGTGGTATGCCGGGCTCGGGACCGAGAAGAGCAAGGGCACCAAGGTGTTCTCCCTCGTGGGGAAGATTGCCCGCAGCGGGCTCATCGAAGTGCCCATGGGCATCACGCTTCGCGAAATCATATACGACATCGGCGGCGGCATACCGGACGGCAGGCAGTTCAAGGCCATTCAGACCGGCGGCCCGTCGGGCGGATGCCTGCCCGAGAGTCTTCTGGACCTGCCGGTGGACTACGAACGCTTGACAGAGGCGGGCGCCATCATGGGGTCCGGCGGCATGGTAGTGATGGACGACAAGGTGTGCATGGTGGACATCGCCCGTTACTTCCTCACGTTCACGGCGACGGAGTCGTGCGGCAAGTGCGCGCCGTGCAGGATCGGCACGCACGTCATGAACGAGATACTCGGCCGGATCTGTGCGGGACAGGGCAAGGAAGGCGACATAGAGTACCTGGAGTCCCTGGCAGGGACTATAAAGGCACTCTCGCTGTGCGGGCTGGGACAGACAGCGCCCAACCCGGTGCTCACGACGCTCAGGTACTTCAGGCACGAATACGAGGCGCACATACGGGACAAGAAGTGTCCGGCGGGGGTATGCAAGAGGAAGTTCACGCCGGAAGAGATAGCGCGTATGAAGGAGGAAGCGGCCAGGAAGAAGGCCGCGTCGAAACAAGCGGGTGGCAAGCAGGCGGCCG
>JAFGJU010000177.1 GCA_016928935.1 Candidatus Eiseniibacteriota bacterium | reverse complement strand
TCCTGAAGCGATGAGCAACGTCACGAGCGTCATCCCAAGAAAGAGCGTTCTGAGCGGTGGTCTGGTCATGGCTTTCACCTCCGCAGGCAAGGCGTAGCAACCCGCGTGCCATGAGAGCGCCCGGCTCCCCGCACCGACTGCACCCTGCCGCGGGACGAGTGCCGGCGGCGGTCAACGCGCTCGACAGCAATACGTTACGGTCTGGGGACGGGCGCCGGGGCGGCCCGGCGGTGCAGACTGATTTGCCGCCGGAACGGGCTCGGTCGGCCCATCCGGGCAGGTTCAGGCGGCACGACAATTGCCGCGCGTCAACAGGTGTAGCCGGCAGTAAACGGATTGGGCTGGCGAGTCTCCAGGTACAGCTTCCGCCCGACGTTCTCTCCGAAGGTGTAGCCGGCCGTAAACGGATTGCGTTAGCGAATCACCGCGACGAGAGTCATCAACCTCTAATTGCGGAAAGACACAGCGGGAGAGTCCGATGCAGGGGGAAAAAAAGAAGATGGGAAGCGGCCGTATGTGGAAGCAATCACCAGCAGGCATTTGAACGAGGTCACTTGCTTATAGAAGGGAGCCGCTTCCCATTATCTGGTCCGTTGCACGGCATACTGTGCCGACTTTGAGCAACGGGTATTTTCGGCAGATCGATTGGCTTTCCAAACACCCTGGTTAAGGGTGGCCCGGGTTAGCCGGCGGCCACGCTTCACACTGTCATCTTTTGAGGCCGGGGCTCAAATCTACAGTTTCCGCTGGCTACACCGACCAACCCAGGTCGCACTTTCGGAAGCCCCGCGCTATGCTAAAGCACTGACTGTGCCAAGATCGATTTCTCGCGCTCGCAAATTGCTGGCGTGTAATACTCTCTCTTGCAACACGTTAGAAAATATGACGCTGTCGACGGGAATTATGGCAGAGGTCGCCGCCAAGCCAACCATAAAGAAACTTGATAGTCAGACACAGACTCCTGCTATCACATTAAGTTACAATCGATTAACACTATCAAATTTCTTCATGCCACTTTGGGTGCCGGGTAAAGTTAGTTTAGTATCGCCGCGCACCCGTAATGAGAAAACCAATGCGCGGCGAGAATTACCGGCGGGCTGGGAGCGATCCGGCATTGAGATAAGCGCGATTGGCAAGATACGCAAACAAAATGATGCGAGGTTCAAATGATGCGGGGTTAACTGGTGCGGGGCTGAACTGAAGCCAGGTTGAATTGATGCGGGGTTAGAACGATGGGGGACCAACATCACGCGGGATTGGAATGATGCGCGGTCAATGCAGCCTGCGGTCAAGGCGGAGCTCGGTGACTTTCTTCAGCAACGTGGGATAGCTGATGCCGAGGAGCTTCGCGGCCCTTGCCTTGTTCCAGGACAACTTGTCCAGAGCTTCGGATATGACTCTGCGCTCGGTCCTCTCGACTTCGGACTTGAGCGAAGTGCCTTCGCTCATCGCGGGACCGTGCTCCCTCAGCTCCGGCGGCAGCAGGTCAGCCGTCAGCTCGCGGCTCTGCCCGGCAAGCACTATCATTCTCTTCACCGTCTTCTCGAGCTCTCTCACGTTTCCCGGCCAATCGTAGTCCATCAGGAGCTGCATGGCCGACTTCGACACCACCCTGGCCGGGATTCCGTTGTCGCCGTCCAGATCCCTCACAAAATGCTCCACCAGAAGCGGGATGTCGTCCCTCCTCTGTCGGAGCGGAGGCACGGTAATCGTGATGTCGCTCAGGCGGTAGTAGAGGTCCTCGAGGAATCCTTCCCGTTTCATCAGCGACTTCAAGTCCACGTTGGTGGCGCAGATGATGCGGGCGTCCACCTTCTTCCACTTGGTGGAGCCGACCGCGCGGATTTCCTTCTTGTCCAGGAAGTGAAGCAGTTTGGCCTGTACGCTCTTAGTCGTCTTGGCGACCTCGTCCAGGAACACCGTGCCGCCCTCGGCTTCTTCGAAAAGCCCCCTCTTGTCTCTAATCGCGCCCGTGAAGGCGCCCTGCACGTGGCCGAACAGCTCACTTTCAAGCAGGGACTCAGGGATGCTGGAGCAGGATATCGGCACGAAGGGCTTTTGGCTCCTCAGGCTGCAGTTATGAATGCCCTCCGCTACGAGCGTCTTACCCGTCCCGGTCTCCCCTTGAATGAGTATCGTGGCTGAGCTGGCCCCGACCTTCTGGACGAGGCTCAGTATCTCGAGCATATCCTTGTTCTCTGTGACAAGCCCCTCGAACGAGCATGCGAGCTCCGCTTTCTTGCGCGACGCTGCTTTCTCTCTCCTCTGCACCGCCCTCTCCGCCTCCACCGCGGCCAGCGTGGCGATACCCGACATCACGGCAAGCAGGTTCAACTCGCGCTGCTTGAAGGCACCCAGCTTGTTGCCGTCCAACCGGTCCGCGTAGACCACTCCCTTGAGCCCCGAGGGCAGGCTGAGAGGCACGAGCACGAAGCTCTGAACGCGCCCCAGGATGGGCAGCCTCGATAACACGCTGTCCGAGTGCACGCTCGTGACGACCAACGGAGAGGTAAGCCCGTCCACCCGGAAGGCCTCGGTCAGAGCGGCCACGACTTCCAGCGCCTCCCTGGCCGAGAACTTCTGTTCGGCCCAGATGCGAGGTCTCATGCCGGGGGCCACGAACGCTATGAGACCCCTGTCGGCGTCGGAACGCGCGAGTATGAGCTGCATCAGCTCGTCGAGCGTCTTCTCCGGGTCCTCGCTCCCGCCCAGCAGCTTCCCCAGTTCTTCCAGGATCTTGAACTCTCCCGACGAAGAGAGCGTCGAGCTGACGAAGGCCTCTTCGAGGGTCCTTCTCACTCGCGCCAGGGCAGCGGATATCTCCGGCTCGTCCACGTCCTTGAGCAGTCGCTCGGCCTCGTCGATGTAACCGAGGGATTCGTCCGGCACTCCCCTGGTTAGATAGAGCCGGGCCAGCTCGGCAGTCGCGAGCGCGGCCCAGCCCTTGACCTCGAAGCTCAGGAATATGCCCATCGACTGCCTCAGGACCGACACGGCCTTCTCCGCAAACTCGGAGCTGCCTCGGCCGGACTGCATTCCGGAAGCGATGGTTCTGCCTGCTAGCAACTGCGTTCGCGCTATCTCGAACCTCTCACCTATGCTGGTGAGAGTGGAGAGGACGGACTCTATGGTCTGCCAGCCCTTCTCCCATTCGTCTCTGTTGAGCTGTACGAGTCCCAGGGTCCTCTGAGCCAGCGCCTCCTCGCAGCGGTCGCCAAGGAGGCGGGCAATCTCAACCGCCTTCGCCGCCGCTGCTTCAGCCTCTTCGAGCCTCCCGAGCGCCAGCCACACTTCACCCTTGCGTCTTTCGATTTCCATGGCCACGTCGCCGGCCGGCGCCAGCTCGGCCGCAAGAGCCGCCGCCTCGTTCAAGAGCTTCAGCGCGGCGTCGGCGTCGCCCCTCGTCGACTGCAGCTCACCCATGAACTCCAGCGCCAGCGCCTCTTCACGCCTGTAGCCGAGAGAGCGGCTCGCCAGCAAGACATCGCGATAGGCCGACTCCGCCTTCGTCCACTCTCTTCTGCGCAGGCTTATGTTCGCCAGGGCCAGCTTGTCGCGCACGGCGCCGGCTTTGTTGCCGGTCTGCGTGCGGATCTGCAGCGCCCTGGTGAGGTGCCTTTCGGCCAGGTCCCATTCACCCAACCGGAAGTGGACAATGCCGAGGTTGAGCGAGAATGTGGCCGCGCGGTCCAGATGGCCCAGTCTCTCGCTTATGCCGAGAGCCTTCTCAAAGAAGCCGGCCGCCTCGCGCCACTCCGAGCGGTTCTTGTGGACGAGGCCGAGGTTGTTCAGGACCTGCGATATTTTCTCTTCGTTCTGAATACTGCGGAATGCGAACAGGGCGTCCTCGAAGGACTCCTTCGCTTTGGCCAGATTGCCCAAACGCATGTGGATGACGCCCAGCCAGTTCTGGACCTTGCCCAGCTCCAGGAACTCGCCGGTGCCCTTGAGGAGTCTGTGTCCGACCTCGCAGAGACGCCTGCCCTTCCTGTAGTCTCCGGCCTCGGCGTGGAGTATTCCCTCGAAGCAACAGGCCTTGCCGAGGCCCACGGGCTCTCTTGCCGTATGGAATATGTCTTTTGCGGAGCGGGCGGATTCTATCGCCCGAGAGTACTCGCCCTTCTCTTTGTGGCAGGAGGCCAGCTTCAGGTCGAGGTAAGCGGCTTTGACGCTGCGGGAATGTTCGGCGGCCGACTTCCGGGCTCTGGCGTAATAATCCAGGGCTCCGGTGAAGTTCGAGGAGTTGAAGTGTATATCACCGATTTCCTCGTCCTTCTCCCAGGCGAGAATCGGTCGCAGTCTGTCAGGACTCAAGTCCTTATTACTGCGGGAGCCGTCTTCCATCTGAATGGGCCTCCGAATGAAGAAACGCTCACCGAACTAAAAGGACTGAGATCAGAACACTCCTACCGCACCACTCCTCAGATACATCCACACGAAGCGCACGAAGTCACGGCGGCTTTCAAACCAGAACCGCTCGCCGAATCGTCCTCTCCAGCAATCGCCACCGAACGGAATGAATCCTTCACCGGTGGTGTTGCGCTTCCACGTGGAAGGCTCGTCGGGGTCTCCATTGGTAGGAAGGACTGACCCATCTGAACGGCTTGAGGCGACTCCCTCTTCCCTGGCGTAGTCGAAGCGTTTCTCCGCGAAGACACCAGCAAATGAGTCGTTCACGGAGAGAAAGACGAAGGCCAGACTGAAGAGCACGATGATCGCCGGAACCGTCCTGCGATGAATCATGTCTCACCAGCTCCTTGGTGCCGACTTCTCCCTTGGGGAGAACGCACCTTAGGTGAACCGCGGGCTCAGTGCACCAAAAATACCCAACCCACATCCCCGGAATACACAGATGCCGCAGCGAGAGTTGCGCGAAGCGCGGAAACGTAGCACCCTGCGCGAGACAGCGTGCCTACTCCACGCTCCATAAGGAGTATACGAGACAAAACTCGAAAAGTCAACGAAATATCTTATTCCCGTGCAGATTGTGATACTGGGAGGCCGGGGCGTGGCTCGGCCCGCGACCTTGGCGACTGGCTTCACCCGAGGCCGGCGGCATCGCTCGGCCCGAGTCCACCGCCGTGGGTTCACCCGAGGCCGACGGCATGGCGAGGGCCGCCACCCCGGCCGGC
>JAFGJU010000176.1 GCA_016928935.1 Candidatus Eiseniibacteriota bacterium | reverse complement strand
GGCGACGTATTTCTCGCCCATGAGCCCGATGTTCCTGATGTAAAACTCCGTGTCCCTGCCTATCCTGATGCTCTTGTCCACCGACAGTTCGACGTAGACCTGGGCCCTTCCGAGCTCTATCCTCCTGACCGAACCCTTCTCCACACCCAACACCGTCACCGGGTCTCCCACCGTTAGCCCCCCCACTTCGTCGAAGGCCACCCTGTACACTTCCTCGCGTTTAGCGACCTGACAGCCCTTTATCCAGATTATGCCGCCGACCAGCACCACGATTGCGACGATGACTGCCACTCCAACCGTTAGCTCAGTGCCTCTCCTGTCCATCAATTCCTCCTGTGGGGACCGACCTGCGTGTCCCGGCATGCGCCTCCGGGTCGCCGTCAGTGTCAGGCATCCGTCAAGGGCCCGCTGGCGCTGCCCGATATGAACTGGCAGACCACCGGGTCCTCACATTTCTGGATCTCCTTGGGCGTGCCCTCGTAGATTATCTTGCCGTCGTGAAGCATCGCTATCCTGTCGCCTATCCTGTAGGCGCTTCTCATGTCGTGCGTCACGGCTACGGACGTTATGGCCAGTCTCTTCTGGAGACTTCGTATCAGGTCGTTTATCGCATCGGCCATTATGGGGTCGAGGCCCGTGGTCGGCTCGTCGTACAGTATGAATTCCGGGTCTATGGCCATGGCCCTGGCGAGGCCGACTCTCTTCTTCATGCCACCGGAGAGACTCGCGGGCCGCACGTTCTCGACGCCCTCCAGGCCTACCAGCTGGAGCTTCTCCGCGACTCGGTCGTGAATCGTCTCCTCCGGCATGTGGGCGTGCTCACGCATCGGGAGAGCGACGTTCTCTGCCACCGTCATGGAATCGAAAAGAGCGGCGCCCTGGAAGACCATACCGAACCTCTTCCTGAGCTCGTTCAGCTCGGCGTCCCTCATGACGGTGATGTCTCTCTCGTCGATGAAGATGTGTCCTCTGTCCGGCTTGAGGAGCCCTATTATGTGCTTGAGGAGGACGCTCTTACCGCAACCGCTCCTCCCGATGACGACCAGGGATTCGCCGTCGGTGATGGTGAGGTCGACGCCGTTTAAAACCCTCTTGCCGCCGAATCTCTTTTCGAGTTGTTTGACGACTATCACTGATTCCCACCCTGTGCGGCCCGGCGGCGCACCCTTGCGTCTCACCGACGCCGCGGGGTTTGCCGTACCCGCCCGGCGCCGTCGGCCAATCGGCCTAGACCGCGCGTCTCACGCCCCCAGCAGCACTCTGAAAATGAGCGTTGCCAGCATGTAGTCGAGCACCAGTATTGATAGGCAGGACGACACGACGGCTCTCGTGGTCGCCCGGCCGACTCCTTCCGCTCCGCCTTCGGCGTGAAAACCGAAGTAGCATCCCATCGTCGCTATCACGACGCCGAAGAAAAGACTCTTTACGAGCCCGCCGAAGACGTCCCTCAAGTGGAAGAACATCCGCAGGCCCTCCATGAAGGTGTTCGTTGCCACGTCCAGCGAGACGTACGCCACTACGTAGGCCCCGACGATCGCCAGGAAGTCGGAGAAGATGGTCACTACGGGCAGCATCACCATTCCGGAGATCATCCTGGGGACGGCGAGATGGCGTATGGGGCTCACTCCCATCGTCTCCAGGGCGTCTATCTGCTCGGTCACCCTCATGGTGCCCAGCTCCGCTGCTATGGAGGCGCCCACTCGTCCGGCCACAACAAGCGCGGTGAGCACAGGCCCCAACTCTATGACGACGCTCTTGCCGATGACCGATCCCAGGTAGCGCATCGGCACGTAGTCCTGGAATTGGTAGGCGGCCTGCACGGCGGCCACGGCGCCGGTGAATATCGACGTGACGAAAACCAGCGATAGCGATTCGATGCCCATCGCCATCATCTGTTCCAGCACGAGATGGCCCTTCCGCCAGAAGCCCGGGAACGACCTGAACACGTTCACGAAGAAGAGAAACACGCGGCCGGTTTCTTCCAGGCTTTCCACGACCCTGCGGCCTACGGTCTGGGCTCCCACCAAAGGCTGATTTGCATCCATCCGGTCACCTCGGACCACCAGAAAGGACTTGCGAAAGATCTCTTTGCGCGGCTGAACCGGCGGCTTGGCCGCGGCTCGGCGGAGCTGCCCGAAGCGCAGCGTCGCACCCGCGCGAAGCGTATCCGCACGCACAATATCCGGTTGCGGGCCTGAAGGCAAGGGGATGTTGAAGGGATTCGGGTCGCCGCCGGTGATACTCGGCCGGGACGGGAAGAGGAGCCCGGGGCCGAGGCCGTGGCCCGGGGCGGCAACCGCACCCGGGGCCGAGGCCGGTGAGACTGCAAGCGCTGGCCCATGCCCGGCAAGGCCGACGGGGCCGACGGGGAGGCGGATGACGGGGACGGGCCGGGCGGACGGGCGGCGCGAACGGAGCTAGAACGGCTCTTCGGGCCTCTTGGACCTGCTCTCGAAACGAGTGTACTCGCGTATGAACGTGAGCGGGACGCTCCCGATGGGCCCGTTCCTCTGCTTACCGACTATGAGCTCGGCCTTTCCTTCATTCTCGGGCGTCCTCTCGTACACTTCAGGCCGGTAGATGAACATGACGACATCCGCGTCCTGCTCTATGGCCCCGGACTCCCTCAGGTCCGACAGCACCGGCCGCCTGTCTCCACCCCTCGCCTCCACGGCCCTGGAAAGCTGGGACAGCGCGACGACCGGCACCTTGAGCTCCTTGGCCAGCGCCTTGAGAGCCCGGGAGATTTGCGATATCTCCTGCTGCCTGTTCTCGACGTTCGGCATGCCGCGGACGAGCTGAAGGTAGTCCACTATTATGAGACCCACGTTCGCTTCGGACTTCAGCCTTCGCGCCTTGGAGCGCATCTCCAGAACGCTGATGGCCGGCGTGTCGTCTATGTATATGGGGGCCTTGGAAAGCCGTCCGGCCGCGGTGGTCAGGAGCGGCCACTCGGATTCCCTCAGATACCCCGTCCTCAGGCGGTGCGATTCGACGCGCGCCTGGGAACAGAGCATCCTCAAGACCACCTGCTCTCTTGCCATCTCGAGACTGAAGACCGCAACGGGGACCCTGTTCTCAATCGCAGCGTGCTCGGCGATGTTCATCGAAAGGCTCGTCTTGCCCATCGAGGGCCTGCTGGCCAGGACTACGAGGTCCGACGGCTGCAAGCCCGCGGTCATGGTGTCCAGCTCGAAAAAACCCGATTCCACCCCCGTGACGTGCTTCTTCTTGTCGTACAGCTCCTGGATGACTTCGAAGCTGTGACCCAGGATGTCGCGGAGCGCCACGAATCCGGTCCTGGTCTTGGCGTCGGAGATGCCGAAAATGAGCTGCTCGGCTCTGTCCAGCACGCCGCCCGAGTCCTCCTTGGTCGTGAAGGCCTCGGTGGCGATGGTCGTGCCCGCTTCGATGAGCTTCCTCAACGTCGCCTTCTCGAGGACGATCTTTGCGTAGTATTCGACGTTCGCCGACGTGGCCACCTGCTCGAAAAGAGACGCTAGGTAGGACGGCCCGCCCACCTGCTCGAGTTCGCCCTTCTTCTTGAGCTCCTCCCCGACGGTCACCAGGTCGGCCGGTTCTCCCCTGTCGTGTATCGTCACGATGGTGCGGAATATCTTCCTGTGAGCTTCCCTGTAGAACGCTTCTTCGTCCCGGATGAGCTCCAGGCATTTTCCGGCCGCGGAGGCGTCTATGAGCATCGCGCCCAGCACGCTCTGCTCGGCCTCTATTGAATGCGGGGGCACCCTGCCCGCAGTGGTCTCGATGTCAGAGGTTCTCATGGCCGCTTCTCCGGTGATGCGGTTCGATGGGCTTATTGCGTAGGATATTGCCGCCCGGGGGCGACGCGCCTGCGGGACTCGTTCACCGCACAGTCTTCAGCCCGTCGACCGCGGGCCTACTAAGTATAGCGCACTTTCGTCCGGACGCCGCCAGAGTTCTTTGGACCGCCGCCGGCCGGACAGGCGGCACCCGCATGCCGCGCGGGGG